>NZ_JARESQ010000016.1:0-188902 GCF_046028085.1 Paraburkholderia sp. RL17-380-BIE-A
CGGGATTTCGTGGGTAACGATCCGTCGGCGCTGATTCTCGGCGACAACATTTTCTACGGTCACGATCTGGCGAAGCAGCTGGAAAACGCCAACGACAAAACCGAAGGCGCCACTGTCTTTGCGTACCACGTGCACGACCCGGAACGGTATGGCGTGGTCGAGTTCGACCGCGAGTTCCGTGCGCTTTCGATCGAGGAGAAGCCCGCGAAACCGCGCTCGAACTATGCGGTCACGGGTCTCTATTTCTACGACAAGCAGGTGTGCGACATTGCCGCGGACATCAAGCCGTCGCCGCGTGGCGAGCTTGAAATCACCGACGTCAACTCGCGTTATCTCGCCAACGCAGCGCTCAATGTCGAGATCATGGGCCGCGGCTACGCCTGGCTCGATACGGGCACGCACGACTCGTTGATCGAAGCGGCGACCTTCATCGCCACGCTGCAGAAACGTCAGGGACTGGTGGTCGCGTGTCCCGAAGAGATTGCGTACCGGCGGCAATGGATCGACGGCGAACAATTGCAGGCTCTCGCCAAACCGCTCGCCAAGAATGCTTACGGCAAGTATCTGCAAAGCCTTCTTACGGAGCAGGTGGCGTGGCAATCAAGTTAATCGCAAGCGCGTTACATCGCAAACCGAAACGAAATTCTTCGACCTGTCAGGAGCGGCAGTGAGACCTTTGCGCGCCTGTTTGCTGTGTCTTTTTGCAATGTCCACGTCCGGCTTCGCTCAATATCACACCGCATCGAGCCGGCAAACCGCTCAGTCGACTTATTCCACCGGCAATGCGAGCGACCTGGACTATACGTCGGTTGATCCGGCCACATTGACCTCTTACTCATCGAACGGTTTGCCTGTGCCGGAGGACTCGAACACGTCGAAATTGGGGCATTACAGGCGTCGCTATGCGGACCACCAACGTCGTCGGGACCTCGACGACAAGAAGGACGCCAACAATTCGCCTTACGCGCCACCCAGCCTGACCAAGGAAGCGACCGTAGGGAAGGATTTGATAGATGAGCCGGATTACCTCACCAACATGATGCTTGAATCCGCATCGGAAAGCGGCGACGATCTTGCACTTGGCGACAAAAACAAAAAAGGGCGTCAATTGAAGTTTCAAATGTCAAAGAAGCGCGCACTTCAATCGTCGCTTCTATCCCAAGGCAGTTCGGCGGACACGAGTAACCTTACGTCCTATTCCGAAATGACTTCAACGCATGGCGACACTGATGCGCCGTCCGGCAATAAGCGCTTCAGGCTAAGCCCCGCAATGAAGTCTTACAAAAGCATGCTCGGCGGCGCGGACGCCAACTGACAAAGCGCTTTCCGAACAAATACGCTGCTCATTCCACCTCCGCTAATACGGCTTGCGACGCTAATCGTGGTCCCCGCCGGCAGGACTGCCCTTCGCGAGGCGTACCGATCGCGCGCGTAAATGCTTGCTCAAGGCTCGTCGAAGCCCGCCGTTCCGAACTGGTAGACTAAGGCGCTGCCTGCCTTGGAGCCATCGTGCGAGATTCGCGAACACTGACACGCTTACGGAACATTGGCGAAAGTCTCGCCCTGGTGTTCCTTGCCATGGCCGTTTGCATTGCCGTCGTGATCAGCAAGGTCTGTGGCAGCGTAGGTCGCCTGTGGGGACGCCGTAAGCGTCGCCCTCAGCAGGACGGTCCAATGGACGATTACGTGCGGTCGCTGCAGGAGGCGCGCACGAGGAGTGCGTCGGCAGATCGGATCGAGCATGGTCTGAGAACGCCGAACGGATCCGACCAGCAGTTGGAGCGATCGGCTAACCACGAGAATGCCTCGGCTCCGCGCTGCGCGGCCGAAGACGCTCACGGCCGGGACTGAGCGCAAGATCAGAACTCGGTCTTGCACGCGCCGACGCCGGAAACCAACTTACGGATCAAGAGTGGGCGCATCGCGGAGATCCTGAACCACGTTGTCTTGCACAGAAACCCTCCCCGGATTGTCGGAGCGAATCCAGGCAGTAATCCTCGCCGCGTTTTTCTGCCCCGCTTCAGTGGACAGCAAACTTGCGGACTGAGTCGTGTCAGTCGAAACAAAAATCCGGTTTCTGGCAACCTGCCATTGCCTGGAAAGACTTCCCGGGCCAATCCAGATTGCGTAATAGCAATCGCCAATCAACTGGTTCTCGTCAATTCGGCCAAAATTCCATCCCTTGCTTGCCGAATTGGCGCCCGTTACGATGTGGCTGCCCCGCCCCAGCATCTGTTCTTTTCTCACCCGTCCACCCGCGACCCATTGGGGAGAAAAACTTTTATTCTGGTAAATCTCCGCATTCCCAGCACAGTAGAAGTGAATATTATTGCATTTATACAAAATATTATTCATTACCCTGATACCGCGATTCCGCTCGGAGATCCAGATCCCACCTACCTCCGCATATCTGCTATTGGACGCGATAGCGCATTGATTCAACGCGTTATGGTGGATATCCACGTTCAGATTCGAGTTATTCACACCGTTAGCATAGAAAAACTCGGAAGACCGGTCCACTGTATCTCTGGCCAGTAGAATGCCAATGGCGTCGGTTCTCGATATCCTGTTGAAACAGACCTCGCCTCCCGACACGCCCCCAAGAAAAATTCCCCGAGCAGCACCATCCTCGCAAATATTATTCGCTATTCTGACGTTCGAGCTATATTTCTCACCCGCGCTATTTCCGACGTAGGATTCATTATTTCCCGTGAACCACGTTACGGCGACACAGTCGTCGCCCGGCAAGCTCACGCGGTTGGAAATAATGCGTATATCGTCTCCGCAACCCTGACAGGTTATGCCGTCTGCTTTGGTGTGATGGACATAATTATCGTGGATATAAACATGGGTCGATTTTTGCACCCAGATCCCCGCCGACCAGCTTCCATCGATCTCAATTCCGGAAATCTCCAGGCCCCGAGCGCCCTCCACATAAATCGAGAAATTGTTGTCGATTCTTGCAGAGGGCGCCGATACATAAGCGATTTTTCCATGACTCAATTTCAGATTCTGACATCCACCTAAGCTGGACGAAGATTTGAAGGTGAGCCCCGACGGCGAAGGACCTGTCGGGGTAGGACGGTCTACCAGCAGGGTTGAACCGTTCAGATCCAATGCTGCGTTTTTTAAATCAACGAATACGAGCGGCCTGACGCGATAGACCTTTCCCTTTCCTGCCACGACCGTGACGCCGGACCGCATGGCACGCGTGAAATATTCCGTATCGTCGTCAACGCCGTTGCCCTTCGCACCCAGCTCGTCGATACGCACGCTGCTCTTTGTACCGTCTGGCCTTGCAATGCCGGAAGAAGCAGATGCATCGCTTTCTGCCGGTCGCGCCAAAGAGGGCAACAGACAATACACCCCGGTCAGGATAACTTTCACAACGGAGCGTCTTTTCTCCAGGCGATCGACCGGTTTCATCGGCTCTCCGTCGACCGCGAACCGAACGTCTTCGCCGGCTGAACGGCCTCCTCCACCAGTTCGTCAGTCAGCGGTTGCGACGCGGGCATCATTGCGGCATACACCCCCTCGTGTTGGGCCGCTATCTCGTCCCAGGTAGGCGCAATCGTCCTTCTCACCGGTGGACTCCATGGTCGCGTCCAGTCCAGAATCCTCGCCGCTATGTTGGCAGGATCATCGTCTGCGGGAACCAGCAACACACGCTCGTCATTCGAAGGCTCATAACCTGTTCCACACTGCTCGAACTCGTCCTGCGCGCCCGGAAACGTGGAAAGAACCTGCGTGCCCAGCTCGGCCGAGTACCAGAAACTTCCTCGTCTTGCCGAAAGACCATCAGAGAACAGCTGAAGAACTACGTCACACGCAGAAAGCCGTAACGCCAGTTCATCCGCCCGCTCGACATAGCCGCACAATTCGACATTGCCTTCGAGCCGATACTCCGCGATTTTCTTGCGAAAATTTTCACGTTTCTCGTCGTGCCCATCCGGAAAATCGCCGCACATAACCAGATTCACTGCGCAACCTTTGTTCAGCAGCGCTTTGACAATATGGAGCATTTTTTCCGGCTGTTTCCATTCATAGACGAATCCGAAAAAGCCTAGCACCAACTGGCGAGCGGACTCGCCGTGGCCGAGCCTGCTTCTTCCGAGGCCCAGCCGCGACAGTGCGCTTTCACGTGCCGCCAGAATATCCGCTGTTTCAAGCTCTGGAATATCAACATTCACGGCGATCGGAATGACCACCTGTTGTTGAGCGCTCCTCGTATACTTTGCAATCCGTGAACTTAAAAATGCTTTTCGTTCCCGTTCAGAGGCAAAGATCAGGACGTCTGCCAGAAGAATCGTCAAATAGACGCTTGCACGGCGCAACACGTGCATGCTTCGCCATTCGTGCAACGTGATAGCCAGGCGGCTCGATCGAAAAAAGAGACGACCCATGACTGGCACGACGCCAGGCATGACCGATGTCCCCCACCCCTCAACCGGATACTGGATATGTACAATGTTCGATCGGTTAAAGAATCGAAGAAATCCAAACCATTTAAATATACTCGCCGGTTTGAATCTCGAATGAACAAAGCCAATCTTCGAGCCGAGCGTTGCGCGTCGGCCCAGAGCTGCTGCCACTTGTTCCGCATAGTCCCCGATACCGTCACGATCAATTGCGGGATCGTGACCAACCACATAGTCGACATGAATCATATTGTCCTCGATAAATCGGGGCCACCTACTCCATAAACCCCGCGGTGCCCACCGCCTCTGCGTGCGGAATGACGGCTTGATACATCTGCAGCATCTTTTCGTTCATCGCCTGGGATTTAAAAACGCTGGTATAGCGCTCACGCGCTGCATCCCTCAAGTGGGCCAGGTGTTCAAGCTTCAGCTCAGCGAAGAAAGCCACCGCCTTCTCTGTATTTTCAAAATCGAGGTGATAACCGCTAATCCTGTGTTCCACGATATCCGGCAACGCTCCCGCCACGTTGCATATCACCGGCGTGCCCGATCGGAGTGCTTCGACAGCAACGAGGCCAAAACCTTCCCAACGTGAAGGCACCACGAGAGCGTCGGCGAGCTCATAAAAAAGCTGCAGCGCATCCCGTTCCTGCCAGCCAATGATTTGCACATTCTCAGGACACGATCCGCGAACCTGCGCCCACCAACCGGAATTGACAACAGCCTCCCCGACTATCGTCAACTCGATATCGTTTCGCGCAGCCGACCGAAGCGCATTGAACAATAGATCGATACCCTTCTGGTAATCCAGCCTGCCGACGAATAACAGGCGTATCGCGCGGCCTTCGCGTGAGATGACCCGATTCCGCGGTGCGTCCGACACGACATCCGAAATTCCGCTTACGATCAGTTCCAGCTTATGTTCTGGCAAGCCGGCGTTGAGTGCGGCGTTGTACTCGTGCTCGGAAATGCAAACGATCTTGTGGCACGCTACCGCCAGCATCGTTTCGATCTTTTTCCACAGCCAGTTCGTACGTTCTGCACCCTGGCGCAGATAGGACCAACCGTGCGGACAATAGACAACCTTCGTCTCCTTGCGTAAAGCCATCAACACAACGCGACCAATGGCGCCGGCAAAAGAGCTGTGCAAATGGATAACGTCCGGCGCCTGTGTCTTGACGAGCTTGAGAATCGCCACGCAGAGATTCAGCATCGTAGAGAAAGAACGCCCTTTTCTCCTGAATTCCCAGACAACGGCTTCGTGAAACTCGCTTCGCCCGCCCGCTCCGTCGCGGGGGACGATGATGTGGACATTGTCCGCTCCGTAAAGACCCACCTGGAACGGAATAATCTCCGCCAAATAGGATTCGATACCGCCCTTCAGCGTCTCGCATACGTGCACTATTTTCATCAGGTCCCCCCGATTGCATCTCGAGCCAGAATCAAACTCACCTGCTGGGCAATGTAGTTTTTCGAGGTCAGCGTTTCCTTGCGCGCACGCTCAAACGCCGCACGCTGATAACTCCGTCGCGCCGAGACATCCGTGGCAAATCTCCTGACTTGCGAACCAAGCGATTCGGCGCTACCCGTCTCGTAGTACATCACTTCGCCATCTTCGAAATAGTCAGTCAGTCCTCCGGTATTTGCCGCGATGACAGGCACGCCCAGAAATGCCGCTTCCAGTACGCAGGTAATGCCGGACGCGTGCATGTTGCTTTTCAGCGGCACCACGACGAGGTCCGCCCATGCATACGCGTCCTTTACCTCACCGAGCGAATTTGCGGACTCTATTTCCCATTCATCCGGATATGACGCAACCGATTTCTTGAAGGTACGGCTAAGCACTCGTACGCGGATGTCACTCACTTCGGAGAGAGCCGCACAAAACGTGTTCCAGTCTCGATGTTCGTCATTACCGATCGCAAGGACTCTCACTGCCGAATCGTCCCGAATAGCCGGAAGCTCCTCAGTCAAAAAGCTGTCGCGACAAATGCCGAATTTCACCGATCTCGCGTTGATCCGGCTGTCGAGCTGGTTCAACCAGTCCTGGTTCTGGCTGGACAACGTGATGACCAGATCCGCCTTCCTCAACACAGCTCCGAGAATCCTTGCGCCGAACTTACTCTGCTGTTTCAGCACGTCTGGGGTCCAGATAATCTGGCACACGGTCCTCGCTTTGATCAGCCACGGGAAAACTGTTCTCAACAGCAGAACAGAGAACGTCTCTTTATCCGTATGGGTAAAGATGTAGTCCGCTTTTGCCATTCCCCTGATATTTCTCAGCGCATGTACGAGATCGGCACGAAATATCCTGGATACAATTTTTCTGAAAATACGGGAAAGGGGGTTTTCGTTAAACGACTTCGAATAAAGCACGTCGAATCCAGACTCCTCCAGATAATGATATCCATAGGGCGTTCTGTCCGGCCTGAGGCCTTCGTCGAATGACTTCTTCCAGTTCTCAACGGAAATCTCAGCCCAAAGCAATACAAATGCTGTGCGCACGGCTCACACTCCGCTGGCAGAGAGGACCACATTCGGAAGTGCCTTCGTCCAGCACTCGTAATAGCCCGAGTTTTTGCCATACGAGTTATCAATCAGAACAATTTCTTTGTCCAGCAAGGCACCGAGAATGTGCCCATGCAATCTCGATGTCACAACGCGCTCGTATTTCGAGAAGAAATTCACATTCGCCTCGATAATTGAGCGCACCACCGGCAGGTACATTTTCCATGGACGAACCACCCTGACCGGAGCCATTCCCGCTAAGCGATGAAATTTGGTCGACCACTGTTCGAGAAACGGCGCCGAAAACTTCTGCAAATCGTTCCAATCTCCTTGAAAGTCCCGCCCAGGGACCGGCAGTTCCGAAACTTGCGAAGCCTGCGGCTGCTCTTTGTCTCCACGAATCAACCAGAGCGTACCGTTCGCTGCATCGCGCATTGCCGGTTTGAACGGTGATGATCCGTAGAGCCAATGCGCCATGTCTGGCAGTAAATAGACTTTGTCGCTCAGAAAATCCGCGGCAAATTTGTAGCTTTTTTCGTCTCTAACACAGATGTGTAGATTTCTATGTCTCTTGAAAATTGCTGCCGATTCCTTGGCCTTCGCCAAATCAGAAAAATGGATCGTCTGCGGCAGGAGAACAATCTTATTGTCGGGAAATTGACTTACGATCTGCTCACGAAATGACTGATGCCACGGATAAAGGTCACCGAAGTTACCTCCCCCCTGCAATACGATCGCCCTGTCGCCAACCGTATTTCTGGAAAGCTGCGACTTTTCCTTCAGACTGAATCGGTCATCGATGATGATATTGTTATCACGAAAGAAATTTTCACTCCCCTGAAATATCAGCAGATCCCCGATGTTGAAATAAACGGGATAGTCGGCAAATATTATGTGCTCGCCTTGCGGAATGATTTCCAGCAACGACGTCAGTTTGTTTTTTAGTGAATTCATTTAGCCTCCCCGTTTTAAAAAACCTAATGCCCCGCCCCAATCGGTGCGTGAAGGCATCCAATTTTCAGATCGCGTTTCAAAAGCGCCCTTGAACATGACCCACGCTACAGTGAGTTTTAGAACGGAGGACATCAGAATCCCGGTCGCAACGCCGACTACACCGAACTGCAACCCGAGCAGATAGGCAAATACAATCGCAGACAAGCCACCCACCAGTTGGCGAACCGCCCCCTTGTGCGGTTCGCCAACCGCACTGAACGCCTGAGAAACAATCAGGCTTCCACCCGCTACACAGGAATCAATTGAGAGAATGCACAGGACCTTGAGGAATCGGGAAATCTCCACGTTCGTGATAAAGAACGAGGACAGCATGACCGGTGTCAGGCACGCCGCCATCAGCACCGACAAAACCGTGATATATCGGAAATTGACGGCAGTTTGTTCCACCACTGCATTTCTTGATTTCCCAATCGCCTTTGCCAGCAGCACCTGACTCAACGAAATCGGAATTTGGCCTACGCCCCGCGCAATTGCTGCGACGATCGTATAGATGCCTACCTCCCGCATCGGCATGGACAGTGCGATTAACGCGATCTTGTCCACCTGCCAAACCAGGATGTTCATTACATCGCCAATCCAGTACAGCGAGGCGAGACGGCCGAGTTCGCGTACATCCTTCCGTCCCAACACGCCTCTATTTTTATATTCCTTGATGCACACGACGATCGTGAATGCACTGCTTGCTAGTGATCCAGCGGCGTAGGCAGCCAGATAAGCTTGCGTTTCCACCACCGAGAACAGACCGAAAACGAGAATTCCCACCGCGGTCACCGCTGGCGACATCAATCGCGAGACACTAAATACATGGAACAGCTTTTCGGTTTGACAGGCACCCGAAAACAGCGCGTAGACGATCGTAGAATCGGTCAGAACGATGGTCCAAATCGTCACCAGCGTCCTATCGGCCGAAATTTTGCTTGCGATATACGGTGCAATTGTCAAGCTGACGAGCGTGCCTGCGCCAAGGGAGAAAATGGCGCAGACAATCAAACATTTAAAGAGACTTTCCGCGCGTTCAGGGAACCGTTGCGTCAGATAAACGAACCCCAGATGAAGCCCAAAACAGCATATCGAAGCTAATAAGGGCGGATACGTCATAATCGCCGTCACCGCGCCGCGCGTATTTAGACCGGCGAACAGCGACGTAAGGGCTACATTGCCGAAATTCAGCCCCAATATCGCGACGTTCGATCCCAGCGCCTGACGGAATAGTGAATTGAAGTGTCGCGTCATATCCGCACTCTCATTGAGTTCGCGGTAGCCATTCGCCTCGAACCACGGTTAAACACCCATTCAATCAAGGCAACGAAAATCACCAGGAACAAGTACCGATTGGTATAAAACACCGCCAATACAGGGTCACCGTTTCTAAATAGAAACCAGCAATACATGATGAAAATCATGTATGCGCTCAGGAAACTCCAACTCTTTCGGGTTCGATTTTTCAACCAACGGTCAACACGGCCGATCAGGTATCCAAGCGCAATACCATACGGAATCAGACCAATCCAGCCAAATACCAGAAAGGCGTAACCAAAAATTGTCGGCGGAATTCCCCAGCCGGAAATTCCCATTGATCGCTCAACCAGAATGTGGTCCAGGGGGACATATGAATCGAACGGCATGAAAGGCGAGACGAGCGCCATGACATGAAGCCAGCCATAGTCGTAATCGGTCAGTCCGATGCCATTCTGGTACACGTTGATAATCTGATCGAGCACCCAGAATTCGGAGGTGTCGAGTAGCGCCAACGGAACCGCAGCGGCATCGCCCGGCTGAAATCCGGATCTGACGAGAAACAGCAGGAAGAGCATTCCCGCGGCCGCAAAACCGATCAGGGCGAGCTTTTGCAGTCTAACCACGGACTTTCTTGCAACCAGCGTGACGATAATCGCCATCAATACGTCAAACGCATACTCGCGCTTGATGAAGCAGACCGCCATCACCAATGAGATGCCGCACAAAATGGAATAAGAAATAACCATTTTGCGCGATTTGCGAAGCGCAAACAGCGCCGCACTGACGATAGCAAATCCCGAAATCAGCGTGTAGATCGACCCATTCTTGCTTGCAGATCCCACCTCGTCCTGAGTTGCCGCGAAATAGGTTTCCGCGTTGTAATTCGCAATCAGGCCTTGCACTCCACCCACAGCCTTCAAGTAGCTGAAAAAGAACAGAATGGAACAGGCAATCATGAACAGACTGATCACGACTGCCAGCTTTGAACCCTTTGCCGGTGCACCAAGTGCAACGCCATCGGTCCCACTGAGCTTGGTTCCGGATAGAAACGCATAGACAAACAGAACCGTTCCAATGATCCATTGGTTGTCGTCACTCAAGTCGAAACCCGAGAATTTGTCGATCGCACCTAGCAGAACCAAGGCGGCGCGCGGCAACACGTAAAGGCTGAACACAATGAGCATGACGAACGCCGGCCCGGCGAGATTCTTCTTTGTCGCCTCCAATAGCGAACACGCGATCGTCGCCAAACAGATGATTCCGAAAACGGGAAAGATCTGAGCGCCGAGCGCGGCAAAGAGCGCGCTCAACGCCAACAGCAAACTTAGCGGGAGCGGCCGTCGTGGTGCCGTATAGGTTCCAATGGTTGCCATAGCGGTTCGTCAGCCGGGACGCCGAAGTTGACCGGACAGGCCATGTGCTACTCCGGTCGCAATTGCCACGGCCCCTGCGTAATTGCCCTTGATAACACGGCGAGCAAGCCTGCCCGACAAGGAGACAAGCAGTGGAATGACCCAGTGATACCTGAAATGGCTTCTAAGGAAAATGACCGAACCGCGAGAAAAGAAGTAGTCGAATCGAGGACTCCCCTTACCAACCGTGTTCGACTCCGCATGCATGACGATTGACTTCTCGGCAAAGGAAATCAACCAGTTCCTCTTTGCCAGCCGGAAGCTGTAATCGGCGTCTTCCCAGTAAAGAAAGTACTTCTCCGAGAGTGGCCCGATATCCAGGTACGCGTCCCGGCGAATCAGACAACTTGCCCCACACAGGTAGTCCAACTTTGTCTCGGCCGTGAAATTCTCGATGTGCATGGATCGACCGGTAATACGGCTGATTACGCCTCCGCCGGCACAGATCGTCTTCTCGACATCGTGTAGATCGACGATCCTCGATCCGACGGCGCCTATGGCATCACTTTGTTGAGCGATCTTGACCAGCTCTGAAAGCGTGTCTTTGCGAACGATTGTGTCGTTGTTCAGCAACCAGAAGTATCTGACGGCCGAATCCTGCAACGCATTCATCGCCAGGTTACATGCGGCAGCGAAGCCGTCGTTGGAATCCGAGCGTATAACCCTGACCGACGGCCCAAGCTCCAGGAACTTCTCGTAGGAGCCGTCACCCGAACAATTGTCTACAACGACGATGGAGTAGGAGCCATAGTCCAGTTGCCCAATCGATTCGATACAGCGCAATGTATCCTTGGCGTTTTTATAATTCACCAGGATCACTGCCACGTGATGGTCGTTCGTCAACGGGATCGATGGATCACATTGTCCGTCGAGACGACGCTTCCTGTTTGCCAAGCGTTCGTTCATTTCGTTAGCTGCCCATATTCGTACGCGTAATACCGCCCATACCTGCGCCCGTAGCCGAGAGCGGTTCGCGGCAGATCATTGAGCAATGCACCTTTCAGTGCAACGCCACCGTGCTGCAATCGCCGAACGGACTCAACGATCTCGTGCAGTGGGTGCTGCGCATAGCGCAAGGCCAGAAGTGTTGTCCCGGCATGTTTGCCGATAATTGCCGCATCGGTCACGGCGAGGACCGGTGGACTATCCACGATCACTACGTCGTACGAAGTGCGCAGTTTCTCCAGCAATTCCGAGAATCTCGCGTTTGTCAGCAGCTCGGAGGGATTCGGCGGTACGGTCCCGGTCGAAATGAAATCCAGACCGGGAAGAACGTCCCGCTGAATAACCTTCTCGAGACTGATCTCACCCAATATGAAGTCACTCACGCCCGGCTCCCGTGCCAAACCGAAGCAATCGTGCACGTGGCCTCGCCGCAAATCACAATCTATTAGCAGCACCTTTTTACCGGACGAGGCAAGTATCGTCGCGAGGTTGGCGACAATGAACGACTTACCCACACTGGGGCTGGGACTCGTGACCATCGCAACGTTATTCTCGGCCTCAAGCATGGCAAACTGAATTGCCGTTCTCAGGCTGCGCAGACTTTCGACTGCCGTATCGGCAGGATTCTGGTGCGCAAGGATATGAAAGCCTTTTACGCGCTGACGAACCGCATCGTCCAGCGCGCGTTGTTCGTCGCTGTGCGGAATCGTTGCATAGATGGGCAGGCCAGTGGCGCGCTCAATCGCGTCACCACTCTCGACGCCACCAAAAAACGCCTTCCGCACAAAGGCGGTTGTCACGCCGAAAATCGCGCCCAACACAACGCCCATTGCGATCACCAAAGCCTTCTTCGGCTTGATCGGTTCTTCTGAATCCTGCGCAAAATCAACCACACGCACGTTACCGACTTTGCCTGCCTTCAGGACACGAAGCTGCTGCGCGCTATTCAGAAGACCCGTGTACAGGTCCGTATCTACAGCGACGTCGCGCATGAGACGCAATGCGCCCTGCTCCAGGTTGGGCAACCCGGAGATTCTGCCGCCAAGAGATTCTGTCTGACCTTTTGCAGCCGCAATCTGCTTATCAAGCGCGACGACACTCGGATGTTCTTCGGTGAAGCGCTGCCTCAACTCGAGACGCCTTTGCTGCAGTTCGAGAAGCGCTGTATTCGAATCGACCGATTGCTGCAATATGAGCTTCGCTTCCTCGCTCAGATTGACGGTTCCCTTCTCATTTCTGAAGCGGTTGTACTTGGCTTCCGCGTCGTCAAGCTGGCTTTTCAACTGCGGGAGTTGACGATCGAGAAACTCGATGGTTTGTTGTGCTTCCGCTGATTTCAACGCGACGTTTTGCGTTACGTATTCGCTGGCCACCGCATCCAATATACTCTTCGTCTTCTTTGGATTGGGTCCATTCAAGGTAACACTGAGGATGCCGGATTGCTTGCCCTTTTCCTCAATCTTGAGATCGTCCTGAAGGTCTTCCACCGCCTGAAGTTCGGAACTGCGCTTGATAATGAACTCGGTTTCTGGACGCGCGGTCAGCCTGGAGATGAGCAGCGTAACTTCGCCGTCGTCGATCCGGCCTTTCGCGACGCGGTTCAGCTTCCCTTCGAGCACCACGTCGCCTGAGCTCTTCAATACATACGAGTCACGACCGGTAGCCACCAGCGTGAACTTCTTCTTCCAATACGTTCTTGGAACGTCGAATTGATCGACTTGAATGCTCTCACCACCCCACGCAAAACGACTCAGGCCAAGAAATGCGGGCGCTATCTCTGCTGGGCCAGTCGCTGACATCCGGCTCTCGTAGCGATTGCTCACCCATCCGCCAATGATCGGAAAGTGCCGGGGCGTAGCCTCGATAAAAAGCTTCAGGCTCGAAACCGCGGACCCGACCACAAGCCGCGACCGCAGAAGTTCGATCTCGGCGGTGGTTGCCGATTTGGCGTCCAATAAGGGAGCAAGATCTCCAAGCAGATTCTTTTCGGAGAGGTCGGAATCTTCGACCTGAATCAGAATATTGGCTTCGTAGATGGGGCGCGCGCCGAAAGCGTAGATGACACTGAGCGCGACGACAAACGCCATGATTCCCGCAATGAGCCACCGCCCTTCGTATATCAGCGAAAGGTAATCAGCAAACGAAACGTCTTCATTGGCACTCGTGGCGTCAAGCGACGCGGGTAGATTAGCAGCCATTTGTTACCTATATTTATACGTTCAGTTCTTCCAGCACGTAAGACCAATGCTTCAGGCCGGCTTCGATCGACGCAAACGCTTCTTCAAATTCGGCTTTGCTTTTCTGGTAAGGATCAGCCACGTCGAATTTCTGAAAGTGCCCCACTCGATAGGTTCGCCCTGTTGCGAATCTGTACGTGTCTTCGACCCTCTTCTTCTGCTCTGCGGACATCACCAGAATCATGTCCGCGGCCTTCACCATCGACCAGCCGAGTTGCCGGGCCACGTGCGTATCCAGACAGAGCCCTCGCTCCGTCACGACCGATCTGGCAAAAGGATCGGCCTTTTTCCCAATCAGCGCGTTTAAACCAGCTGAGCTGATATGAAGCCTTGGAAACAGATCGATGGCCAGCGCTTCGGCCATAGGGCTTCGGCAGATATTTCCCTCACAGACAATCAGAATGGAATGGACGCTCATTTCGTCACAATTGCTGCGGTTAGACCTGCGTTGATCGCTGGCAGGAGCAGGCTAAGGACACGGCTGAATCGGACAAGTCCGCTGCCATCCACATACACCACGTCCTTGGGTTGCAACTGGAATTCGTTCGCCAGAATCATTGAAACGGGTGATCGGGCATCCAGATGGAAGACTTCGGGATTAGTGCCCTGCGAACTGCGTATCACGTAGAGCTGAGCGGCGTCGGCAGAATTCGAGTTGATACTTCCCGCCTGAGCCAGCGCTTCACTCAGTGTCAACGCGCCGGTTCTCAGCGGATAGGCGGTAGACGGCTTATTCACTTCGCCCATGACGTAGACGCCGCTTTCGTCTCGCGAGACCACTCGCAACAGGTCCCCGTTCTGCAGCACGATTTTCGAAGGGTTCTCTCCGCGAGCGAGCATCTTCGCGAGATCCAATTGATAGGAGACACCGTCGCGCACCAGTATCAAGCGGCTCTGGTCAGCGCTATCAGCGAGCCCGCCTGCTCGAGTAATCGCCTCGTAGAGCGTCATCGGGATGTCGGTTATGGACACGACACCGGGACTTCTGACCTGACCGTCTACGTAGACCTCTTTTGCACGGTAGGACGCCACCCTGACAGTGACCTGCGGATTCTCGAAAACGCGCTTCAACGCCGCGGCAATTCGATCCTGAGCTTCGCCTACCTGAAGACCACGGACAGCGATCTTCCCTGCGTACGGAAAGCGGACAGTACCGTCTCTTTCAATAATGAAGCCAGCTGCGGGATCGGTACTGCGCTGCACGTTTGTCTGGGTCTGCTGCATGCCTTGCGCGACTGCGAGTTCAGGATGATCCCAAACCGTAATCTGCAGTACGTCACCGACTCCGAGCGTATAGCCGGACGTGTTCGAAAACAGCTTATTGCTTTCGACCGCGGTGGGTTGCCCCACTTCGTCACGCATCTTCCTGATCAATGCGGTATTGATGTCGACTATCGGAACCTGGAGGTCGACCGGCGGAGTCTGTGCGTCGCCACTTGTCAGCGGCAACGTTGGAGGTGTTGTCATTCGCATTCCGGGGGCGACCGAGCACGCCGACAGAATGACGCTTGCAGCCAGTCCGGACAGCAATTGATAACCGCGACGGCAATCAGTTTCTTTACAGCGACTGACCCACTTCCAAAATAATGCCATCAGATAATCCTTCAAATTCTTTTTCATTGATTTCGAATTCGGCGGCAGCGTCAACTGCAAAAAAATTCGCACGATCTCCCTGCGAATCGTGTATGAAAATTGGTGTTGCCGTCTTTCGGGTTGCGGTCTGATTGACCAGCGGATTTCCGTGGAATCGTCACCGAAACCTCGCCAGGACTGCCGTACACGCCGGCAGGCTTGTGTTTCCATGCCGCTGCGAAGACCACGCACTGAAGTAGATAAAATTCGTTCGAGTGGCTGACGTGTTAATAGGCGTTACTGCTCGCCAGCCCCTTTACCATCGTCGCAATCACGATCCGCATGTCCAAACCAAACGACCAGTTCTGCAGGTAGTAGAGATCATGCTCGACTCGTTTCTGCATTTTCTCGAGTCGGTCGGTCTCCCCCCTGAACCCATTTACCTGCGCCCAACCAGTGATACCAGGTTTAATCCGATAGCGATGGATATAGCCGTCAACAACCTTTTTATACATCTCGTCATGTTCGATCGCATGCGGCCTTGGCCCGACCACCGACATTTCGCCGCGCAGCACGTTGAAGAATTGCGGCAGCTCATCGAGACTAGTCCGGCGCAGAAGCGCACCTACTCGCGTGATGCGCGGATCGCCCTTGGTGGCCTGAGTGACGACGCCCGCTTTCTCAGCATGAGCACGCATGGACCGGAACTTATAGATGCGAAACACCTGTCCATCAGCCCCCTTCCGGTATTGCGTAAAGAAGACCGGACCGCGCGACGAGCACTTCACCGCGATCGCGATGATCAGCAACAAGGGTGTCAGCGCGAGTAGCGCCAGCGCCGCGAACAACCGGTCGAAGATCTCTTTCTGTACCATTGCCCGAGCGGGCAGCGGCGACGCAACCAGGCTGATCGCCGGCGAGCCGATCAGATCCACCACGCCGGCGTCGAACAATGCCATGCTGCGCACATCCGGAATGAAACGGATGTTCACCAGATCACCACGAAATTCGTTGACGAAACGGAGCATGGTCTGGGCTTCCGACAACGGCAAAGCCAGCCAGATCTCCTTAATCGCGTTTTTTCTAACGTGTTCGGAGAACTCGTCGAAGTTCTTGAATACCGGAATGCTCTTGGGTGCGAAGACTTCGCTTGCGCCGACCTCGAATAGGGCCGACATGCGAAATCCACTTGCAGGAATCGCCTGCACCTTACTCACAACATCCTTGCAATGAGACCCGCCACCTACCACAGCGACGTTGCGCAAGTTCATACCAGCGTGGCGCATGCTACGCAGCACCGAATGCAGCACCAACCGCGACCCAATCAAGCCAGCCGCGCTCGTCGCGGTCCAATAGATGAACCAGAGCCGCGAGATCATATCCGTGCGATGAACGGAGAACATCAGAACGAGCCCACCTGCCTGGACCAGCAGCCAGGCCAACGAGACCTGCCCGGTCAGCCGCCACAAAGAGCGACCGCGCCACGATTCATAAAGGCCGAATGCAGGGAACGACACCAGAGCAAGCGCGACCGAGAACGTAATGAATGCGCCATCCACCCGAGTCTGAACGAGATCTTCAAAGCGAATGTGCGACGCCAGAAGTGCGCCCGCCACGATCAGAATCACGTCGACAAGCCGCGCCAATAACCCCTGTAATCCGAGCATGTTGTGATCTCCCCGCCAGAAGGTGGACAGCGTGCGTAACCGAAGCGTCACGCCCGCCCGTATGTATCATCAAAACGAACAATGTCGTCTTCACCGAGATACGGCCCGGACTGAACTTCGATCAATTCGAGCGGCAGCTTCCCCGGGTTCTCGAGTCGATGCGTCACGCCCAATGGAATGAAAGTCGACTGGTTCTCGCTCAACAGAAATTCTTCGTCCCCACGCGTGACCAAAGCAGTGCCACTCACCACGATCCAATGCTCGGCGCGGTGGTGATGCAGTTGCAGCGACAGGCGACCGCCGGGATTGACCAGGATCCGCTTGACCTGGAAGCGCTCGCCATGATCGACCGAATCGTAATAACCCCACGGGCGTCGAACCTTGCGATGAACCTCGGCTTCAGGGGCCTGCAATGCCCGCATCCGGCTGACCACGCTCTTCACTTCCTGAACACGGGAACGGTCGACCACCAGCACGGCGTCGTCCGTTTCAACCACCACCACGTTGCTCACGCCAACGCATGCGATCAGACGCTTCTCCGAACGAGCGAAGCTGGACGTGGCCCCCTCGAAAACGACCCGACCATGGGAAGCATTTCCGTCACCGTCTTTCTCTAGTGCATCCCAGACCGCATCCCACGAACCGAGGTCGGACCAGCCCGCGCTGAGCGGCACTACGACACCTTCCGCCATGCCTTGTTGCGCCCCGAGGTGTTCCATCACCGCGTAGTCGATCGAGTCGGCCGGGCACGACTTGAATGCTTCAGCGCCCGGCCTGAAGAACGAAGCGTCGCTGGAACCCTGCGCCTGCGCTTGAAGACACGCGTCATACATTGCCGGTTGGAGGCGTTTGAGCGTCGCAAGCCATACACTCGCGCGCAAAACAAAGATGCCGCTGTTCCACCAGTACTGACCCGACGCCACGTATTGGGCAGCGATCTCCGCTGCGGGTTTTTCGACGAAACGCTCGATGCGATGCGCCTCGCCACTAATCTCGTCGCCAAGCTTGATATAGCCGAAGCCCGTCTCGGCACGCGTGGGCGGCACGCCCAGTGCCACGATCGCACCGCGCTCGGCGTGCTCTGCGGCTTGAGCGACTGCCACCTGGAAAGCAGCGACGTCGACGATCGCGTGGTCCGCCGGCATGACCAGCACAATCGCATCATCCCCATCCGCGCACGCAGTCGTGGTCGCCAACGTCAGTGCAGGTGCAGTATCGCGACGAGCCGGTTCCACCACGATGCGCGCCTCGACACCCCGTTCACGCAACTGTTCCGCCGTCACGAAACGGTGCTCCTCTCCACAGATAACAATCGGAGCACCCACCAATCGCCCGTGCGCGCCGAAACCTTTCATCCGCTGCACGGTAGCTTGCAGCAGCGATTCCGAACCGAGTACGTCAATTAGCTGCTTCGGATACTGCTCACGCGAAATGGGCCACAGCCGTGAACCGGCGCCACCTGCGAGCACCACCGGAACAAGCCGGACGGACGCCGCGGAGAACTCCTGTTCCGTCGGAACCGACCTGCTGTCACCAGCGCGCACAACAGGTTCATCCGTTGAGGTGTTCAGCATATGCAGTCCTATTCGTAGTTCCGGCTTGAACAGATTCACAGAGCATTTTTTTCTTTGCATCAGTCACTTCTTGTCACTCAACCGCTGATTCCAGTCAACACTCAAGCACTCGGTTACGCGAGCATTTAGACAGCAGATCAAACAATGCGATGCCATACCCTTCGTGTACTGGTCATCGTGATCCAGCAACGGGGGTAGTTCGTGGTTCCAAAAAAAGGGACTTGCCCATCGTCACGACAGCGTCGGCGGTGGGCTTACCGATGTGGTGTTCGTGGCGTCTCCAGCCACTTCCGGCTTCCGCCCGCCTATCGCGCGAGCGAGTTCAACTTGAAGGCAGAACCTGCTTTTGCATCCGTTCGCGATCGTCCGGCTAACGACCTGCCCCAATCCAATCGGTCAATGCTCATTTCTCTTTCACTGATAACGCTGTTAGTGGTCGTGTTATCAGCAAGAAAATCGAGATTTCCCTTTCGCATTTCGGGTGTCGCCCCAACCGCTCACTTTCTACAAGTACCCCGACCTCAGTTGCAGTGCATCATACATAGGCCATCTTCTGACTTTGAGCGACTGACGGAAAACGCCAACATGTTGGCGTTTTAGCCCATTCGCTTGCCATGCCCTGAATCAGGCACCATCCCGATCTCACGAATGCATCCATGTATTGGCAAGAGGAAGCTGCAAATCCCGGAAGCAATCGCTTTTTCCGCACTTCAAAATTTCCTCTGGCGCCATCTTATGGATCGCAAGATTCCTCGGTGGCCGGTGCGTTTTAGCGAGTTATCCATGCAGGTCATGGCCCACATTCTGGCCGTCCGGCGCCAATTCTATTGGCGACTGCAGACAAGAGAAGGCCGCAGAAAGACCTCTCAGCGACGGCCTTTAAGGGAACGATAGAGCCGCGGTCAGAGACCCAATTCCAATCAACACGCCGAGAATTGCCCATAGCCGCAAGCGGATCATGAGCCTCGCCCGCGATGCTTCCCAGTTCCCACGCGCCCGATGCGGCTGAAACTCAAGAAATATCAATGTCTGGAAGTGCCGGCGCCCAACCTTCAACGCGGAAAACACGCTGAAAAGCAGGTAGGCGATCGCCCCACCGAAGCAGAGATTTGCGAGAATCGAAAGGACAATTACCATATA
Organism: Paraburkholderia sp. RL17-380-BIE-A; assembly: GCF_046028085.1. Classification (NCBI taxonomy): domain Bacteria; kingdom Pseudomonadati; phylum Pseudomonadota; class Betaproteobacteria; order Burkholderiales; family Burkholderiaceae; genus Paraburkholderia; species Paraburkholderia sp. RL17-380-BIE-A. The sequence continues at coordinate 19,727 of NZ_JARESQ010000016.1, forward strand.
TTTCACCAACTTAGAACCAGCGATTGAGGTTCTTGAAGACTAGCGGCCGGCGCGTCCCGTTTCATGACAAACATTTGGCCGTATCCGTCTTATTCATTCATAGTCCAGATATGCTTCGCGCTCACTGCGCATAACACGATCATCCTTCGTCGCACGAACGCCGAGCCGACATCCGTTTCCTAAACGCATCCGTCAAAGATGTGGCTCAATCCGCCAAAGGGAACATAGCTCTCCGCAGTGGTGTGTACAGTACGGTAGCCAGCAGGCCCGTATGAGAGGACGCCTTGTCCTGCCCCACCGTGGCACAAGGATTTGGCTACGCGCTCATGACCGCGTCATCATCTCAACAGCGGCCAGCTCGCCGCCTTTTCACCGCATAGAGATTCACATGTTAGAACCGACTATCGACTCCCTGCACGGCCAGATCCTCGCTCTGCTCAGCTTCCAGAGCTCGCTTCTCGATGTTTTGCCCGCCGAGCAACGCGCGATTCTCACCGGCGCTTTCATTTCGTCTCTGGAAGCAAATCGGAAAAACATGACCGGGCTTGCCAATAGCGACGCGACGGTCAATGCATTTGATAGAACCGCTGCAGCGCTTCTCGCGTTGATCTAGCGCATTCCTTGCAATAGCCGATGCCCTAATCCGCGTCGCACCAAAACTGGTGTTCGGTGCATTTGTATGCTGACGTGACCTGCAGCCTGCAGGCTTGGTGAACGGCGACTACCACGGGAGACCGATAGTCGAGATGCCCTGAATCGACGAATGCCTCCGCAAGGGCCTTGGCGTCGAACAACTGCTTCGATTCACGCAACATTTTCGCTGCGAGTGCTTCCGAACGGCCGGCCAACGATACGCGCGCCAGCAGATCAAGCGGGCCATTCACATACATCCACAAATGTGTGAATTCGGCTGCGTGCTCGGCGGTCAGCCATTTTCCGGTTAGATGATGCCTCAACAATTGAGACACGACGAGATAGGTTAGAAGTTCAGTACAAGAACGAGTGTCGGCGTAATTTGACCAGGACATGTCGAGTCAGTGGAATTAGCTAGGTCGCACATGCGGCGTGCAGCGAGTTACTCTGTTGCGAGGGTTCGCATTCCTTTCAACCGCCCTGCCTGTGAAAGACGATCTCTCCGGGCAGATTCGCCACACACGCGACGAAGATTTCGATCACCACCTGGGAGCGCCAGTCCAGCCTCACGCCGCAAAAGAACATGCGCGCCAGACTGCGTGCGTCGAACCGCTCCGGCGAGGTTCGCTCGAGTTGCTCGGCCAGCCGTTGCGTACGGCATGCCAGCGTCACACGCTGCAGCCAATCGGCGCGACGGCCATTCAGGCGCAGCCACAGTCGAGTGGATTCGATCAGTTGGCCAGGCTTCAACCACTGGCCGGTTTTCTGGCGTGCGACCAGTTGTAACGCAACCAGATAGGCGAGCAGTTCCGTACGCGCCTGAAGATCTAATTCGAGCAGACGGTTCATTATTGGTGACTTAAGTGGACGCGCCCAGTTGGTCGCGTGCTTTTGGAAATGAGCATGGCGCCCCGGGTATGCAGTGGATGAAGCCGACCCACTCCACCGCCTACGGGTAAATGCCTAACGCCAGCCGGATTTGTTATCACGCGACGGATAGTCCTATGGACAATCTGATCGGGTCCGCCAAAACATTGAGGGATTCCGCCGAGCTTCGAAATTCGCGGGTGAGGGGTCGGGACTTCGCCGATCACACAACCTGGCATCGCACGATGCCGATCGGCTCCCCTTGCCGAAATACGCAAATGGCGTATCACACCAAACTTTTGGCGATCAAGGATAAACGGCCACTTGTAAGATTAACGGCTTAACAGATAGGTACTCCCGCGATGTGGTTTCCGGGGGCTCATCAGAACTGGCCTCCAATCCGTTTCGCAGGCAATCGATATGGATAACGGCGCACCGAAGGCGCCGTCCAGTGGCTGCCCGCTGCCGAGATCGACAGTACACACGCGGCGCTATCGCACAGAACGAACAGCACCTCCCGCAGAACGCCATGCAGGGTGTCCGCAATTCTTCATCCTATTCGTCACAATGGCAATCCAGGTCAAGCACACGGCAATTCGCGACGTCAAACTGATCGAGCCACGCATTGTTCACGATGCAAACGGCATTTCGTTCGACAGCTTCGATCAGGACGAATTCGAGGAACACGTAGCGCGTGGCTATCGTTTTGTGCAGGAACGTCATACCGTTTACCCCCACAACGTATTGTGTGGTCTGCACTATCAGATTCAACGGCCACAGGGAAAGCTGGTGCGCGTCGTCAATGGAGAAGTCGTGAACGTCGCCGTCGATCTGCGCCGTTGGTCGCCCAGCTTCGGCCGTCATATCAGCGCGCGACTTTCGGCTGCCAACTGTCATCAGCTATGGATTCCGCCCGGCTTCGCGCACGGTTTTCTGGTGCTGTCGGACGTGGCGGAGGTTCTTGGCAAGACTACCGAACGCGGTTTAGCGGAGCACGAACGCACGCTGCAGTGGGACGACCCGGATATCGCTATTGAGTGGGATCTGGAAACGGCGCCGATCACGTCGGAGCGCGATTCCGTGGGTACTCGCTTCAGCATGGCTGAAGTGTACTGACAAGAGCCGCCATTCTCGCCTTGAACGCCCTTCCCGTTGAGCGATTACTGGTTCTCCCACTGCCGGTCTCACGAACCTGGGCGCGACCTCCTCAAGCCGGGTTGAAAGCGCGCATGCTCGCACGGTACTCGGTCGGCGTCACGCCAAGATACCGGCGAAATACTTTCGAGAGTTGGCCGCCGCTGCCCATACCGCAACGTCGCGCGATCTTGTCGACAGGCAGATCCGTTTCCGACAGAAGGTGGCGACACCTATCGATACGAACGTAGAGAAGATAGTCTGACGGCGTCACGCCCATTTCCATCTTGAAGCGACGCAGGAAATTGCGCTCGCTCATCGCGACGAACTGCGCCGCTTCTTCAATCGTGATCGCCCTGCCGCAATTCATCTCCAGCCACTGCACCGAAGACTGAATTTTTTCGCTCACCACGCCGAGCACGTTTTTGTTTGGCGCGGCAGTAAACTGCGCCTCAAAGCGCAATCTGACCACTCCTGTGATCTCGCGCGCGACTTCTGCTCCAAGGTCTTCTTCAATTATCGTAAGTGCTCCACGCAGCGGAGTATTGGATCGGTGTGGAATCGACACTTTCAATCCGCGCTGGTCAATCGTATGAGCGTCTTCGCCAAGGCCGAATTTGCGGGACTTGCTCGGGAATTCGGCGGCATCCAGAAGCAACTGTCCTTCGGCAATTGGAAAAATCCTTTCGCTTCGCAAGTCGAGCCAGCGCAGCCATGCAATGAGACGCTCCTCGCTTAACATGTTTTGAACGCCGGCGCCGCCGGCAATGAAGAGTGCGTGAAAATCGTCAGCGCGACCGCGTGATTCGATACTGTCGGTCCAGACGAACACCGACGATGAACTCGCTATTCTTCCACCGCCTACCGAGAGCAAATGAACATCGTAGAGCGGGCCACCAATGCGCATGGAGGTACAGAATGCATTAGCCGACTGAAAGATTTCCGCTACCGTGGCGGCCTCCGGCAGCGCGAATCCATTGAAAAGAGTTATCCCGATGCGTTTCACCGAGCGAACGCCATGTAACACCTGAGGCTGAGCCGCATGGCGACTAGCACGGGAAAAGAAACCTGCCATCCAGCCATCCCCTGAAGATAATTGGCCGCCCACGGCTACGTATGGGCCGTTTGGGAAATCGTACACAGGCGCTCTGCATAAAACTGATGGCTGGCTGTCCGGATGACCGTGCTTCTGCTGATCCAATTGGCGGGTCGGATTCGGTCGCCCACGTGCGGATTCTTACCGTGCAAGCGAGCACCGAGTCCGGACACGCTGACGATTTCACAACGGCGACAGAGACAGATACTCATCGAGGTACTCACGAAACTCGGCACCGACCTCAGGATGGCGCATCGCGAATTCCACTGTGGCCTTCAGATAGCCGATTTTGCTGCCGCAGTCAAAGCGTGTGCCGCGATACTTGTATGCCAGCACCTGCTCATCGGCGAGCAGCGACTCGATTGCATCTGTCAACTGGAGTTCGCCACCGGCTCCCGGCTTGATTGCGCGCAGATGTTTGAAAATGCGCGGCTTCAGTACATATCGACCCACAACCCCGAGGTTTGAAGGAGCCACGCTCGGCTCCGGCTTTTCAACAATGCCCGACATCTTGATGATCGACTTTTCCCATTCCTTGCCGTCGACGATTCCGTAGGACTTGGTATCCTGCGCCGGGATTTCCTCAACGCCAATCACCGAGCTATGGTAGTGATCGAACACCTCGATCATCTGCGTCAACACAGGGGGACTGCCGTATAGCAGGTCGTCCGCGAGAATCACCGCGAACGGGCTATCGCCAACCAGCTTCTCCGCGCACAGCACCGCGTGCCCGAGGCCGAGCGCCTCCGGTTGGCGTACGTAAAAACAATCGACATGGCTGGGCTTGATGCTGCGTACCAACTGCAGCAGTTTGTCCTTGCCGCGCGCTTCCAGTTCCGCCTCTACCTCATACGACTTGTCGAAATGATCTTCGATCGCGCGCTTGCTGCGACCCGTCACGAAAATCATTTCAGTGATGCCGGCGGCCATGGCCTCCTCGACGGCATATTGAATGAGAGGTTTATCGACAATCGGCAGCATCTCCTTTGGGCTCGCCTTCGTGGCAGGGAGAAATCGTGTGCCAAGACCCGCTACCGGAAATACTGCCTTCGTAACTTTTAGCATGAGGGACTCCGAGTGTCATTAATATGGCCAAATCGCGCGTGCTTGATCCCGGCCCCACGGATAGGCACGCAAGGCGAGGCGCGTTCAACGGAATACGCCGAGGCAAAATGCGCTAAGGTCAACGCGTGAAGCCGGGACCGGTGGTTCGGCGGATGTTGCCGCTCACGCGGGTCGAAACAAAGAAGCGGGAGCATAAGGCTGAAGTGGGTCACTTAGCCGCGCATGGCGCAAGCGATTCGAATTTTGGCCGAACCGGCCCTGCTCAATGTATTTTCTCTCGATCAGTTCGCCGTGGCCCCGGTCTTTCCTTTGGCTCCCGACCGTTAATACAGCTTGAATTCAGGGATTTTCTTTGGCAATTAGTAGGCCCTCACACATCGCTTTAATATAAGCCAATTTGCTGAGTCTGGCTGTGCGTGGGCAATGAATATCGCCGAACTATCATGGCGCAAATTATTCACAAACGAACACTGAGCTTTTTGTCAGCAATCTGATTCCCGTCACTTTAACCAGAAAAGTCGAGGCATAATGAAAACCACGGGAATTTCCAAAAACAAACAATTTGAATTACTTCCACCATGGTCAATCAATGAAGACGGCGTGAACAGGAACTCGATTCCGCGATCAAACCCGCTTGCGCATACGATACTCCGTGGGCGTTGTCGTTAGATGCTTGCGAAAGAGTTTCGCTAGCCGCCCGCCGCATCCAATGCCGCAATGGCGCGCCACCTTGTCGACTGGCAAATCAGTTTCGACAAGCAGGCGACAACTCATATCAAGCCGCACGTACAGCAAGTAATCGGACGGTGTCACACCCATTTCAATCTTGAAGCGCCTGAGAAAATTACGCTCGCTCATGCCCGCGATCTGCGCTGCCTCGTCGATCGAAATATGGCGTTGCCCGTTCGTTTCCAGCCATTTTGCCGATGCCTTGATCTTCTCGCTCACGCCAATCGAAGCACTCTTGCGCACAATCGCCGTAAACCTGGTATCCGCGGATGGCGCGACCCAGTCAGCTATCTGATGCGCAATCTCGGCGCCGAAATCTTCCTCGATCACCGCAATAGCTGTTCGAAACGGGCTGACGGAAGCGCTCGAAGAGCCTTTACCAGCGCCAGTCTGCGCGATTTCGCCCTCGCGTTCGCCGTCACGCCTGACACCGGCTGCGTGTCCGAAAGCAGCGGCGTCGAGCAACGCTCGTCCTTCACCGATCGGGAATACCAGTTCCCCGCGCCCATGCGTCCGCCGAAGCCACGCAACCAGCTGTTCATCGCGCAGCGCATCGATCACGCCTTCGCCACCAGCAATAAACAAGGCGTGAAAGCGCTCTGACTCGCGCTGAGCTCCTATGCTTTCGGTCCAAACGAACACCGATGAAGAACTCGCGACCCTGCCTCCCGTTGCCGACAACAAACTCACGTCGTAACGCGTCTTGCCATACTGTTCCCCTTCGGTGAGCGCATTCGCCGACTGGAATACCTCCGCGATCGCTGCTGCCTCGGGAAGGGCGAAGCCGCCAAACAAAACGATACCGATACGTTTCGCGGTGCCGCTCTCTGGCAAAACGTGACGTACCATTGGGCTGTTGCGGTCAGCGACTGAAAAACACCCCATCAGATTTTCCCCGGAAATTGTTGTCCGCTCCGATTTGCTTTGAGTCTGACTAATTATGCGGATTGATCCTACATAAGGATGGTCTGCGACGTATTTTTCTGGCTGAATCGACCAAGATGTTGGCGGATATGATCAATCCTTTAGACAACACATAAGGCGATCACGCCAAGGCAATTAATTTAATAGTCTTATGAAAATAATCAGAAAAACGCAAAAAATAAATCAGGTTATTGAGAACACCAATATTTATATTGGACGCTTTCAATTTCACAAAGCATTGGATGAACACTTGAAGTCCGCATGCGTGGCGGCCGCTCGCAACCAGCGTGGCATGCGCACCCCACGATCCTGTCGTGCCAATCGTCGCTAATCGCGCATAGTGGCTCGCAAATGCGGATCACGCTGAATTGGCAGGACTCCCTATAACAAAACTACCGAGCCACGGATGCAGTTTCCCTGCCAGCCACTCGACGAAATGACCACGCTCCTTACCATGGGAACACTCTCATGAACGAGACGGGTACGCGCTGCAGCGAACGGTAGCGAAGAATGGTCGACAAGCATACGTGTCGACATAAATGCGTCACCGGGAACGGCGAGTCGTCCGCGGCTCTGTGACCGCTATCACACTCGAACGGCGAGGTCGTTCCTGCCCGGAAGACACTTTCTCATGTCCCCCTCAGTCAACATTTTGACTCAATCCGCCATGCACATCCGCTGCCCGCATCGACCGACTAGACTGTGCTTTGGTCTTTCGAGGGGGCGCTTTTCCAAGGCAACCCCGCCCCTCGATTTCGCCTGCCGCGCTTCGGGCGGCAGGCTTTTTTTCTTGGACCCTTCTTTTGAGTTCGCTCGATTGGGTCGACGATGCATCAGCCAGCACTGCGCGCGCGTGCATCCAAGTGCTCAATTCGTGCCTCCTATATGGAAGTCACGAGCATCGGACTCGATACACGTAAACGGAACAGGTATGGACGAGAAGGTAACGTATGTGTACGAATACACGGGCGGCTTTGGTACTTACCGTACCACTGGGTCGCAGATGGCACATCTGCTTCCTCTTGTGGGAGACAACGTAACCATGGTGGTCGACGAACCAGGGTTCGATGGTGTTCTAAAGGTGAAGTCGCGGCTCTTTGAGTACGACAGGATGGGCTCATTGACTATCATTTTCAGTCTCTCCCATACAATCGCTTAAGATTCCCAATTACTCAGTCATCTTTGGAACAGAGCACATTAGCACCTGGAAAGATGAAGGTTGGTCTTATTAGATTTTTTGTAAGCGCACAAGAGCGCGCCGACTCGCACCTCAACCAACCCTCGCGTAATACAGATTCTGCGGATGCTTCGCCTCGGCAAAGAAAAACCAGCGTTCCGCGACCAGCCCCGCGTATTGCACGAAACACGCGGCGGCCAGCAAGCCGAGCGAAGCGCCGATCGAATGCAGGCTCGCGCCGAGCGCCATCAACACGACCGGCGCGACGAACGCCGTCGCCAGAAAACCCCATTTGACACCGCGCAGGGTGCGCGCCGATTTGCCGTGAAAGAACTCGCGCAGATTGAACGCACCGGCGGTAAAGCCACGCGACACCTGCACCAGCTTCGGATTGTGAATACCGGTGGCGCTCTGTACCGTCGACTTCGGCCGCAAGCGCGCATTGCGCATGAGCGATGCCGAGCGGCTCGCGCAACCGGCGAGCGTCAACCCGCACGCGCACACGGCGAGCCCCGCGGTCAGCGCGGGCGCGAGCCACGCGCTCAACGCTGTCGCCAGCGTGAAGCCCGAAGCGCAACCGAGCAGCGCGAAGTTGACCAGCGTGAGCGGCGTGGCCCATTCCTGCAGAAAGCGCAAACACGCGTAGATCATCGCCGTACAGACGAACAGCACCGCGCTCGCCAGCACACCGAGCCAGCCTATCGCCAGCGCCCATGGTGATGCAAACGCATGGGCGACGCCGTAGAAAAAGGCGCAAGCGAGAAACGCCGGTAGGCACAGACATTCGCGCGACAGCCACGAGGTTCGCCACATGGCGATCGCGCGCCATGCACGTTCCGGATGGCCAAGATGGAAGAACGATGCGAGCAGGCCGAGTGCGCCCAATATTACCGACACGGCCGCGCCGGTGATATAGAACGGATCGGTGGGCGACGCGAGCAGGCCGAGATGCGCGGCCGTTTCCACGCCGACGAGCGCAATCAGCAAGCCCTGCGCCGCGCCGCTCAAGGTGGTGAGGAAAACCACGGAGAATGCGGGGTTCATCGTGAGGTCCTATCGGTGTTTCAGATGCGCGTCGCCATCGACGCAAGATGCAACTCACCGCGCTCGATTTGCGCGTCGAGCGATTCCGGCGATTGGACCGGCTCCGACATCGAGCCGGACGATTTGCACGAGCACGAATCGCTGCCACAACCCGCGGCCTGCGTCGGCACGCGCGGCAAATAATGGTTTGCCGGCCGCGTGTTCCACTCAGGCATCAACTGATAGCCGCCGCGCTCCTCGATGGCTTTCGACACCACCGAGTCCGGGTCGTGAATATCGCCGAACAGCCGCGCGGAGGTCGGGCATGCGAGCACGCACGCCGGCTGGCGGTCACGTTCGGACAGATTCTCATCGTGGATCCGATCGACGCACAGCGTGCACTTCGTCATCTCCTTGCGGCTTTCGTCGAGTTCACGCGCGCCGTACGGGCACGCCCACGCGCAATATTTGCAGCCGATACAGCGGTCGAAATCCACCAGCACGAGCCCGTCTTCCTTGCGCTTATAGCTCGCGCCGGTCGGACAGACCGGCACGCACGGCGGGTCCTCGCAGTGCAGACAGGACTTCGGAAAGTGGATCGTCTCGGCGTTGGGAAAGCTGCCGGCTTCGAAGCTCTGCACCCGGTTGAAGAAAGTGCCGGAGGGATCGGCGTCGTACGGATTGAGGTCGGCGAGGCTGCCCGACTCACCCGAGGTATTCCACTCCTTGCAACTCGTCACGCAAGCATGGCACCCCACGCACACGTTCAGGTCGATCACCAATGCCATCTGTGTCATCAAAGGCTCCTTGCGGCTGACTATGCTATTTGCGCCCCGACGCGCCACGCAGCCGCGCAGCGAACTCCCCGCGTCCCGCGAAATAGGTTTGCACGATGCGTGAGATCACGCCGTTCTCACCCGGCACCGCGGGCATCGCCGCGAACTGCGGCAGTGTGTGACGCGCGTCGGCTTCTGCCGGATAGATGCGCACGCGCACGTCGTACCATGCGGCCTGGCCCGTCACGGGATCGGAGTTCGACATGCGTCGCGCCACGTCGTCGTCTCGGCCCGGCAACTCGTCGGTGATCAGGTGATTGAGCAGGAAACCGCGCTGTGATTCGTTCGCGCCCGAACCGAGGTTCCATGCGCCCGCTGCCTTGCCGATTGCGTTCCACGTCCATACCGTGCCGGGCTCCACAGTCTCGCTGAAGCGCGCCATGCAGCGCACGCGGCCCCATTGCGATTCGGCGTAGATCCAGCTGCCGTCGGCGATGCCGTTTTCGGCCGCCATCAACGGATTCATGTAGAGATAGTTTTCGCCATGAATCTGCCGCAGCCACGCGTTCTGAGAGTCCCATGAGTGGTACATCGCCATTGGCCGCTGGGTCACGGCGGCGAGCGGAAAACGCGCGAGGTCGGTGGCCGCGCTTTCGAGCGGCGCGTACCAGAACGGCAGCGGATCGAAGTACTTTTCAACGCGCGCGCGTAAGTGGTCTGGCGGCTGCCTGCCGCTCGTGCGGCCCTGCGCGGCGAGCCTGAACTTTTGCATTACGTCGGAGTAAAGCTGGATCAGGATCGGCTCGCTGAACTTGCGAAAACCGTTTTTGACCGCCCACTCGAGATACGGTCCGTTGCAGTTGCGCATGTATTGCAGCGTCTCGGGCAGCGGGTAATGGAACACACAGTTGTTCTTCGCGTACTCCTCCCATTGCCGCGGATTGGGCTCGCCGACCAACGCCTTGTCGCCGTCCTTGCCGCGCCAGCCGCTCAAAAAGCCCACGCCGGAATTCGGTGAAGTCGTGAAGTTGATGACGAAGTCGGGATAGTCCCGAAAGCGCCGCGCGCCTTCGGCGGTCGTGAAAGCCGGAAACTTCAGGCGCGACGCGAGTTCGATCAGCACTTCCTGGAATGGCTTGCATTCGCCGGTGGGCGGCACGACCGGCACGCGCACCGAATCCACCGGACCGTCGAACTCGGAGATCGGCCGGTCGAGCATCGACATCGCGTCGTGCCGTTCCAGATAGGTCGTGTCGGGCAGGATAAGATCGGCGAAGGCCGTCATCTCCGACTGGAACGCGTCGCACACCACCAGAAAAGGAATCTTGTACTCGCCGTCGTCGTGCTTGTCGACGAGCATCTCACGCACCTTCATCGTGTTCATCGACGAATTCCACGCCATGTTGGCCATGAAAATCATCAGCGTATCGATCGGGTACGGGTCGCCGCGCCATGCATTGGTAATCACGCTGTGCATCAAGCCATGCACGGCCAGCGGATATTCCCACGAGAAGGCCTTGTCGATGCGCACCGGGCCGCCCTGGTCGTCGATGAACAGGTCCTCGGGCGCGGCGGGCCAGCCGAGCGGACCGGTGGCGAGCGGCGTATTCGGCTTGACGGCGTCGGGGCTGTTCGGCGGTTTCGCCGACGGCGGCACGGCACGCGGAAACGGTGACTTGTGACGAAAACCGCCGGGCCGGTCGATCGTGCCGAGCAGCGACATCAGCACGGCCAGCGCGCGGATCGACTGGAAGCCGTTGGAGTGCGCCGCGAGGCCGCGCATCGCGTGAAAGGCCACCGGGTTGCCGCTGACCGTTTCGTGCGTCTCGCCCCATGCGTCGGTCCAGCGGATCGGCAACGTAATGCGGTGATCGCGGCAAGTCTGGATCATTTCACCGGCAAGGCGTCGAATCGTCTCCGCCGAAATGCCGGTAATGGCGGCGGCCCACTCGGGCGTGCAATCGGCCACCCGTTCGCGCAGCAACGCGAACGACGGCGTGACCGGCGTGCCGTCGTCGAGCGTATAGCGGCCGTCGAGCGCGGGCGTGACACCCGCCGTGTGATGCGGCACGGCGCGCGCGGCATCCGCATCCCACCACAAATGATTCTGCGGAAACAGTGGATTGCCGACCGGCCGCTCAGGATCGCGCACGAACAGGCCGAAGTTTTCGCTGGCTTCGTCGAGATCGACGAGTTCCGCTGCGTTGGTATAGCGGCGCACGAACTCGTGATCCCATGCGTCGGCGGCAATCAGTTCGTGTAGAAACGCCATGAACAGCGCTCCGTCTGTGCCGGGTTTGATCGGCACCCATTCGTCGGCGATCGCCGCGTAGCCAGTGCGGATCGGATTGATCGCAATGAAGCGGCCGCCCGCGCGCTTGAACTTCGAAATCGCGATCTTCAGCGGATTCGAATGATGATCTTCCGCCGTGCCGATCATGAAGAAGAGTTTGGCGCTGTCGAGATCCGGGCCGCCGAATTCCCAGAACGAGCCGCCGATCGTATAGATCATGCCGGCCGCCATGTTGGCCGAGCAGAAGCCGCCGTGCGCCGCATAATTAGGCGTACCGAACTGTTTGGCGAACAGTCCGGTCAGCGCCTGCATCTGGTCTCGCCCGGTGAAGAGCGCGAATTTCTTCGGGTCCGTGGCGCGAATCGTGCCCAGGCGCTTTTCGAGCACCTCGAAAGCCTGCTCCCACGACACCGGCTCGAACTGCGCGCTGCCCCGCTCCGCGCCGGGCTTGCGCATCAACGGCCGCGTGAGGCGCGCGGGCGAGTATTGCTTCATGATGCCCGAGGCGCCCTTCGCGCAGATCACGCCCTGGTTGAGCGGATGCTCCGGATTGCCGTCGATGTAGCGCACCTCGCCTTCACGCAGATGCACTCGAATGCCGCAGCGGCAGGCGCACATGTAGCAGGTGGTTGTCTTGACGTCGAGACGTTCGTTCTGCGTGCGGGCGTGGTGTTCCATGCGGGATCTCCGTCGCGGCTTCGGGCGGGCCGAAGCAGTGGTGATGCGATACCGCCCATCCTATGCGCGGCGACCTCACAAGGGAAATCGCCATTTTCGACGGAAAGTATCCGCCACGCCGATAGTTTTGGTTTGCCTTTCAGTGATGCGCCGGCTCGCACCGAGCGAGAAAAGGCGGCCGCGCCGGCGTGCAAACCGGGCGGGCGCGTTGCCGCTCGTCAGCGGACTGGCACTACATGGCGACCCCGCGATGAATGCGCGAGCGCGGGTCGTCAGATCGGCGTCAACACCGCCTCGCCCGCGAAATGCCGCGTGGCGTTGCTCAGAAAGTTGTCGACCGAGGCCGTGATTGCTTCCGGCGAGCGGCCGCCCACGTGCGGCGTCAACACGACGTTCTGCAGCATCAGCAAAGCTTGCGGCGGATCCGGCTCGCCCTCGTAGACGTCGAGCGCCGCACCGGCAATCGTCCGCGCCGTGAGCGCGTGAGCGAGCGCCGCCGTGTCGAGCACGCTGCCGCGCGCGACGTTGACCACGAAGCCGTGCGGCCCGAGCGCCTCGAACACCGCCGCGCCGATCAGATGACGCGTGCCCGCACCGCCCGGCGTTGCGACGATCAAAAAGTCGCTCCAGCGCGCGAGGTCTTCCACACTGTCGAAGTACCGATGCGGCGAGCCTTCACGCGGCTTACGGTTGTGATACCCGACCTCCATCTCGAAGCCCGCGCCGCGCCGCGCGACCTTCTCGCCGATGTTGCCGAGCCCGACAATGCCGAGGCGCTTGCCGGAGACGTTCGGGCGCATCGGCAGGTTGTCGCGCCAGACGCCCTTGCGCGTGGCCTGATCGAGCTGCGGCACGTCGCGCACGACCGCGAGCAGCAAGGCGAACGCATGATCGGCCACGCAATGATCGTTGGTCCCCGCGCCGTTGACGAGAACGATCCCGCGTGAGCGGGCGTGTTCAACGGCAAGGTTTTCATAGCCCGCACCCAGCGCGCTGACGAGTTGCAACAGCGGCATGCGGTCGATTTCCGCGGCGGTGAGTCCGGTCGTGCCGTTGGTCAGCACGGCGCGAATCGTCTCGCCGTGCGCGTCGATGGCGGCGGCTCGCTGGGCGGCGTCGGGTGCGTAGATGACGTGGAACGCCGCTTCGATACTCGCGCGGCTTGCATCGTTCAAATGGATCAGAACCAGAAGGGATGGCTTCATGTCGGCGCTTTCGTCGGCAACGTGGATGGACGGAATAGATCTCGAGCCAGTGTAGCAAGGCTCGTCAAGGCATGCAGGCGAGCGACCGGGCCGCCCCGGCGCGCCTCAAGTCAATTGGAATACGGCCGTTATCTTGTTGAATCGCGGAGGCGAAAATGATGCGTAACCGGTCTTTCTTTTCAGCAACCGCCCAACCGGCTTTAAAATAGCGGCACTTCCGATTCCGAGAACTCCATGCTGGACATCCTGCCGCGTGGCCCCGCGCCCGCCAACGACGATTCCGAGATGTTCGAACTCGCGCCCGTCTCGCTCTGGCTCGAAGACTTCAGCGGCGTGCGCGCATTGTTCGACGCATGGCGGGCCGACGGTGTGACCGATCTGCGCGCGCATTTCGCCGCCAATCCGGGCTGCGTCGCGCAGTGCGCGCATAGCATCCGCGTCATCAAGGTCAATCAGAAAACGTTGACCCAATTCGAGGCTGCCGATTTCGACGCGCTCAACGGCAATCTCGCCTCGGTGTTCCGCGACGACATGCTCAAGACCCATCTGGAAGAGCTATGCCAGCTGTGGGCCGGGCAATCGCAGTTCACCAGCCAGACGGTCAACTACACGCTCGGCGGACGGCGCCTCGACGTGCTGCTCAAGGGCGCCGTGCTGCCCGGCCACGAGGCGCGCTGGGATCGGGTGCTGGTGTCGGTCGAGGACATCACCGAACTGGAAGGCGCGCGGCATCGCGTGACGCTCGCCGAGCAGTATGTGCGCGGCCTGTTCGAGTATTCGCCGGTATCGCTCTGGGTGGAGGATTTCAGCGCGGTCAAACGTCTGCTCGACGAAGCGCGCGCGGCCGGCATCAACGATTTCCGCGTGTTTACCGACGTGCATCCCGAGTTCGTCGAGCGCTGCATGCAGGAAATCCACGTGCTCGACGTGAACCAGCACACGCTCGACATGTTCGCGGCCAAAGACAAGAAAACGCTGCTGGCGCATCTGCCTGATGTGTTCCGCGACGACATGCGCCCGCATTTCCGTGAGCAGTTGATCGATCTGTGGGACGGCAAGCTGTTCCAGCAGCGCGAGGTGCTCAACTATTCGCTCGATGGCAGCGAGGTGCACGTGCACCTGCAATTCTCCGTGCTGCCCGGCCATGAAAAGAACTGGGACCTGGTGCTGGTGGCGCTCACGGACATCACGGCGCGCAAGAAAGCCGAAGCCTATCTCGAGTTCCTCGGCAAGCATGACGTGCTGACCAAGCTGCGCAACCGCTCCTTCTACGTGGACGAACTGAACCGGCTCGAACGCAAGGGTCCGTGGCCCGTCACGATCATCATGGCCGACCTGAACGGTTTGAAACGCGTGAACGATCAACTCGGCCACGCGGCAGGCGACGCGTTGCTGCGGCGCGCCGGCGAGGTGCTCGCCAAAGCGACCGAGACGCCGTTTCATGCGGCGCGCATTGGCGGAGACGAGTTCGCGATCCTCATGCCCGACACCGACGAGCGCGGCGGCGTCGCAATGGTCGATGCAATCAGGCAACTGGTTGAGATGAACAATCAGTTCTATCCCGGCTCGCCGCTGAGCTTCTCGATGGGCGCGGCCACCTGCCAACGTGGCGACCGGCTCGAAGCGGGCGTGCAGCGCGCCGATCTGCTGATGTATGAGGACAAGCGCGCAACCTATGCGAACCAGCCGGCCGCCGGCGCCGGCGACGCGGCGGGCCGCTGACAAACAGACGCGCGGCCCGCCGCTCGTTTAGCCCGGCAGTTTGGCCGCCAGCACGTCGACCTTCTCGATACTGGGTGGCGAGGCGAACAGTTCGCCCGCCTTCGCCATCAACGCGGCGGCCACCTTGCCGTGCAGGTGCGCGTCACGGCCGCCTTCATCCGCGAAGGCATCGAAAATACCGAATGTGGACGGCCCCAGCTTCAAGGCGAACCACGCGATGGTGCCCGGCTCCTCCTCGACGAGCGGCAGGCCGCCGAGCAGGAACGCTTCGACCTCTTTTTCCTTGCCTGGCCTGGCTTCAAGACGAACGTACAGGGCGAGTTTGACCATGACAGAACTCCTGCTGTGAGATTCGGGCAATAGGCGTGCATTACAAATGCATTGCTAGCGTGGCGGCACACGCGGGATCGCCACGCTATCGGAAAAGTATAGTCCGCCGCTCCTTTGGCGCCGCCACGCGCCCTTCAGGCGGGTATTTAAACGTGCCGGTTTGCGCTAGCGCAGCATTGCGCGTGCCGCACACCGGCGCCCCGGCACGCGTCCGTTATACTCGCGGACCCTGAAGTTATCCGCGGCCCGCCGCGGTCCGGAAACACAATCATGTCGACGATTCCCGCCTGCCCGCAATGCGCAATGGAAAACACTTACCCCGACGGCGACAATTACGTCTGCCCGGATTGCGCGCATGAATGGCCGATCCACGCCGCCGCATCCGCCGACGACGCCGACCAACGCGTCGTCAAGGATGCCAACGGCAATCCACTCGCCGATGGCGATGCGGTCGTGCTGATCAAGGACCTGAAAGTAAAAGGCTCGTCGATCACGCTGAAAATGGGCACCAAGGTGAAGAGCATTCGCCTCGTGGGCGGCGATCATGAAGTGGACTGCAAGATGGACGCCGGCAACTTCATGCTGAAGGCCGCTTATCTGAAGAAGGTCTGAGCGAACAGCGCCGGCCGCGAACGCCGGCGCTCAAACGCCCGGAAAGCGCAATTCGAAACGCACCACGCCCGGCGCCGGACACACCACGCACGCGGTGCCGCTGTGCAGATGCATGATCGCCTTGACGATCGCGAGGCCCAGACCACTCGATTCGGTGAACGCGCTGCGCGCCGCATCCGCGCGATAAAAGCGGTCGAACAAACGCCCCAGTTGCTCTTCGGGAATGGGCGCGCCGTCGTTTTCGACCACCACCGTGGCGCCCTCTTGGTCCTGCGAGCCGCGCAAACGCACCACCGTATCGCTCGCGCCGTAACGCACCGCATTGACGACCAGGTTATTGATCGCACGCCGGCACAGCATGGGATTCACCCATGCCACACCGTCTGCCTCGACCACGAAGCGCATGCCGCGTTCGTCGGCGGGACCTTCGAAATAGTCTGCGATCCTGACGAGTTCCTCGCGCAGGTCGATCGGCTCACGTTCGACTGAGAGCGCCGCATGGTCCGCATGCGCAAGAAACAGAATGTTTTCCGCGATGTGACTGAGGCGACTCAGCTCCTCCAGATTCGATTCAAGCACCTGCTGATACTCTTCGGGCTCGCGTGTCCTCGCGAGCGTAACCTGGGTCTGCCCGATCAACGCGCCAACCGGGGTGCGGATTTCGTGCGCCAGGTCGGCGGAAAACTGCGACAGATGTTGATAACCGTCGGCGAGACGGTCGAGCATGGCGTTGAACGCGTGCGTGAGCTGGCGCAATTCGAGCGGCGCCGCCTCGCTGTCGAGCCGCACGGACAGGCTCGCGGGGCTGATCTGCGCGGCCCGCGTGGCAATCTCGCGCACCGGGCGCAACGCTCGGCGCAGCACGCAATAGGCGAGCAGCGTCGCGGCCAGCATACCGATCAGCGTGGCCAGCAGGATGCGGTTGCGATAAGCGGCCAGCATGCGCACTTCCTGCGTCATTGGGTGACCGGCGATCACTTCGACCTCGGTGCCGTCTTCGCGCGCTCGGGCGGTGGCGATCGCCCAATGCACCGGCACGCCGTCGGCGAGCCGGGTCTGGCGAATGTCGGCAAAGGTCGGCAGACGGCCCTCCTCGCCGGCCTGCAATGCGGGCACCGCCACGCCGCCCGGGTTCACGTCGATAAACGGCGCCTCGCCCGGACGGCGAAACAGCAGCACGTCCTGTTCCGCGCCGAGCATGGTCTCGAACAGCAACGGCCGGTCCTTCAGTTCGCCGACCGAGTAGAGATCGCGCACAATCCGGCTGAAATGCTCGACGCGCCCGGTCAGCACCACGTCGGCGCGGCGCTGCAACGACAGCTCCGCGGAGCGGTAGAAATACGCGCCCAACGTGCCGATCACCACGCAGGCAATCGACGCGAACAGCACGGTGGTGCGAGCCGTGAGCGAGCGCCCGGTCCAGAATTTCATGAGCCGTCGCCGAAGGTGTAGCCGATGCTGCGCACCGTATGAATCAGCTTCTTTTCGAACGGATGATCGACCTTGGCGCGCAGCCGTTTGATGGCCACGTCGACTACGTTGGTGTCGCTGTCGAAGTTCATGTCCCACACTTCGGACGCGATCTGCGTGCGCGACAGCGCTTCGCCCTGACGGCGCACCAGCAGATGCAACAGCATGAATTCCTTGTTGGTGAGCGGAATCTCGACGCCTTCGCGCGTCACCTTGCGACGCAGCACGTCGAGCTTCAGGTCGGCGATCTCGAACACGTCGCTCTCGCGGATCACGCCACGGCGCAGCAGCGTGCGGATTCGCAGCACCAGTTCGGTAAACGAAAACGGCTTGACGAGGTAATCGTCCGCGCCGAGTTCGAGACCGCGAATACGGTCGCTGACATGGTCGCGCGCGGTGAGGAAAATCACCGGCAGATCGCGCCGTGCCCGCAGCGCGCGCATGATTTCCCAGCCGTCGATACCAGGCAGCATCACGTCGAGCACCACGAGGTCGTAAGGATTTTCGAGCGCCATGTGCAGGCCGTCCGTGCCGGTGCGGGCTAGATCGACCGCATAGCCGCTCTCGCGCAAACCCTTCTTCAGGTAGTCGCCGGTTTTCGGATCGTCTTCTATGACGAGAATGCTCATGGTGCTCGGTGCTCCAATTCGGGCTTCGGCCCGGAGGCTCGCTCGAAGGCTCGCTGACATGCGGGACATGGATATGCCGGTCATTTTACGTGGCCCTTGCACGCCATTCATGACGTTTTTGTCATCCATCTGTCACTCGCCGGAGCCGGTCCCGAGTCTAATCTGCCCCCATCGTTCACCACCTGGAGCAGATTCATGAAGATGGTTTCCGCGCGTGCGTTGCGCACCTTCGTCGCCCCGGCGCTCGCCGCCGCTGCGTTCCTCACCGCCGGTCCGGCCGCATACGCCCAGAACGCCGCGCCGACCGGCGTGCGCGGCACGGTAACATCGTTGTCGGGCGACCTGCTCAAGGTCCACACGCGCGACGGCAAGGACGTCGACGTGAAGCTCGCCAAGGACACGCCGATTCGCGGCGTCGTGCTCGCCGACGTGAACGACATCAAGCCGGACAGCTACGTGGGCACCGCCGCGATCCCGCAAGCGGACGGCACGCTGAAAGCACTCGAAGTCCACGTGTTCCCCGCGAGCATGCGCGGTGCCGGCGAAGGGCACCGTCCGTGGGATCTCGGCGGCAACAGCTCGATGACCAACGGTACGGTCGGTTCGCTCGTGGTCAGCAACGGCCGCACGATCACCGTGAAGTACAAGGACGGCGAAAAGAAGATCGTGATTCCGCAAGACGTGCCTATCGTCGCGCTGGAACCGGGTGACCGCTCGCTGCTCGTGCCGGGCGCGAAGGTCGTGCTGTTCGCGCACAAGGAAGCCGACGGCTCGATGGCGGCCAACTTCATCTCCGCGGGCGAGCACGGCGTAACGCCGCCGATGTAACACGGCATTGCCGTTTTCCGGTTTGTTCGAGCAGCCGCGCTTTTTCAATGGCGCGGCTTTCCAGCTCCCGTTCGCCTCGTGATCCTTTCCATGCCCGAACCGCAAATGCGCCTGCTCGTCCACCCGCTCGTCGTCCGTATCACACACTGGATCAACGCGTTCGCGATGGTCTGCATGGTGATGAGCGGCTGGGCGATCTATAACGCGTCGCCCTTCTTCCCGTTCAGGTTTCCGGCGTGGGCGACTGTCGGCGGATGGCTGGGCGGCTCGATCGCCTGGCACTTCGCGGCGATGTGGCTGCTCTGCGCGAACGGCCTGGTGTATTTCGCGTATGGCCTCGGCGGTGGGCATTTCCGGCGCAAGCTGTTGCCGGTTCATCCCCGCGACGTAATACATGACGCAAGCCTCGCGCTGCAATTCAAGTTACCACACGATACCGGCAGATATAACGCGGTGCAGCGCGCGCTTTATCTCATCGTACTGGCGCTTGGCGTGTTGCTGGTCGCGTCGGGGCTGTCCATCTGGAAGCCGGTGCAATTTTCGTGGCTCACAGCCTTATTCGGCGGCTTCGATTTCGCACGGCGCGTGCATTTCATCGCAAAGGCGGGTGTGGTCGGTTTCGTGGTGGTGCATCTGGCGCTGGTGCTGCTCGTGCCGCGCACGCTGCTGCCAATGCTGACCGGTCGCGCACGGCACGCAGCGCATGGAGGAACCCAGGCATGAGCGCATCTGAACGCAACGGCGACGAACGCCGAGCCCGCATCGTCCTTGCCGATCATCAGCCGCAAATCGAGCGGCTGCAGCGGCGCCTGTTTCTGCGCTCGTCGCTCTCCATCGGCGCGCTGGCGATGCTTTCCGGCTGCAACATGCAGGATGGCGATTCGGTCGACAAGGTGCTCTGGGCCATGTCGCGCTGGAACGATCGCGTGCAGGGCTGGCTGTTCGACCGCAACAAGCTGGCACCTACCTACTCCGCGCGCGAAATCACCGATCCGTTTCCGTTCAACGCGTTCTATCCGGAGTTCGACGCGCCGGACATCGACGGTTCGACCTATCAGCTCGAAGTCTCAGGGCTCGTGTCGGACAAGCGCAGTTGGAATCTCGATCAGTTGCGCGCCTTGCCGCAGGTCTCGCAGATCACACGCCACATCTGCATTGAAGGATGGAGCGCGATCGGACAATGGCGCGGCGTGCCGTTTCGCACGTTTCTGGAGCGCATCGGCGCGGATCTGAGCGCACGCTATGTCGGCTTCAAATGCGCGGACCGCTATTACTCCAGTCTCGACATGGCGACGGCCCTGCATCCGCAGACGCAACTCACGCTCGATTTCCGCAATGAGCCGCTGCCGGCCAAATACGGTTATCCACTGAAGCTGCGCGTGCCGACCAAACTTGGCTTCAAGAATCCCAAGCACATCGCGGCGATCTTCGTGACGAACACGAACCCTGGCGGCTATTGGGAAGATCAGGGCTACAACTGGTTCAGCGGTTTGTAACGCGGCCCGTTTGCCCGCTCACACGGCGGTGACGTAGCGCGCCACCGGTTTGACCACGCGTGGTGCCGGCGAATCGTACAAGGTGCGCATGCGCTTCACTTCGTCCACTGGACTGAGGCCGAAAAGGCGCTTGAACTCACGGCTGAATTGCGACGCGCTTTCATAACCGACGCGCGCCGCGGCCGCGCCCGCATTCAAACCATCCTGCACCATCAGCAAACGCGCATGATGCAAACGTGTGGTCTTCACGTATTGCATCGGCGAAGTGGCGGTGACGGCTTTGAACTGCGCGTGAAACACGGCGAGGCTCATGCCGGCTTCGGACGCGAGCGTATCGACATCGAGAACGCCGTGGTAATCGGCATGAATCCGCCGCAATGCTTTGGCAATGCGGCCGAAATGATTCTGATGCGTGAGTGCCGCGCGAATCGCGTCGCCCTGCTCGCCGGTCAGCACGCGATAACAGATCTCCCGCACCACGCCGGGCGCGAGAATGCGTGCGTCGAGCGGCGAAGCCAGCGCGTCCATCAGACGCTGCACCGCGTTGCACAGCGCCGGGTCGAGTGGCGTCGAATAGATGCCGACGGGTTCGTGCTGCGCGGCGCCTTGCGTCTCGTTCAACGCCATCAGCAATTCCGCCACCATGGTGAGATCGACGCGCACCGAGATGGCGAGAAAAGGCTCATCCGGGCTCGCCTCGGTCTCGCATTCGAATGGCAACGGCACCGAGAGCACCAGATACTGCTGCGCGTCGTACTGAAACACCTGATCGCCGAGAAAGCCGCGCTTGCGTCCCTGGCAGACGATCACGATGCTCGGCTCGTACATGACAGGCATGCGCGGCATGGGACTATTCGCGCGCATCAGATTGACGCCTTCGAGACTCGTGCGCGTGAAGCCCGGGTTGGGCGCGAGCACGTCGAATAATTCGACCACACGCTGCTGGGCGGGATCGAGCGGGACGGGTTCAGCGGAACGGGTTGACATGACGGTATAGTGACGTGCAAGAGAATAATGCTTGAAATTTAGCACCAAACGACCTATCGCGCTGCTCGCCAGGAGTTTTAGGCAAACCTTCAAGACATTCAGGTATTCCCGGGCTCCTCGCCCGCTCCTATCATGGGAACCCTGCCGGATCATCTATTTCCGCGCTGCGCCGGGCTCGATTGGCCATTGCCTGTTTGACGAATTTGCCAGCCACCGCCCGCGCCGTGATCCCGGTTCATGACGAGGTTGGCCTCATCGGCGACATGCGTCGCCCATCGCCGGCGCCTTGCGACTTCACCCTCTTTGCTGGAGCTACCCATGAGCACGACTTATGCCTATGCAGCGACCGACGCTACCGCGCCGCTCGCCCCGTTCGAAATCCAGCGCCGCGAACTTCGCCCCCTTGATGTGCAAATGGATGTGCTGTTTTGCGGCGTGTGCCATTCCGATTTGCATCAGGCGCGCAATGAATGGAAGAACACCGTATTTCCGGTGGTGCCGGGCCATGAAATCGTCGGCCGCGTGACCGCGGTCGGTGCGGACGTGACGAAGCACAAGGTGGGCGATCTGGTCGGCGTCGGCTGTCTGGTCGATTCGTGCCGCACGTGTGCGAGTTGCGAGGAAGGTCTCGAGCAGTATTGCGAGAACGGTTTTGTCGGCACGTATAACGGAGTCGACCGGGTCGACGGTCAGATCACTTACGGCGGCTATTCCACGCAACTGGTCGTGGACGAAGCGTTCACCTTGAGCGTGCCGGACAATCTCGACCCTGCCGGCGTGGCGCCGTTGCTGTGCGCGGGCATCACCACCTATTCGCCGCTGCGCACGTGGGGCGCCGGTCCCGGCAAGAAGGTCGGCATTGTCGGCCTTGGCGGCCTGGGTCATATGGGCGTGAAGCTGGCGCGCGCGATGGGTGCGCATGTCGTGTTGTTCACCACGTCGCCCTCGAAGATCGAAGACGCGAAGCGGCTGGGTGCGCATGAGGTGGTGATTTCGAAGAATGCCGAAGAGATGGAAGCGCATTTGAACAGCTTCGATTTCATTCTGAACACCGTGGCTGCGCAACATGATCTGAATCCGTTTTTGAATCTGCTCAAGCGTGATGGAACCATGACGCTGGTCGGCGCGCCGGAGCACGATCATCCGTCGCCGCAGGTGTTCAATCTGATTTTCAAGCGTCGCCGGTTGGCTGGGTCGTTGATTGGCGGCATTGCCGAGACGCAGGAAATGCTGGATTTCTGCGGTGAGCATGGGATTACTTCGGATATCGAGGTGATTCCTATGCAGGGGATTAATGAGGCTTATGAACGGATGCTGAAGAGCGATGTCAAGTATCGGTTTGTGATTGATCTGGATTCCTTGCGGAAGTAAATTTTGGGTGGGCCGCGCTGCGGGGGTGTTGTTTTTTTTGCCTGCGGCGCGGTCGGGGTTGGGTTGTTTTTTTTGGCTTTGGCCTTTCCTTGAATTCGTGGTGGTCTATTGGCGTTGCCCCTGTGCGGGGCGGCACTTACTTTCTTTGCCGCCGCAAAGAAAGTAAGCAAAGAAAGCGGCTTCACACCGCTAATTTTTAAGCGGGTCCCCCGCACAGCCACGGCAGTGGTTCATCTGGAATCCGTGCCCTCGCACATTCCACTCCAGTGACAAAGCCATCATCCGCTCCCACTCCGCACTGCGTGCGTCGCGGACGGGTATGCGCGGGAACCCGTCAGTAGGACTAACGCCGTGGGGGCCGTCTGCTTCGCCTCGGCGACACCCTAAAAAGGCCACTGTTCAATGAAGACCGCTGCGGCGCGCGCAGCGCCGCCGGAAGCATGACTGCCTTGTCACCGGGGCGGAATGTGCGAGAACGCGGATTCCAGATGCGCCACTCCCCCCTCCAAGCCAGGGGACCCGCTTATGAGCTAGCGGTGTAAAGCCGCTTTCTTTGCTTACTTTCTTTGCGGCGGCAAAGAAAGTAAGTGCCGCCCCGCACAGGGGCAACGCCAATAGACCACGAAGAATTCAAGGAAAGGCCAAAGCCCAAAGATCACAAACAAAAACCGCCCCGCAGCCAACCCCCAACCCCAGACTGGAGCACAACCCGTGATCGACCGAATAACCGCAATGCGCACATTCATCCGAATCGTGGACACCAACAGCTTCACCCGCGCAGCGGAATCCCTCAACATTCCCCGCGCCACGGCGACCACCATCGTCCAGAATCTGGAAGCGCTGCTAGGCACAGTTCTCCTCGCCCGCACCACGCGGCGCCTGAGCATTACACCCGAAGGCGCGGCCTACTACGAGCGCTGCGCGCAAATCCTCGCCGACATCGACGAAATGGAAGCCAGCATCCGGCACGCCACGGATAACCTGACCGGGCGCCTGCGTATCGAAATGCCCGGCGCGGTGGCCAGCACGATCGTCCTGCCGGCCCTGGACGACTTCCACACGCGCTACCCGAACCTCGATCTCGCTATCGGCATCAGCAACCGCACCGTCGATCTGATCTCCGAAGCAATCGACTGCAGCATCCAGCTAGGCGAATTGCCGGATTCGAATCTGGTCGCGCGCCAACTCGGCACGCTCGAACACGTGACCTGTGCGAGTCCGGCCTACCTGACCCGTCATGGCACACCCACGGACCTCGACGATTTGCACGGACATACGGCCGTCAATTGCATGTCGCCGCACAACGGACGCGAAGTGGATTTCGATTTTGAAGTGGACGGCGAAGCGCAAAATGTCAAGGTAAAAGGCTTCGTCAAAGTCAGCGACGAACAGGCCTATCTCACCTGCGGCTTGCAAGGCCTCGGCTTGATTCAGCCCGCCCGCATCGCCGCGCAACCCTATCTGGATTCTGGACTTTTGCGCGAAGTCCTGCCGCAATGGAAGCCGGTGCCGATGCCGGTCTCGGTCGCGTATGTGAAGAATCGCCGCGTCTCGCCACGCGTGCGCGCGTTCGTCGACTGGCTGGCGGAGTTGTTCGAGAAAGCAGAGCACGTCGATCAGGATCTGTCGCGTGTCCGTCAGTTACTGCGCGGCCTGCATCCCGCCTGAAGCGGGTTCAATGCGGGCGCGCAGTCCGCGCGACAATTCCGTTGGTTCTGTAGTGTGATTGGCGTCGTTCGCGCCAGCAGATCGACATGAAACCAAAAAATCCCGACCATAAAAGCGATTAAGGCTCGTCTTCTGCAATCGCACAGGCGCGCAAAGCGTATAGCCGGCAGCGTTGCCATCCTCGCCGCCAAAGCTCCCTTACTTCCCCCATCCACCACGGTTTTCGCGGCAAATAAAGAATGCGTCAAGGCTGGCGTGCCTGCTGCGCCGAAGCCGGACAGGCCGGATCCTTACCCCAGTGACCGTCGCATACGCGCCAGCGGCACAACTGGTCTTCGAAGAAGCCACGCTTGCCGCACTCTTTCACGCGTTCAGCCAGTTTGGCGTTGCCGGCAGCGCTTGCACTGACCTTGGTCGCCGTGTCCTGTGCCGCGGGCTTGGTGTCCGCCGGTTTGGTCCGGGCGACGAGAGCCGCCAATAGATCGGCATCCGAATCATCCTTCGAAGCATTGCTGGTCGCGCGCGCTTTCTTCGACTGCGCGACCGCAGTCGGCGCGCTCGCGTGACGGTTCACCGCCGCCATGCTTTCCTTCTTGCCGTGCGCCGCGCTCTCGTGCTTCTCCTTGGTGGCTACAGCCGTCGCGTTTTTGCCGTGCTTCGCCGCCGGCACCGTGACCGCTGAAGCAGCCGTTGCGGATGCAACCGGTGCAGGTGCGCTGCTCGGTTCCGCACCGTCGGCGAGCGCGCGCGACAGGCGGCTGGCGTCACCACTGGCGGGCGCCGTGGCGGATGCCGCAGCGGCCTTGCTATCGCTGTCGTCGGCAACGATGGTCGCCGCTTGCGACGACGCCGCGGCCGGCACCTCTGCTTTCGCGACAACCTGCGGCACGTTGCTTGCAGCAACCGCGGGCGCGGCAGCCTTCTCGACGCTGGCAGGCGTGACCTCCGCCAGCGACTCGCTCTGCACGCGCCGCTGCATATGCCACGCTCCCCAGCCGCCGGCTGCGATCACGAGCAAGGCGACCAGCGCGAGCACCGCTTTCGACCGGCGTGGTTTTTCCGTAGGCGGCGCAACGCGGCCTTCGAGGTTCGCAAGAATTCGCGAACCATTGCCATCAGCGCCTTTAGCCTTATCGGATAACAGGCTAGGCGGGGCTTTGGAATTCGAACTTTCCGGCGCACTCATTCACTGTCTCATTGAATCCTGGATTATTTCGCCGTGATAATACGCTCCGGCTCCTCTCAGAGCAGGCCTGATTCTAAGAGCAAGCATTACAAAATACAATTCTTTCCAATTTCCGGGGTCGCCTTTGATTGCCGTAGTACTTTTCGCCTATTTCGCGCTCGCCGTCGTGATCGCCGCAATGCTGCTATTGCCGGCAGTACGCGCCTCTTTATTGGACGCGGCTCTCACTATTCATGGTCGCTTTATGCGCGGAGCATCGCGAAGTGCATCTCGCGCACGCGGCCAATTAGTGCGCTCGGCAAAAATTTCGCAATCGACCGCAATCGATATGCAAAAGTTACTGGTAAAGCGGCGCTTGCTGATTTTTACCACCACAGGTATTCTTGCGACGCCTCCATTGGTGGCATTGGCTTTACGCGGCCGGCAATTATTCCAATTCGATGACACTGCGCGGGTACCGGACGAGAAAATTGCCGCGTTATTGAACGGCGAACAGCTCGTGCCCCCGCCGCCGCTGCCACCGGAGGTATTTGCCACGCAGGAAGTCGAGCAGATCCGGCCCGCGCTTAAAGACGCGAGCCGCGACTGGAATTTGCTCGATGCCGATTTCAGAACACGTTTATTGCTCGTTTACAAAATCATGCACGAGCAATACGGGTATGAAATGGCCTTACTGGAAGGTTATCGCAGTCCGGAGCGGCAAAACCGGCTGGCGCAAATGGGGGGCAACGTCACTAATGCCGCAGCGTTTCAAAGCTACCACCAATACGGGCTTGCCGCGGACAATGCATTTTTGCGCGACGGCAAACTCGTCATTTCAGAAAAAGATCCCTGGGCCATGCGAGGTTATCAGCTATACGGACAGACAGCGGAACAGGTCGGTCTGACGTGGGGTGGGCGCTGGAAAATGATGGATCTCGGGCACGTCGAATATCACAAACCCGGCTTCGTCCTCGGGCGCGGTCATTAGGATAAAGCGTGGAATAAGAGGTTGACAATGGGGCGTTCAATCAGATTTTCTGGCGAAAAGCGGCAATGCCGCATGCATAATGGCATTGCGCCGATCACATTCTCTGCGGCTTTTTTTCGCGGATTTAACAATCTTGCCGTATTCGCTTTCGCCTGAACATGCACTCGATTTATTTCAAACGCCATACGCGCACCATGCCGTGCGCCACAGCACGCGCCACGACATTCATCACCCAGACCTGAACGGCTTATGCGACGCATTCTCAACGTGTTGACCCACACACGCACGCTCTCGATCATCGGCTTGCTCGCGCTCGCTGCTGTTCTATTCATCGGCGCGGATACCTTGCAGATCGACCTGATGTGGCCAGCCATCGCGCTCGGCGTCGTGGTCGCGCTGTGGCTGCTGGTGTGGGTGGTACGCCGTCTGCGCGCGCGGCGCGCGAACCGCAAGCTCGGCGAAATGCTCGAGCAGCAGGCGGAAAAGCAGACTGAAGCCGGCCCCGCGCCCACCCCCGCACGCCAGGCCGAACTCGACGTGCTGCGCACGCGCCTCGTCGAGGCGGTGAAGACCATCAAGACCTCGAAGATCGGCCAGGTCTCCGGCGGCTCGGCGCTGTACGAGTTGCCGTGGTACATCGTGATCGGCAACCCCGCCGCGGGCAAGAGCAGCGCGGTGTTGAATTCGGGTTTGCAATTTCCGTTTGCCGACAAGAACAACGCGGTAATTCACGGCATTGGCGGCACGCGTAATTGCGACTGGTTCTTCACGACCGAGGGCATTCTGCTCGACACCGCGGGGCGCTATTCCGTGCACGAGGAAGACCGCACCGAATGGCTCGGTTTCCTCGGCCTGCTCAAACGTTTCCGCCCGAAGGCGCCGATCAACGGCATTATCGTCACGGCGAGCATTGCGGAGCTGACCAACAGCAAGCCTGAATTCGCGATCAATCTCGCCAAGAATCTGCGCCAACGCGTGCAGGAATTGACCGAGAAGCTCGAAGTCTTCGCGCCGGTGTATGTCATGTTCACCAAGGCCGACCTGATTACCGGCTTCACCGAATTCTTCAGCGGCAGCGACCGCCACGAATACGACCGCGTGTGGGGCGCCACCCTGCCCTACGAGCCGGACGAAAAGCGCGACGTGGTGGGTCTCTTCGACGAGCACTTCGAGGAGCTGTACGACGGCCTGAAAGAAATCAGCGTCGCGCAGATGTCGATCAATCGCGGCAATAAGCTCTCGCCGGGTCAGCTGAGCTTTCCGCTCGAATTTTCCACCATCAAACCTGCGTTGCGCGCGTTTCTCGCCACGCTGTTCGAGACCAACCCGTTCCAGTACAAGCCCATTTTCCGCGGCTTCTACTTCACCAGTGCATTGCAGGAAGGCGAGACCAATAGCGCCGCGGCCACACGCATCGCGAACCGTTTCGGCCTGAGCGCCGATAGCCTGCCCAAGCCGCATAGCGCGTTTTCGAAGAACGGCTTCTTTCTGCGCGACCTGTTCTCCAAGGTGATCTTCGCCGACCGGCAAACGGTCAGGCAATTCGCCAGCCCCGCGAAAACGCGCATGCGTTATGCGACCTTCTTCGGCTTCGTCGCGGTGCTCGCACTGGCGCTCGGCGGCTGGACCTGGTCGACGGTCAACAACCAGCAACTCACGGCGAACGTGCAGGCCGACCTCGACAACGTAGTGCGCCTGCAGCAGAACCGCAATGATCTGCAATCGCGGCTGCAGGCCATGGACGTGCTCGAGGACCGCATCGACCAGCTCGAGCAGTTCCGCCGCGACAAGCCGCTTGCGGTATCGCTCGGCCTCTATCAGGGCGACCGGCTCGAACAGCGTCTGCTCACCGAGTACTACAACGGCGTGCGCCAGATCCTGCTCGATCCGGTCTCGCAGAATCTCGCTTCTTTCCTGAAGGACGTCAACGCACACCCCGACCAACTCGCGCCGTTGAACCGCGCACCGGACGCCGCCGCGATTCCGGTCTCCACGCATTCGGCCATGAGCGCGAACAGCCAGGGTGGACTTTATAGCGACGCCTCGCCGACCAACGTCGAAGATGCGTACAACGCGCTCAAGACCTACCTGATGCTGAGCGACAAGCGTCATGTGGAAACGGCTCACCTCACCGACCAGGTTGCCCGCTTCTGGCGCGGCTGGCTCGAAACGAATCGCGGCAACATGCCGCGTGACGAGATGATCCGCAGCGCCGAACGCATGATCACCTTCTACCTTTCGCGCGTGTCCGACGACGACTGGCCGATGATCGACCAGAACCTCGGTCTCGTCGACCAGACGCGCGAGAACCTGCGCCGCGTGGTGCGCGGCATGCCGGCCCGTCAACGGGTTTATGAGGAAATCAAGGCACGCGCATCGACCCGTTTCGCGCCGATGACGATCGCGCGCATTGTCGGCGAAAGCAATACGGCGCTGGTGGCGGGCAGTTACGCGATTCCCGGCACCTTCACGCGAGAAGCGTGGTTCCAGTACGTGCAGCCCGCCATTCGCGACGCGGCCACCAAGGAACTGCAGGCCAAGGACTGGGTGCTCAACACGTCAGCCCACGACGACCTGACGCTGGAAGGCAGTCCCGAGCAGATCCAGAAAGCGCTCGTCACGATGTACAAGACCGAGTACGCCATGCACTGGCAAAAGTTCATGCAAGGCATTGCGGTGCAGAGCTTCGGCAGTTTCGGTCAGGCCGTGGATGCGATGAACCGTCTCGGCGACCCACAGGATTCGCCGATCCGCAAGGTGCTCGAAACCGCGTACGACCAGACTTCGTGGGACAACCCCTCGCTCTTCAACGCGAACCTGAAGCGCGCGCAAACCGGCGTGACGAGCTGGTTCAAGAACTGGTTCTCGCGGGCGCCGACCGGCCAGATCAACGCGAATATCGATATCAACGGCAATCCGGTCGAGATGCCAATGGGTCCGATCGGCCAGGAGTTCTCGGCGCTGGGCCGCATCGTGGTAAGCGGCGACAACGGCTCGATGCTCAAGGGCTATATGGACACGCTGTCGAAGGTCCGCACACGCTTTAACGTGATCAAGAATCAGGGCGATCCGGGACCGGGCGCGCGTCAACTGATGCAGCAGACGCTCGACGGCAGCGGCTCCGAGCTTGCCGATTCGCTGAAATACGTCGACGAACAGATGCTCACCGGTCTCACCGACTCGCAACGCAAAGCGCTGCGCCCGCTGCTCGTGCGTCCGTTGATGGCGGCGTATGCGGTGGTGATCCAGCCGGCCAGCGTCGAAGTCAACAAGGTGTGGAATGCGCAGGTTTATCAGAGCTTCCAGGGTTCGCTAGCCAACAAGTATCCGTTTGCGAGCGACGCGAAGGTCGAAGCCGGCGCGGGCGAAATAGCCCAGGTGTTCGGTCCGGACGGCGCGATTGCCAAGTTCGTCGGCACCACGCTCGGGCCGCTCGCGGTGCGCCGTGGCGACACGCTGACGGCGCGCACGTGGGGCGATATGGGCCTCGCGCTCACGCCCGACTTCACCAACGGCTTCGCGCGCTGGGTGGCACCGCTTGCCGGCGGCGCGGCCGGTGCGTCGGGCCAGAGTTCCTCCGAACCGCAGACCGTGTTCCAGATCCTGCCGCAGCCGAGCAGCGGCACGACGGAATACACGCTTGCAATCGACGGCCAGCAGATGCGCTACCGGAACACGCCGCCGCAGTGGACCAACTTCGTGTGGCCGAATCCTTCGGGTTCGCCGGGCGCGACGCTGAACGCCACGACCTTCGACGGCCGCACGCTGCAACTGGTCAACGAACCGGGCCGCTACGGCCTGGAAAAGCTGATCAATTCGGCGCAACGCAAGCGTCGTCCGGACGGCACGTTCGATCTGTCGTGGACGCAAGGCAGCGTGACGGTGGCGGTCAGCATGCGCATCATCAGCACGTCGCAGGCTTCGAGCGGCACGAGCGATGCGCCGCAACAGCAGAGCCTGCGCGGCTTGCGGCTGCCCTCCTCGGTGGCGGATGTGAGCGCGGCGGCGAATTCGGTCAACGCGACCGCCGCGGGTGCACCGGGCGCCGCGCCCGCGATCGCGCCGGCCTCGCAAGCGGCGCGTCCGGCTACGGCCGCCGCCGCGGTTTCGAATACAGGGGGTGCGCAATGACGCAAACCGTGCAGGCGCAAATCGCCTACTTCGGCAAGATCCCGTCGCGCGGCGACTTTGTGAAGAGCGCCCATAATCCGCAGCTGCTCGCCACGCTCGACCGCTGGATCGCGGAAGCCATGGAACTGCTGAGCGACGATCCACGCTGGAAGATCGTCTACGAAAACGCCAAGCCGATGCACTTCGCGTTCCTCGGTTCCCGCAGCAAACTGGCGATTGCCGGGCATATGATGGCCAGCCACGATCAATCCTCGCGGCGTTTTCCGTTTCTTGCCGCGACCGCGCTCGAAGTCGAAAAGCCGCTGACGTTTCTCGCGCACAGCCCGCTTGCCTTCGCGCGGCTGTGGTCGCGCGTCGCGGCGCAGATGAAGCCGCTGCTTGGCGCGAGCGAACCGCCGGGCGCGCTGCAGGCACTCGGCGACATGCAGGTGCCGATCGAGATCGGCGGCGGCCCCGGCAATCCGCACGACGGCACCTTCAACGATTTCGTCGAGCATCAAACGCTCGCGGGCCTCGAACAGATGCTGCTCGCGAGCGGCCATCCGGTGCGTTTGCGCGGCGCGATGCTCGCGCTCGGCTCGCTGCTGCGTCCGGTGATGCAAAGCGGTTCGTCGCATCTCGAACGCGGGCTGACCTTGCCGCTGCCGAACGATCCGTTCTACCGCAGTCTCGTGGCCGCGTTCTGGCTCGAACTGATCGCGCCGTTCGTCGCGCAGGCGGATTTCGAACTGGCGATTTTCATCGGCACGATTGCCGAGCGCGAGCGGCTCATCATCGGCTTTAATGGCGCGTCGGCCAAAACGCTGCACAGCGTGGTCGATCCGCAGTCGTATGCGGCACATAACATCGATATCGACGACCCCGAGTGGATCGACGAACACGCACAGAACGATCATGGCATCAGCAAGCTCGTCAGTTACCTCGACCAACCGCAACTGTCGCTGCGCGTCAGCATCGACACGTTCCGCGAAGCATTCACGGGAGCGTGACACGATGCTGACCCTCTCCACGCGCACGTCCGTGCTGCTTGCGGGCCTTCTGCTCAGCGCCCTCGCGCATGCCGACAACGACGGCCCCGCTCGCGTCACGCCGGTCGACAACAGCGGTATTTCGATTCACACCACGATTTTGCCGCCGGCTGCGTCGGCGCCGGTGGGTAATGCGGGACCCGCAGTGACCACGGCCGGGCTCGCCAGCGGCACGACCGGCGCGGGCACCGGCGCGATCAGCGCGGCGCCGCCGCCCGCCAACGCGACGCCGGGCCAGGTGGTGGTTGGCGGCAAGGTGCCGGACGAAGCGACCAAGGCGGCCGTGCTCGCCCGCCTGCGCGACACATACGGCGCGGCCAACGTGGTCGACCAGATCGAAGTCGCCGACGTGGCGACGCCGCCGAACTGGTCCGCCAACGTGCAAAAGCTGATCGGTCCGCAATTGAAGCAGATCAGCAAAGGCCAGTTGAAAATCGACGGCACGCAGATCGACGTGAAAGGCGAAGTGCACAACGAATCGCAGCGCCAGCAACTCGCGAGCGACATGGCGAATGCGCTGAACCCGACCTATACGATCAAGAACGGCCTGCGCGTGAGCGCATCCGAGCAAGGCCTGCTCGATCAGACGCTCGCGAACCGCACGATCGAATTCGAAACCGGCAGCGCCACGCTCACGCCCCAAGGCCGCGCGATTCTCGATCAGATGGCCGCCGCCATGGGGAAAATGACGACCAAAACGGTTGCGATCATCGGGCACACCGACAACTCGGGTAATCGCACGTCGAATATCGCGCTGAGCCAGGCGCGCGCGGATGCGGTCAAAGGCTATCTGGTCGCGAAGGGCATCCCGCCGCAACAGATGACGACGACCGGCGTCGGCCCGGATCAGCCGATTGCATCGAATGACACGACTGACGGACGGGCACGGAATCGCCGCATCGAGTTTCGTGCGGGGTCTTGATTGGGTGTTTGCGCGGCGCGCATAAAAGAAAGCCTGGCTTCGATAGGGAACCGAAGCCAGGCTTTTTCATTTGCCGCATCGAGATTCTAATCTAGCTGTTCTCTTCCGGCTTCACACCGAGCAACTCGCGAATATGCGCGAGCGATCCGTCGTCTTTCACCACGCTCGAAAGCCATTGATGCAACGGCATATCCGCCGCCTCCGCTGCCTTGTCGGCGAAATACGCCGCAGGGTTATGCGGCTCCGTAGCGCGAAAGAACCTGGCCACCGCGCGCAGTTGCGCGACGGCCTGCGCACGGCTTTGAATTCCTGCAATCGGGCTGGCCGGCATGGTCGTCAACACAGGTTCCTCACGTTGCGGTGAAGTCTTGAAGGCGGGCTCGGCCCGTTCGTACTCGTTCGGCGCAGGTCCTTTCGCGGGTGGCGCCGCTTCGGCGTTCACGCCCACTTCGCGGGCGAAGCGTTCCACCAACCGGTAGACGCTTTCATACGCGTCTTTTGCCTGACGGAAACTCGGCGCGGAATCGCCGGCATGCCGGTCCAGCTCCTGTTCGAGCGCCAGCATAGCCGCTTCAAACGCTTTCAGATCGACGAGCAGCGCGGCGTAGAACGCCGTTGATGTGGCGCGCTTCGACGCCTCGATCTGCTCGATCGACGGTTTGCCACGCGCAATGTCGTCGGCATGATCCGGATCGCGCTTGACGGCCTGCGCAACATGCGTGGCGACATCCCAATCGATCGTGCTGTACGTATTGCCCTGCGACGACGTAATCGGCATGGCGCGTAGCAGATCGCCGGTGCGGCCGACGAGCCACGCGACGTTGCCAAGGCGATACTCGGTGTCGTCGCCGTCCGGCAGCGGATGGACGTGGTCCCAGTAGCGCTCGCAAAGTCCCGTCAACAACCCGTAGCCTTGCGAGAGACCGTTCATGCCTTCGTCGATTGCGAGCGCCTCGGTCAGCCAGACTGCCAGGCGAAGATCCTTGGTCTGCGTTTGTAGCAGACTACTCGAGCGCTCGATGACAAACGACCAATCCGCCTCTTTGATTTCCGTGACCCACTCGCCCTGATCCAGCGACGGGTCTTCGAAACGGCGTGCGTGCTGAATCGCATCGAAATCCGCTGAGAAAAGCAGATCTTCGCCACAAGGCGAGATTTCGCTGAGCGGAGCCAGCAACGTGTTCAGATTAATCGGCATGAAAGAAAGCAATAAGTATCCGGTACGGCATTAAACAGATTGACGCGCGATTCGGCGCGCCCGCTCATACCACCGTGTAGTCGAATTCGCCCGCTTCGCTCGCCCGCACGGCGATGCGTTCGAGCGAAGCGCCGTTGGCCACGCGTTCCAACACGCGCTGCGCAACTTCGGGCAGCAACGTACCGTTCAGAATGTGGTCGACATTGCGTGCGCCTGAATCCACCTCGGTGCACCGCGCGAGCACCGCATCGACCAGCGACTCGTCCCACTCGAACACGGCCTTGTGATTCGATTCAATGCGGCGGCGAATCCGTTCGAGCTTCAGGTCGATGATTTCGGCGAGCACGTCATCGGTAATCGGATAGTACGGCACCACCTTCATGCGGCCGAGAAACGCCGGCTTGAACGCCTTGTACAGTTGCGGGCGCAACGTCTCGGCGAGTTCGCCGGCGTCGGGCAGTTCTTCCTCGCTCTTGTTCAGGCAGGCCTGCATCACGGCCTGCGAACCGACATTCGAAGTCAGAATGATCAGCGTGTTGCGGAAATCGATTTCGCGGCCTTCGGCGTCGTCCATGGTGCCCTTGTCGAACACCTGGAAGAACATTTCGAGCACGTCCGGATGCGCCTTTTCGACTTCGTCGAGCAGTACCACGGAGTACGGATTGCGGCGCACCGCCTCGGTCAATACACCGCCCTCGCCGTAACCGACATAGCCCGGCGGCGAGCCTTTCAGGCCGGACACGCTATGCGCTTCCTGATACTCGCTCATGTTGATCGTGATCATCTTGCGTTCGCCGCCGTACAGCACGTCCGCCAGCGCGAGTGCGGTTTCGGTCTTGCCGACGCCCGACGGCCCGACGAACATGAATACGCCGCGCGGCTTGTTCGGATCTTCGAGATTCGCACTCGCGGTACGCACGCGCTGCGCGATCGCTTCGAGCGCATGATCCTGGCCGATCACGCGCGCGGCCAGCAACGGTTGCAGGTTCAGCACGGTCTGGATTTCATCCTTGACCATGCGGCCGAGCGGAATACCCGTCCATGACGCGACGATCTCGGCGACCACATGAGCGTCGACCTGCAACGGCACCATTGGCTGGCCGCCTTGCAAGGAGTGCAATTCGGCCACACGCGTGGCGAGCGTTTCGCGCGCCTGCTGCACCTTGCCGGCTTGTTCGGGGTCCGCGCTGGCGACGCGCGCCGCGTCGAGGTCCGCGCGCAGCCCGACGATTTCCGTTACCAGAGCGCGCTCCCTGTCGTAGCGCGCTTCGTCTTCGGCGAGGTCCTTGAGGTCTTCCTCACGGAGGGCGCGCAATTCAGCGAGACGCTCGTGGTGCAATGCGCCGCTCGCTACTTCGCGTTCCAGTGCGGCGATTTCAGCGTCGATACGTTCGAGGCGCTTCTTCGTGTCGTCGATTGCAGCCGGCGTGGAGCTGTGCGCGAGCGCCACTTTTGCGCAAGCCGTGTCGAGCACACTGATCGCCTTGTCCGGCAGTTGCCGGCCGCTAATGTAGCGATGCGACAAACGCACCGCTTCGGTGATCGCATCGTCGAGCACGCGCACGTTGAAGTGTTTTTCCATCAACCCCGCCATGCCGCGCAACATGGCCGCGGCGAGCGCCTCGCCCGGCTCCTCGATCTTCACGACCTGGAAGCGCCGCGCGAGCGCCGCGTCTTTCTCGAAGTATTTCTTGTACTCGCTCCACGTGGTGGCCGCAATGGTGCGCAATTCACCTCGCGCCAACGCCGGCTTCAGCAGATTAGCGGCGTCGTTCTGCCCGGCCTGACCACCCGCGCCAATGATGGTGTGCGCTTCGTCGATAAACAGAATGATCGGATGCGGGCTCTTCTTCACCTCGTCGATCACGTTCTTCAGGCGGTTCTCGAACTCGCCCTTCACGCTCGCCCCGGCTTGCAGCAGTCCCATGTCGAGCACATGCAGCGCCACGCCTTTTAGCGGCGCGGGCACGTCGTCGGCGGCAATGCGCAGTGCCAGCCCCTCGACCACCGCCGTTTTGCCGACACCTGCTTCGCCCGTCATGATCGGGTTGTTCTGGCGGCGGCGCATCAATATGTCGATAGTCTGGCGAATTTCGCCTTCACGGCCGATTACCGGATCGATCTTGCCTTCGCGCGCTCGCTGCGTGAGGTTGCTGGTGTACGTATCGAGCGCGGGTGTTTTCGATGGCGCGCCCGGTGCGGCATCGCTGGCCGCGGTCGCGGCTGCGGCTGCGTCCCCTTCCGCGCCTTGCGTGCCGTTGCTGCGCTCCACTTCGCGCGAGCCGGCGGTCAGCTCATCGAATTTGTGCTTCAGATCGGTCACGCGTACGTCGCGCAGCAGCGGCGACATGCGCTCGGCGAATTGAGCGAGATCCGGCGCGCTCAGCAGCGCCAGCAGCAGATGCCCGGAACGGATGCGTCCGATCTGCGAATCGAGCGATGCAATCAGCCAAGCCTGTTCGAGCCATTCGATCAGATGCCTGGAAAACACCGGCGTGCGCGTGTTGCCGGTTTTCAACCGCTGCAATTCGCGATCCAGATCCGCACGCAACGCGTGCGCGTCGATTTTGCTTGCGCGCAGAACCAGCGCGACGTCGCTGGCCGGTTCGTCCAGCAGTGCCAGCAACAGATGCTCGAGGTCGACCTCGTAGTGACCACGCGCGAGACAATTGTTCGCCGCCAGCAACGCCGCCTGCCGGCAGGTCGGATTCAGTTTGGCGATCAGGGTGTTGAGGGACGTGCTCATGTCGTGCGATCCGGGTCCAGGTTCTGTCGTTATAGTCAGTGAATCACGTGCAATTCGTAACGGGCATCCGCGCGATCACGGTCGGCCTCTTTCGTGCACAGGAACGCGTCCCAGCCGAGGCGCGCGCCCTTGCTCAACACGCTCGGGCCGACGGCCGCACGGCGCAATACCAAAGACACCTCGTATTCGAGCGTGACGCCGGCCAGCAACGTCAGCATGCGTTCGAGCGCCACCGCGCGATCGGCGCCAGGTAGAAACGCTTCGTAGTCGGCTTTGCCGAGCGGTCCGATCACGAGCCGCGCACGCATGTCGCGCTGCCAGACGCGCTCGCCCGCCAGCGCGGTCGCGCCGAGCGTCGCGTTCACGCTGCCGAGCAGCGTCAACTGATCGTGCGGCACGTCGTACCATTTGCCGACGAACTGCTCGACGCGCACCTGCACTTTGAAGTACTCCGACAGCGTGCGTTGCAAATAAGCCGCCGACACCGGACGATGCCGCGCGGCCAACGCGTAACCGGCAATGGCTTCGTCGAACAGTGCGCCCTCGCCACTTTGCAGACTGTTGCGCGTGTCGTCGTCGGCGACGCCGGCCAGCGCGAGCAGCAACGGCAAATAACGTTCGTCGCGGTCCAGCTCGTAATGAAACGGCAGACGGTATTTTTTCCACGCCGCGTAGAACAGCGCCGTCGCGCGATTCGAAAACACGTCGAAGAACTCACGCGCGGCACGATCGCGCTTGATCTGCTCGCGCGCCACGATCTGCTCGGTGTAATGCAGCGGCAACGCGCCCTGCCCGCCGAGCAGACCGAAAAACGCCGGCGTGATATCCACTTTGTCGAGCGAGCCGTCTTCGAGCGCGGCGGTACGTTGCGTTTTCTGTTTCAGCGCCGCGCCCGCAGCGTCGTAAGACTGCGCGCCGTGAATCTCGCTCGGCGGAAACGACATCGACAGCGAATTGCGGAAAGCGATTCGCTGCGCGACGATTTCTCCGGGGCGTCCGGCATGGGAAGGCGATTGCTGTGCGAACCACTTCTCGAGAATTCGCACCGCCTGAAAGAATTCGAAGCGATGCGGCTCGTCGAGAAGCTGCTCGACTACGCTAGGATCGATTCGCCGCTGCGCGGTTTGCATCGCAGAATCTCCTCGCCGGTGCGCTTCGACACGACGACCAGTTGCACAAAGCTGTTCAGATGCACGTACAGCCCAAAAAACGTGTCGATCACCCGCACGAACGACGCGAGACTCGTGCCGACGAAATGTTCTTCGTCGATAGTCAAACGAATCTCAATGCCGCGCACGAAAGTGGCAAACGGTTTGCCAGGTAGCCATTGCACGGCTGCGCGCTGTTCAATGCCCACCAGCCCGTCGATATGCCGCGCCGAGACCGCCGTGCGCCGCAAATCGTAGAGCACGAGCATTTCCTTGAGCGCCGACAGACCGCTGTTTGCCAGCGAGACGTGATTCAACGCCAGATGCGAGATCAGCCGCCAATGCGCGGCGCGCCCGCGCTCGAAACGCACGCTCGGCGTGGGGCGCCGCAACATCGAGATGCTGCCGGTCAGCGAGCCGCCCTCGAGAAACAGATCGCCGCCCTCGAGCCCTACGGCGAGACCGGCGGGCAGATCGCGATTGGTACAGGTCAGATCGAGACTCAACGTATCGGTTTGCGGCGCGGCCGGTTCGAAGTCGATATCGACGATCGAGATTTCAGTTTCATAGCCGGGGCTTTTCTGCGCGACCCAATCGTTGCGTCTGGCGAACCAGTAGTGCCCTGCACGCGCTGCTTCGCCGTGATGCAACGAATAGAACGGCCGGAATTCGATCACCGATTCTTCATGTGCCTGCTGCCTGACGAGTTTCACCGAATTGATCGAATAGACCTCGTAGGCAAATGCACGGCGCGCTTCGGCTATTACCGGATACGAAATCGCCTGATGGCTGACGCGAATCGGCTCGCCGTGCTGCTCGAACAGATTCACCACGGGCGTGCAGAAAAGGCGGAAATGATGTGCGCCCAATGAATCCAGCAGACGCGCCACGTGTGAGTCGCTGCGCACTTCCTTGAGCACCACGTGCAGCGTGACACGCTGGCAGCGGCCGCTCGCGCGCGTCATGGCCGCGAGATCGAAGTCGGCGAAATTGAATTTCTCGGGGAACGCGAAGTACTCGGTCAGCAACCGGTACGCCGGGTGCGATTTGGCCGGATAGTCGATCAGTGCGTCTTCTTCGCCGAAACCCGCCTGCACGACCGGAGATTCGCGCACCTGTTTCCACACGCCGCGCCGGTCCGCCTCCACATACGTGGCCATGGCGTTGACGAACAGACAGTCCGCCAGCGCCGCGATAAAGGACTGTTCGCCGTGCAGGTGCGTGCGCAGCGTGCCGAGTTTAAGCGCGGACAGATCGAGTTGCGCCGCCGTCGATTCAAAGGTGATCGACACGATCGCCGTGGCATTGCCTGGTAGCACGGTTGCACTCGGCGCCATCGCCACCGAGGTGTATTTCGCCTCCGAAATACGGATTGGCGCCAGCGTCACGTCGTAGGCGGTACGGAACCGGCATTGCACGCCGCGAATGGGCCGTGACTTGAGTTCAGTGCCGCGCTCCACCCGTACGGGTTCCGTCAAATGACTCAGCGCGGCGGACGTGCCCAACTGTGCGATCGAGCACGACGGAAATGGCCGCAGGTAGTGCGGATACAGCACTTCCAGCAGCGCTTCGGTGAATTCGGGGTAATCGTCGTCGAGTTTCTTGTTGATGCGCGCGCCGAGCAGCGCGAACGATTCGATCATCCGCTCGACGTGTGGGTCCTCACAATGCTCGCCGGACATGGCCAAACGCGCCGCGATCTTCGGGTAGCGTTCGGCGAAGTCGCGCGAATAGCGCCGCAGAAATGACAATTCGCGCTCGTAATACGGCAGCAGTTCTTCCATCGATCTATCCCCGGACCTGAAACCTATCCGCCCAATCTATCGCCGCCGTTGCGCGTAACGGCGGCGGTAAAGCGGTACTAAGAAAGCCATTGCTCGACAACCCCGCCACCTGAAATGCGACGGTTGAAAATCTTGCTGCTACAGCTTCGCGCGTGCGCGCGTCACTGAGTATTGCAGCGTGGACGGTTGCAGCATCGCGTCGAAACTCACCGGTTCTTCCGCCGGATGCACGACCAGCAGCGCCTGGATGGCGAAGTTCAACGCGTTGGTCGATTGTTCGTTCAATTCGAGCGTGACCGCCACATCCTGCAAGCGAGGCTCGTGCCGTGCAATGGCCTGTTGAATCGATTTGCAGATGAACGTGCGGTCGTAATGGCTCGCGAGGCTCAGGCCCGCGAAATCGTTCAGACCGTACGTGAGCACCGAGCGCTGGCATTCCGGTAGCGCCGCCAGCTCAGGCTCGGTCAGGGCGATGCGCGTATTCAGGATCGCCTCGACGTCGCGCGCGACGGTGCTCTTCAATTCGTCCAACGACAATTGCCGCATCGCCGGAGAAGCCGGCAGATGCGGTTCGTCGTCGAACAGCTTGTCGAGAAAGCTGGGTTCGAAACGTTTCATCAGCGTCCGAAGAAGCGGGTCGATGCGAGGCGCGCACGGCGCACGGCGGCCCTCGCGAGCCGCGCGTGCCGGATGCGCACCTGCATCAGACCGCGTACGTCTTGTCGTTCTTCGTCAGGCTCCACGCGCCTTGCGCGTTGCCGCCCTGGTTGCCGCCGATCTTCTGCTGCGTGTACTTCCATTGCACGGCAGCGTATTTCAGCGAGAACTGCTCGGACGGCAGGCCTTCGCCCACCACGCTCGGCGTCACACTCGAGATGATCACGTACTTGAGCTTCACTTCCAGGTACTTGATGCGATTGCCTTCGCCGTCCGAACGCATGAAGTCGATCGTGACTTCGTCGAACGTCGTGCCGCCCGACGCATGTTGATAAATCAGCGGGCTGACCACGTCGATGTCTTTCGTGAACAGCATGTCGGCATGTTCGCAGCGCTCGGAGGTGTGACCACCTGCCGTTGAAGCCGTTGCCGAACGCGGTTGCGTGATCGAATGGCTCCACGAATCAATTTCGATCCAGCCAGCATGATCCTTATCGGCAGATTCGCCTTTGATCGCCGGATTGCCGAATTTTAAATAGATATCCTTCATAACTCATCGACTCCCCAAAGAGGTGGTTTTAGCAGCTAATCCGGGCGGCCGGCCCGGGTTCTCTGATTTGCTTATGAATTGGCCGGTTTCGGCAGGTCGGCGACGAGCCGCAAAGAAATCGACAGCTCGTCCAACTGGAAATGCGGACGCAGGAATGCAACCGAACGGTACGCACCCGGCTTGCCCGGAATCTCCGAGACCTGTATCGATGCCTCGCGCAACGGGAACTGCGCCTTCTGCTCCTGCGTCGCGTTGTCGTCGAGCAGCACGTACTGCGAGATCCAACGGTTCAGGAATACTTCGACGTTTTGCGCCGATGCAAAGCTGCCGATCTTGTCGCGCATCATCGCCTTCAGGTAGTGCGCGACACGCGACACCGAGAAGATGTACTGCAATTGCGCGGACAGGACTGCGTTCGCATTGGCGCTGTCGGTACTGTATTTCTTGGGCTTCTGCACCGATTGCGCGGCAAAGAACGCCGCATAGTCCGAGTTCTTGCAGTGCACGAGCGGAATGAAACCGAGGTCGCTCAACTCCTTCTCGCGGCGATCGGTAATCGCGATTTCGGTCGGGCATTTCAGCGCGACTTCGCCGTCGTCGGTCTTGAAGGTGTGGGTGGGCAGATCTTCCACCAGACCGCCACCTTCCACGCCGCGAATCGCCGCGCACCAGCCGAAGTCGTCGAAGGCCGCCGTGAGGCGTGCGGCGAATGCCCACGCCGCGTTACACCACAGGTATTTGCTGTGATCCGTGCCGTCCACGTCTTCGACGAAGTTGAAACCCTCCGCCGTGGCGCCGTCTTTCGGATTGAACGGCAGGCGGCCCAGAAAACGCGGCAGCGTGAGACCGACATAGCGCGAATCTTCGGCGTCGCGGAACGACTTCCACTTCGCATATTCGACCGTGTCGAACACCTTGCCGAGATCGCGCGGCCTGCCGAGGTCGGCAAAGGTTTCGAGGCCCAGCAATTCGGGCGACGCAGAAGCGATGAACGGCGCATGCGCGGCTGCCGCGACGTGCGACATCTGCTCGATGAAATACACGTCTTCCGGCTGGCGCGTCACTTCAAAGTCGCCGATGATCGTGCCGAACGGCGAGCCGCCGAAGGTGCCGAACTCTTCCTCATAGATCTTCTTGAACAGCGCGCTCTGATCGAATTCGATCGCCGTCTTGAAGTCGCGCACCAGGTCGCGCTTGGGCGCATGCAGCGCCTTGATCTTGACCGTTGCGCCGGTATTGCTTTCCTTGCACAGGTAATCCAGACCGCGCCACGTGCTTTCCATGCGCTGGAATTGCGGCGCGTGCATCACCGCGCTCAACTGCGCGGAGATCAGGCGGTCGAGTTCGGCGACGCGTGCGTCGATCGTGGCCGACAGGTTGTCGGATACCACCACCGTACCGTCGAGCACCTGATGCACGAGCTCGCCAATCAGGTCCTTCGCGCGCGCGTGTTCGGAATCGGACTTCGCCACGCGGCTCTTCTCGACGATTTCGTCGAGCAGCGTGGATTCCGTACCGCCTTGCGCGGTGGCCAGTTGGGCTGCTGCCGTTTGTTGATTCATCTCACACCCCGTGCTTTATTCGCCCTGCTTGTCGTGGTCCGGCGCGCCGCCGTGCTGGTCCGCCGCGTTGCCCTGATCTTTCGCCAGGGTTTGCAACTGCTGCGTGTTGTTGAGCACTTCGCTCAGCAGGTCTTCGAGCTTGTCGTTGCCGGCCAGCTTGTTGCGCAGATCGGCGAGCTTCGAGCGCGCTTCGAGCAGGCGCCGCAGCGGTTCGATTTGCGCGACTACTTCGTCCGGATTGAAATCGGCCATCGACTTGAAGCGCAGATCGACCGCGAATTTGCCGCCGGCTTCGCTCAGGCGGTTTTCCACCTGGAACGCGGCGCGCGGCTCGATCGCTTTCATCACGTCGTCGAAGTTATCGCGATCGATGTTGACGAACTTGCGATCGCGCAGCTTTGGCTGCTCGATTTCGGACTGCCCCGCCAGATCGGCGACCACGCCGACGACGAACGGCAGCTCCTTCACCTCGATCGCATCGCCGCGCTCGACCTCATAGGTCAATTGGACGCGGGGCGGCCGCACTTTTTGCAAGCGTTTTTGAATGCTTTCTTTCTTCGCCATCGTCGGCTCCCGGGTGCTGATGGATCAGGCTTGGATCAGCGCAGCGCGCTGAACGGATCGGACGCGCCGCCGCTTTGCGCGGCTTTGGCGGGTGCGGCAGGCGCCGCCGGCGCTGCGGGAGCAGCCGGCGTGGCGGCAGCCGGCGCGGCACTCGGGCTGGCGTCCGGCGTATCCACGGCTTTGCTCTTCGCGGTGTGACGAATGACGCGCTTCTTCTTCACCACGGGCTTGTCGCTCGGATCAGGCGGGAACAACGTGGCTTCGCCGAGCGTGTCGCGCAATTGCTTGGCGAGCGCTTGCGCGTCCGACTTCGCATCGCCCGCGAGCGATGCGTCCTGACGCAATTCGCCGAGCGATTGCGTGGCGACGCGCAGGCCGGCCACGGCCAGCACGCTCTTGGCTTGACGATCGGTCTGGTCGCGTTGCAGCGCTTCCTGCGCGGCCACGATTGCCTGACCGTAATGACCTTGCGTGAACTGGATCTGCGCAATACGCGACCACGGTTCTTCACGCGTCGGGTCGGATTTGGAAAGCTGCTGATAAAGCGCGATTGCACGATCCTGATCGCCGCCCTTTGCGACGGTATCGGCATCCGCGAGTTGCTTATTAAAAGCCTCCGGTGTGGTCGCGAGATTGTTGCCCTGTGTCGCACAACCGGCCATCACGCCGCATGCCAACACAACCCCAGATAGTTTTACTAACAGACGCTCATTCATCGTTTTTCACCGACGTGCGAATTTTTTATTTCAAAGGGAAAACCGGAGTTTTGCTTTGCTTCAAGTGCGCGGGTATAGTACAGGCCAATTTTCGATAATTCAACTTTCGTGTGAAGAAGGATTGCACAAAAAAAATGCATGAGGGTCATTTAAACGAAACATGC
The DNA here is from genome assembly GCF_046028085.1 of Paraburkholderia sp. RL17-380-BIE-A. Taxonomy (NCBI): domain Bacteria; kingdom Pseudomonadati; phylum Pseudomonadota; class Betaproteobacteria; order Burkholderiales; family Burkholderiaceae; genus Paraburkholderia; species Paraburkholderia sp. RL17-380-BIE-A. Next base: position 63,766 of record NZ_JARESQ010000016.1, read on the forward strand.
AGAAATTGTTTCCTGCTTCAATAGCAAGAAACAGAAAGCGGAAAAATTTGCCACTCTTCGCCCGCTATAGGCTGCCACGCATCGCTTCATGCACTTTGCATAAAGCGGCATTACGTGGCAAACCGTTTCTGCAAAATGACCGGCTTGATTTCGTTATTGATTGTTCTGATAGGGGACGGCGGCGAGCCGGTCGATGTATATGAATTCGCGTCTTATTCGCTATGCATCGCAATTGATTGCCAATGCCGCCGCGTGCGCGCTGCTGGGCGGCTGCGCGGCCGGTGTGACGGTGCTCGGAGCGGCTGCCAACGCGGCTTTGCAGGCAAGCGGCCTCGGCAAACCGGACCTGCCGGACGCCCAGAAGCCGCCACGCAATGTCGGCCTCACCTTATATGCGGCGCCGAATCTGAATGCGGCGAACGACAAACGTCCATTAGCGCTGGTAGTGCGGCTATATGTCCTGAAAGACCCGACCTCATTCCAGCAGGCGCCATTCGACGCCTTTACCGATCCAGCGAGGGAAAAAACTACCTTGGGCGGCGATTTGCTGGGTGTGCGCGAACTCACGCTAATCCCGGGCCAGCGCTACGTTGTTACCGAAAAAGTCTCGCGTGAAGCGCAGGCATTCGGTATCGTCGCGTTATTCCGCGATCCGGCCATGCAACGCTGGAAATTCGCCTTCGACCCGGCGAAGTCGGAGAAATCCGGCATAATGATCGGCCTGCATAACTGTGCAATGACGGTGACCAACGGCACTGTGATCCCGCCAGAACAGGGATTGCCCGCACAACCGCTGAATATGCTTTCTTCGGTGAGTTGCGGATAAAGATGCCGATAAAATACGATTTAACATTTTTCACAGATTTAACAATGCGGCGCTCGAATCGGTTATCTCCGGGTGCGCCACACGCTGAACGCATATAACAGGTTTGAGATGAGTTATTCCGCAAAAGTGCTCTGGGGGGAAGGCCTGTTTCTGAGGCCGCAGCATTTTCAGCGTCAGGACGCCTATCATGAGGCACGCCTGTTCGAATCGATCCAGGCGATCCAGCCGTACAACTGGGGCGTGCGTTCGGCGCGCTTCGACCGCGACGCGCTCGGCAGCAACGTGCTGCGCGTGAGCGAACTTTCGCTGGTGTTTCCCGACGGCGCGCTCTACTCCGCGCCGCAAGCCGACGACCTGCCGCCACCCATCGCGCTGGATACGCTGCCCGACGGAATCAACGAATTCACGTTTTATCTCGCGCTGCATCCGCTGCGCGAAACCGGCGCGAACTATTCGCAAGACAGCAACGCGGGTTTCGTCTCGCGTTACGTCAGTGAGCAGACGCCGGTGGCCGATCATTTCACCGACGCCGCCGAAGCCGACATCACGTTCCTGAAGACCAGCGTCAAACTCATCGCGCACAGCGAGCCGCGCGACCAGTTGCTGTCGGTGCCGCTCGTACGCGTGCGTCGCACGGCCACGTCGGGTTTCGAAATCGACGACACCTTCGTGCCGCCCTGCCTCGCCATCGACGCTTCGCCGGTCCTGCATCAGCGGCTGCGCCAACTGATCGACGCACTGCAGGCCAAGGTCAATGCGTTGTACGGCTTTCACCGCGAGCCGACCAAGAACATCATCGAGTTCCGCTCCGGCGACATTGCGTCGTTCTGGCTGCTGCATACAGCAAGCGCGGCGTTCGCTTCGCTCGCGCATCTGTACCAGCATTCGGCGCTGCATCCTGAACGTCTGTTCCAGGAACTGCTGCGCCTCGCCGGCCAGTTGATGACGTTTTCGAAGGGCTATGCGCTGTCCGACTTGCCGGCTTACCGGCATGACGATCCGGGCCCCGGTTTCGCGCGTCTCGACACGATCCTGCGCGATCTGCTCGAGACCGTGATCTCCACGCGCTACTTCGCGATTTCGCTCGAAGAAGTGCGCCCGTCGTTCCATGCGGGCCGGCTCGACTCCGGCAAGATCGACGACAAAACCCTGTTCTACATCGCGGTGTCGGCGGACATGCCCACCGCCGAGCTCGTGGAAGCCGTGCCCGCGCGCTTCAAGGTCGGCGCGCCGGACGACGTCGACAAGCTCGTGCTCTCGGCCATGCCGGGCGTGCGCCTCGTCTACACGCCGCAGGTGCCGCCCGCCATTCCGGTCCGCCCGGGCGCCTGCTACTTCTCGTTCGAATCGCGTGGCGCGCTGTACGACCGCATGTTGCAGGCCCAATCGGCCATGATCTACGCGCCGTCGGGCATCAACGATCTTCAACTCGAACTGATCGCCGTCACATCATGAGCTACGCGCCCTCCCTCTTTGGCGGCAGCACGCCTGCCGCGACGCCCGCCCCGATCACCGAGCCGAGCTATCAGGTCCGCTCGCTGCTCGATCTGCTATACGACGGCTTCTTCATGCTGTTTCTGTTGAAGAACGGCCGCGAGCCCGGCGACGCGCAAGAATTCAGCCAGCGCATCCAGCAGTTTCTCGGCGACTTCGAACGCGGCGCGAAGAAGCTCAATGCGTCGGCGGAAGATGTCTACGCGTCGAAGTTTGCGTTCTGCGCGGCCATCGACGAATCGGTGTTGTCGTCCACGTTCAGAATCCGCACGGAGTGGGAGCGCCGGCCGCTGCAACTCGTGCTGTTCGGCGAGCAGCTGGCGGGCGAGAAATTTTTCCAGTATCTCGAGGAATGCCGTGCACAGGGCGCGGCACGTCTGCAATCGCTCGAGGTGTTTCACATGTGCCTGCTGCTCGGATTCCAGGGCAAATATCTGCTCGAGGGACCGGAGAAGCTCGCTTATCTGACCGCTCGCATCGGCGATGAAATCGCGCATATGAAAGGCAAACGCGCGCCGTTCGCGCCGCATTGGCCGCTGCCCGATCAGGTCGCGCACCGGCTGAAACGCGAGGTGCCGTTGTGGTCGATCGGCGCGGTGTTCGCGCTGGTTGGACTGCTGGCCTACCTCGGCCTGAACACCTATCTGCGCGACCAGACCTTGCGCTCGCTCGCGCCGTATTCGCAGGTGGTCAAGCTGGGGCCGCAATCGGCTACCTTGACGATTTCGTTGCCTTAGGCCTGCGTTTATCGCGGACATAAAGAAGCCCGCTTTCGCGGGCTTCTTCACTGCGCTGAAGAAAACCGTTTATTGCGACTCTTCCGCCCACACGGCATTTTCGCGCGCCATCAGCGCGGTCGATGCCGAAGGTCCGAACGTGCCCGCCGTATAGCTACGCGGCTTCTCGCCCGACTTGCTCCAGCCCGCCAGAATCGGCTCGGCCCACGCCCACGCCGCTTCCAGTTCGTCGCGACGCATGAAGTGCGTGAGACGGCCGCGAATCACGTCGATCAGCAAACGCTCATACGCTTCCGCGCGACGCTCGGTGAAGGCCTGCTGCAAGTCCAGATTCAGATTGACCGGCACCATATGCATGCCGCTGCCCGGCTCTTTCGCGAGCACCTGCAACTGGATCGACTCCTCGGGCTGCAACTGGATCACGAGCCGGTTGCCGTAGTTGTGCCCGCTATTCCCATTCGGGATGATCGAGAACGGCAACTCGGAAAACTCGATGACGATCTCCGACACCTTCTTCTGCATCCGCTTGCCGGTGCGCAGGAAAAACGGCACATGCGCCCAGCGCCAGTTGTTGATATGCGCGCGCAAGGCGACGAAGGTTTCGGCACGGCTGCCTGCCGGCACGTTGTCTTCCTCGAGATAACCCTTCACCGCCTCGCCGTCCACGGCGCCGGCGGTGTACTGGCCGCGCACCGTATCGCGCGCGATGTCTTCCGGCGTCATGGGCCGCAGCGAGCGCAATACCTTGAGCTTTTCGTCGCGGACCGCGTCCGGGTCGAGCGACACGGGCGGTTCCATCGCGACAATGCACAGCAATTGCAGCAAGTGGTTCTGCACCATGTCGCGCAGCGCGCCGGTTTTATCGTAGAAGCCCGCGCGGCTGCCCACGCCGACCGTCTCCGCCACCGTGATCTGCACGCTCTTGATGTACGGTGCCTGCCACAGCGGGCCAAAAATCGGATTACCGAAGCGCAGCACCATCAGGTTCTGCACGGTTTCCTTGCCGAGGTAGTGGTCGATCCGGTAGATCTGCGCTTCGCTGAAATGCTTGCCGACCGCTATGTTGATCTCCTGCGCGGAGGCCAGATCGTGGCCCAGCGGCTTTTCGAGCACCACGCGCGAGTTGCCGTCGACGAGTCCCGCGGCCGCGAGGTTGTCGCAAATGTTCGTGAACAGATCCGGCGACGTCGCCAGATAGAACACGCGGCGCACGCCTTCACGCGACGCTTCCTTCAGGCGTTGATAGTCCTCGACCGAGTCCACGTCCATGCGCACGTATTCGAACAGCGCCAGGAATTTGTCCCAGGCGGCGGCTTCGAACGCTTTCTTTTCGATGAAGGGCTTCGCCTTCAACTCCATGAATTCGTTGATGTACTCCTCACGCGACCACGGCTTGCGGCCGATCGTGAGAATGCGGGTGTCCGGCGGCAGATTGCAGTGCAGATGCGCCATGTAGAGCGCGGGCAGCAGCTTGCGAAACGACAGGTCGCCGGTGCCGCCGAAGATGATCATGTCGAGCGGCAGGTCGGGAGTGGCAGAAGCGTGGTGGGTCGTCATAGCGCGGTCGCAGCGTCGTGATGGATGAGGCGTCGGTCAACGGGCAGAAAAAAGCAGCAGCACAAGCAGCAGCGAAGCGCCGTGCCGGCAGGCCGGCACTTTTTTCTGGCAAACGCCTATGGTGCAACGTTTTGCGATTGTTTGCACGGCAACATGTGCCTCAGGTTGGCGCAATATGCCAACCTGAGACGGTAAGAGCCTGTTTGCAAGGCTTTTTCGGCGTTCACCGGCAAGCCGGTCGCGTTGCTATATCTCCGCTGCTCCTCACCCCCTCGCGCCATTGCACCAGCTTCTCACGCACGCTTTGTGCGGCGAGCCTTCAACTGCCTGACAGCGCCTCGCGCGCCACGCGGCACGCCGCCAGATCCCACGCCGCACAGCCGACGCTTTTGAAAACGATCGGTTTTTTTTGCGGCCGCAGCGCCGGGTTGCCGAGCACCGAGGCGATCCCGCCGACCTGAGCCCAATCCACGCCCGCCTGAATGAAGTCACCGGCCTCGTGGCGCGCTCCGGCCTCGTCGTCGACGAAAAGCGCGCTCCCGGCAATGGTGTGCGCGCCGATCTCGACCATGGCGGGCGTGAATGCGCCGACGCCGATCACGAGGCGCTCCGCGCGCGCGGGTTCGTCGTAGACGGGCTGTCTGCTCGTGGTCAGCGCGATCACGACGTCCACCGACTCGGGGATGGTCGCGCCGCCGTCTTGCGTGAGCGGCCGAAGCTCGCGCACCTTGTCGTGATGCTGCGCGCAAAATGCTTCGGCACGCGCGGGCGCACTGCCCTTCACCCATACGCGCGCGTCTGGAAACAGCTCACCGATCGCCTCCAGATGGTTGAGCGCCTGCGTGCCGGTGCCGATCAGCAGGAATTCGCGCGGCGTGCCGGCGGCGAAGGTTTCGACGCCCAGCATCGAGATTGCCGCCGTGCGGCGGCCCGTGACGATCGGCCCGTCGAGGATGAAAAGCGTCTCGCCGGTGTCGGCGTCGAACGTCATCACTTTGCCGTGGATCGTGGGCAGGCCGCGCGGGCCGTTGCTCGGGCACACGTTGACCAGTTTGTGGATCGCGAGATCGGGCGCGGTGGCGGGCATCGACAGCATGATGCCGCCTTCGTTGAGCGGCACGACGAGCCGTTCGGGACTCGCGATGCGCTGCTGTGCATACTCGACGCTCGCGCGCTTGAGTGCGTCGACGAGCGCGGCATACGGAATCAGCCGCGCGGTCGCGGCGGCGTCGAAAATCTGCGTGGTCGGGCGAGTCATGGGCAGGTGGTTCCAGTCCTTGGCACAGGGTTGAGTTGGGATCGACTAGCTAGCGGCGCTCCCTTCGTCCGCCTGGCGCGACGGATGGATCGGCGTCGCCAGGCCGCGCGCCGCGATCGGTTGGCTCCGGTTCGGGCATCAGGCATGCGGTGGCTTCGTGAGTCGAGGACAAACGATTCTACGACGCCTCGCGCGTCGTAGGGCCGGATCGCGGCAGTGGGAGGGTCAGGTGTGAGGTGATGGGTGGATCAAGCGCCGCTCGAAGAAGGCGTAAGCGCAATCGAGGGCAAATCCCCTGGCGGGTTCCAGCGGTGCCACAGGCGGCTCACGCCCCGCCTCATTGCGAAGTATTTTTATCGTTGCCCTTCTTGCCACCCTTGAACATGGCGCGGCACGCCGGACTCAGTTCATCCACGTGCTGCTTCATGCATGCGGTGATTTTGTCTTCGTTGGGAATGTCGGCGGCGCAGAAATGCATTGCATCGCCACGACAGGCCTTGGTCTGCTCATCGCGGCTGGCAGCGTTCACCGGGTTAGCCGAGCTTAGGACGACAAGGCTGGCAGCAAGCAGGACAGAGACTCGATTCATGACAGGTCCGTTATCGCAGAAAGAGATGCAGGCTTTCCAGCAGAAAACGGGCCCGATCATTGCGCGCGCCGATCGGGCCGACCCGTGCGGGGTTGTCCCATTGCGTGTAGTACGCATGCCGGCGTGTCGCAACGTGAGTAGTTCGTCGGTCGTGAAGTGGATTGAGAGCGGTGTTTTTTACAGCATGCTGCGAGGCCGCTGCATCGTACCGTCGAAGAAACGCTGCAAGCGGAAGGCCGACAGATCGAGCGAGGCCTTGCCGCCGTCGTTCAATTCCGCGAGCAGTTTGCCGACAATCGGTCCCATGGCGAATCCATGACCGCAAAAGCCGGTGGCGATCGTCAAACCGCTAACCTGCGGCGGCGCGTCGATCACGGGGATGCCGTCGGGCAGCACATCGATCAGACCGGCCCATGATTCGACCACCTGCGCGTCCTTCAGCGCGGGGAACAACGCGCGCAGTTTTTTCAACGCACGCGGCGCGTGGCTCACATTCGGCTGCGGATGCGGATCGCGCGGATGCAGCACACGGTCGTGTTCCGGCACGCCGCCCGGCAGACGCTCGCGCAGATCGCGCAGACACGCGCCGTTCAGATGGAAGCTGAACTTCTCGCGTTGCGCCCACAGCTCGGGCAAGAACCACTTGAGCGCGCGGAAATGGCCGAGCGTCATGTCGACGTCGACCTGCATGTCGTCGGCGAGATTGATTGCGCCGTTCTCGCGTTGCCGCACGCCGAGACCGTGCCCCCAGAAGGTCGACGCGGTGATGCGCGGCAACGGGTTGGTGCGCATGCAGGTGCCGCGCACGGCCTGTTGCGGCAGTTCGAGCCCGAGCGTTTTGAGCAGACGCCAACTGCTGGCGCCGGCCGCGCAGATGAAGCGCGAAGTGCGCAGCGTGCCGCGCTCGGTGACCACGCCGGCAATCGCACCGCCCGCGCGCTCGACGCCGATCACGCCGCAGCCTTCGAAAAACAGCGCGCCCGCCTCGGCCGCCCGCGCCGCGAAGGCGGCCGTGGCGCGGCGCGGTTCCGCCTGCCCATCGCTCGGGGTGTAGAGGCCGCCGAGCGCCGGGCCGTGCATGCCGGTCACGACCGTGTCGATCTGCTTGCGATCGAGCGTGCGCGTATCGAGCCCGTACTGACGCGCGACGTCCATCCATTGCTGGAAGGAGCTCCAGTCTTCCTCGCCGGTCGCCACGTACAGACAGCCGCCCTGACGCCATTCGAGATCGAAATTCAGCTCGCTTTCAAGTGTTTTCCACAGCGGGATGCTGGCCATCATCAGCGGCACTTCGGCGGCTTCACGGCCCTGCTGGCGCACGAATCCCCACGCCCGTGACGACTGCTGCCCGGCAATCCGCGATTTGTCGAGCACCACGACCGAGAGGCCGCGGCGCGCCAGATAGTAGGCGGCCGCGCAGCCCATGATGCCGGCGCCGGCGATCACCACGTCGGCATGTTTCGGAAACGGCTGGTCGGCGGGCGTGAAGTTCGCGTGCAGGGGGTAAGTCGTGGTCATCGGACGGGCAGGTTTTAAGTGTGGGCGTAATCTTCGCAGGCGAGGCGCTTGTTCGCAATGCCGCGATGCCTGAGGCTTGCGGCTCGACGCGGAAACGAGACGAAACGGCGCGACATGCGCAGTTTATGCGCCACACAGATATTGGCCGTTTATTCGTCACACGCATATAGTCAAAATATGCGTCACACAAATAATTGACAGATATGCGTGTGACGCATAAAATGCATTTATTCGTGTTGCGGATAATTTGCCATGCTCCACCTCATCGCCACGCCGGATCAGATGGCCCAGTTGCTTGCCGCCAGCCGGCGGCAAGCCGGACTCACGCAGGTCGAGGCAGCGGCGCGGATCGGCGTCAGCCAAAGCCGCATTTCGGCACTCGAAACCGACGCAGCCGCCCTTACTCTCGCCCAGTTGCTGGCCTTGTGCGGCATCTACGGTCTGCAATTGCAATTGCGCGACAAGAGTCAGACGCTGCCTGGCCCCGCGCCTCTTGTCGAGTGGTGAACATGGGCCGCCAAACTCACTCACGCGCGCTCTCCGTGTGGGCCAATGGCGAGCGGGTCGGCGTCTGGCGCCTGCCCGCGCGCGGTCCCATGGAGTTTGCCTATGATCCCGCGTGGGTCGCCTCGCCCGCGGGACGGCCCCTGTCCCTGTCGCTGCCGTTCACGCCGGGCAATCTGGCGCACAAGGGTTCGCGCGTCCTCAACTATTTCGACAATCTGTTGCCCGACAGCGAGGCGATCAGAAAGCGCATCGCCCAACGCTACCGGACCGAGACGCTCGACGCGTTCGACCTGCTGCAAGCCATCGGCCGCGACTGCGTGGGCGCCGTCCAGTTACTCGCCGAGGACGACGCGCCACAAGGTGTCGAACGAATCGAAGGCACGCCGCTCACGGACGCCGAAATCGAAGCCATGCTGGCGCGCACGGTCAGCAACCCTGCGCTCGGCGCGCCCGACGAAACGAACGATTTCCGCATCTCGCTCGCCGGCGCGCAGGAAAAAACCGCGCTGCTGTGGCACGAGGGCAAGTGGCAAAGGCCGCACGGCGCCACGCCCACCACGCACATTTTCAAGCTGCCGCTCGGCCTCGTCGGCAATAAACTCGCCGATCTCAGTACCTCGGTCGAAAACGAGTGGCTCTGTCTGCGGATTCTGCACGCCTTCGGCCTGCCCGTCGCCAACACGGAGATCGTGACGTTCGGCAAGCAACGGGTGTTGAGCGTCGAACGCTTCGACCGCCAGTTGCATTCGAGCGGGCAATGGCTGTTGCGCCTGCCGCAGGAAGACTTCTGCCAGGTGTACGGCGTGCCGTCGCATCGCAAATATGAAAACGAAGGCGGCCCGGGCGTGCTCGACCTTGCGCGGATTCTCCAGCAATCGGTCGAGGCCCGGCAGGACATCGAAACGCTGCTGGCGAGCCAGATCCTGTTCTGGATGCTGGCGGCGCCGGACGGTCACGCGAAGAATTTCAGCATTCGCCTGCTGGCGGGCGGCCACTACCGCCTGACGCCGCTCTACGACGTGATGTCGATCTGGCCGGTGGAAGGCAGCGGCCCGAACCAGTGGTCGTGGTTCAAGGCGAGGCTCGCCATGGGCATGTGGTCGCGCAGCAAACACGACGCGTTTCGCGACGTGCAGCGGCGCCACTTCAACACGATGGCGCTGAAGTGCTCGTACGGCGCGGACGCGGAACCGTTGATCCAGCGGTTGATCGAACAGACCCCCGGCGTGATCGAGCGGGTCTCGGCGGAATTGCCCGAGCGTTTTCCGGCCAGGGTCGCCGAACGGATTTTCAAAGGCCTGACAAGCTCGGCGGCGAAGCTCGCCACCATGCCCGCAGGCTAGGCGTGTCGGGCGGCTTGCCCCGTTCGGCGTATTTCTTCACCGATACGGCACGGTTTAATCGGTAAAATACAATTCATGCTCAATGCATAAAACGATCGCCGAACCAGTCTGTTTCGACACTCATCCTGATGGGCTCGGCGACGCTCAACAAAACTACAGACTGCGATACTTTTTACGGTACATTTGCTGTCCCCCGCGTAGCCGCGTCAATGCGCATTGAATGTGCATGGCCGTGTTGCGCCTGTCGTATCGCGCTCCCCAGTACCCTTTAAGACGGCGGATTCTCACGCAGTATGGCCAACGAAACAAACTCACCCGACTCCATCGCCGTCGCCGAGCGCGTGCGCGAGTTGATGAGCCGGCACGGAATCGGCAAACGCCAGCAGACCACGGAACTGTGCCGCATCCTCGATCTGAGTTTTTCACAGGGGCACCGCAAGCTGCGCGGCAACAGCCCGTGGACTCTGTCCCAGATCAAGAAGGTCGCCGAGGTGTACGGCGAACCTGCCGCCCAGCTATTCGGCGCGCAATCTCTCGATCCGGGCATGGTCGGCGCGATCGCTCAGGAGGCCGTGTTCAGCGTCGGCGCAATCGAACTGGCCTGCACGGCCTGGATCGGCGCCGCGCTCGAGCCGGGCAGCCGCCCGGAATTCGTCGCGTATTCCAGGCTCGGTCAATGGCGCGTGGCGCGTCACGACGGCACGCTCTACCAAAGCGCGTACGAGGTTCACAAGATCGAGATCTATCCGCGTCGCGCGGAAACCGACAAGCCGACCATCGCCGTGGTCGACGACGATCAGGCAAGCGCCGACAACCTGCGTGACTATCTGGAGCGCAGTGGCTTCACGGCGGTGGCGATCTACGGACTCGCGGCTTTTGCCGAACAACTGCAAACCCAGGTGTTCGACGGTGTCGTGATCGACTGGCTGTTCGGCCCGCAAACCTCGGCGGCCGCGATTCGCGCGGTGCGCGCCTCGGAAAACCCGGACGCGCCGATTTTCGTGCTGACCGGTGAATTGCTGACCGGCAAGGCCAGCGAATCGGAGATCAGCCAGGTGATCCGCAATTACGACGTCGCGTGTTATGAAAAGCCCGCGCGCATGGCGATTCTGGTGGCCGATCTGTCGAAGCGGTTGAACCGGCCTTGAGCGGACTTAAGCTGCCCTAAGCGGCCTCAACGCGAGTCACACCGTGCGCCGCGAAGCCAGGGCCCGCTGCAGCGCGCTGCGAAGCTCCTCGTAATGCACCGGCTTCAGTAGCGCTTCGAAGAACGGCCGGGAGCCGGCGTCTGCGTCATTGTCCCCGTCCGGCGCATACGCGCTCACCACGATCACCGGCACGCCGGCGGAGGGCCCGCCGCGCGCGGCAAAATCCGCGAGAAACGTGTAGCCGTCGCGCTCGGGCATATGCAGATCGAGCAGCACCACGTCGCAGCGGCGCGCGTCGAGCCAGGTGAGCGCATCGTCGGCATTGGCGACGGCGTGCGCGTCGAAACCCATGTACGCGACCATTTCGCTGAGCGACTCGCGAATCAGACGGTTGTCGTCGACGATCAGCACGCACGGACGCGCGCCCCCGGGCTCGGCGTTCGCCGTCACGTCCGGCGGCTCGGCGGCGGCGACCGACGTGACGGGAATGGTCACGGTAAAGGTCGTGCCCTCGCCCACCTTGCTCGCCACCTCGACGGTGCCGCCGAACAGTTTGACCAGTCCCTGCACGATCGTCAGCCCCATCCCCGCGCCTTCGAAGCGGCGCGTGCGCGACGCGTCCAGTTGGGTGAACTCCTGGAAGATCAGCGGAATCTGCGCATGCGGCACGCCCGGCCCCGTATCGCTGACGACGAACATCAGCAGCGCCGGCCGCTGCCGCAACTGCACGCGCACGGTGCCGGTCTCGGTATAACGGATCGCGTTGGTGACGAGGTTGTTGACGATCTGGCGAATCCGGTGCGGATCGGAATCGACCAGGCCGCTCATCCCGCTCGCCTCGCTTTCGAGCCGCAGACCGCGTGCGGCGGCCGACATCGCGTGTTCGTCGACGATCGACGCCAGCAACTCGCGCGGCTCGAAATGTTCGTGACGCAACTCCAGTTTACCGGCGCCGAGGCGCGCATAGTCGGTCAGGTCCTTCATCTGCGCTTCCAGATGCCGCGCCGCGGTATCGAGCCGCTGGATCACCTTGCGGTCCGCTTCGGAGTGATAGTTGAAGCCCAGCAACTCGATCGACGACACAATGGCGTGCAACGGCGTGCGCAGTTCGTGACTGATCATGCCGAGAAACGCGTCCTTGGCGTGACTGGCCTCGCGCGCCGCGCGGCTCGCCTGGTGCTCGGCTTCGAGCGCCGCGTGCTGCTGGCGCATCAGACGCGTGCGGCGCCGCCCGTTCAACACGAGCAACAGCGTCGCCGCCGCCGAGAGCAACAGCAGCACCAGACCGCCGGCGAACAGCATGCGGCGCTTGTCGATGAAATCGCGGTTCATCGCTTCGCGGTCGGCAACATCGGCGAAACGGCGGCTCAGCGCGAGATCGTTGACCTCGTTCCAGTGCTGGCGCAGTTGCGCGACGATCCGGTTGGCCTGGCTGCGATCTTTCGGCAACGCATCGATTTCGGGTTCGATGCCGCCCAGCAACAGATCGAGCGAATGAATCTCGTCCAATTGCCTTTGCAGCAGCGAGAGCTGCGTGGTCAGCCGGCGCGTCGAGCCCGCCAGCACATGGAGTTTCGATTGCAGCAGTTGATAACGCAGCATCAATCGCTGATAGTCGTCGTCCACGCCCGACTGATAGAGCAGCAGCTGATTCTCGAAGCGCGCGTAGGTGATCTGCAACTGCGCGGCGTCCCAGTAGAAACCGTCGTAGGTGCCCGTCAACTGCTCGGTGGTGCGCGGGTTGAGCAGATTCGCGTACAACAGATAGCCGATCGCGCCCGCCGGCGCCGCGAGCGCGGTCAGCCAGATCAGCACGTACAGGACACGGCGCCACGGGCGGCGCACTATTTGACGATGAGGGCCTTGATCTGCCATACGAATTTCGAATCGCCCGAGGCGCCCGCGAGTTCATCGGGGAACGCATCGCGCGGGTAGATAAGGAACAGCGGCCCGAAGTTGCTGATCTTAAGACGCTGGCCATTCATGCTGTACGCGACGATCACGCCGTAGCGATCGCAGTCCGACACAGGAACGGTGTAGGTGTAGTCGTCGAGCGTATGGATTTCGACCTGGCTGCCATACGCGCCGACCGTCTTCAGAATATCCGCCAGCAAGGGTCCTGTGAAGGTGGAACGCGGCGTCCAGGTGGTCGCGCTCGTGATCGCGTGGACCGGCAGCGCGAGCAGTTGAGCCTCGGTGAAGCGGTATGTCTGGTGGGACGCATCAGTCGTCTTGCCGATCTTGCCGCGCACGTCGAGCGATAAAGGTGGCGCGTCCGACTGAGCCTGCGCACCCCATGCGGCCAGCGCGAGAACGACGCCCGCGGCCCAGATTGCACGTTTGCTGCCCTTCACCCCTGCGGTCGAGCTGGTCATCTGCTTTTATATTCCGTTATCTAATTTCCTGCGGGCGCCGTGACAGGCCCCGGGTCCGATCTGTTGCCGCGCCCGCCACCCATTGCCTCCGACGCGCGATCTTTGAACCGCATGCATAATATCGCCAAAATTCTCTGTCTCAAAAACGAGGAACCGCGGCGGCGCGAGCGCCGTACGCTGCTTCCGCGCCAGAAACAGTTGCCCCACACGCGCCACGCGCCGCCCTACGAGTCATGAACAAGCCGGTCTTGCCCCTGACGTACGAACAACTCGATCACTGGATCGAGTCGCTGCAACCAGCCCTGCTGGCCGAGCGCTTCACGATGGCGATCGGCATTCTGCGGGGCGGCGCCCCGCTCGCGCTGATGGTGTCGCATGCCGTCGGCACGCCGGTCGCCTTCCTGCGCTACGACCGCCAGACGCGCAAGGTCGCCTGGGATTCGACGCTGCCGATTCCGCCGGCAGGCTCGAACGTGCTGCTGTGCGAGGACATCGCGGGGCGCGGTTTCACGCTGACCGATAGCATCGCGTTTCTTCAGCAGCAAGGCCTCGTGGTCAGAACGCTGACCGGTGCCGCGGACGAGCTGAGCCGCACGCAACCCGACTACGCGATCGACGCTCGCGGCTACTTCGCCTTGTTCCCGTGGGAACGCCAGGCCTACACCGAGCGTTATCGCGACGACTGGGCGCGCGTCGAAGCAGGCGAGGCACCCGCGATGGCGGACGATCACGAATACGCCACGTACGCGATCGACCTGGACGGCATTCTGCTGCCCGACGTGCCGCTCGCGCGTTATGACGAGGACTTGGCCGCCGCGCTCGCCGAACGCGATGCACTGCTGCCCTTCGACGTGCTGCCCGGCATCGACCTGAAGCAGGTTCTAACGATCATCACCGGACGGCCGGAAGTGGATCGCGCGCGTACCGAAGCGTGGCTTGCACGGCACGGTTTTGGCCACCTGCAACTGCTGATGCGAACGCCCGACACGCACGATGAAAGTCCCGCCGGCAGCGCCGCTCACAAGGCTACGGCCGCATTGCGCGGCGGTGTCACGCATTTTATCGAGAGCGATCCGGTGCAGGCGCTGCTGATCGCGCAACAGGCGCCGCTCTTGCGGGTGATCTGGTGGGACGCGCACACGCAAACCGGCATGCTGGTCGGCGCGCGTGCGTGGGTTTGAGCGCGCGTGAATGGCTCAAGTGGCCTGATAGGTCCAGATGACCTCGATCGCCCAAGTGGTCCCAACGGCCTGACCAACCGGGATGGACCTGCGCGCTGCTAACCTTCGCGCGCCTCTTTCGCTTCCTTCGTCTCCTTGCCGTCGCGCAAATGCAGATGCCGCGCGGCCCGTTGCGACGCGACGACGATCAGCTTCATCGTCGCGCGGGTGGCGCCGACGAACAGCTTGCGCGCGATACGCTCGTCGAAGGTCTCGAAGTCGACCTCGGTGAAAATCACGCACGGCGCCGCCTGCCCCTTGAAGCGGTAGATCGATTCGAACAGCACGTCCCCTTCGCGGTACTCCGGGTTGCCGAACAGATCGTACTTACCCGTGAAACTACGCAGCCGATGCGGCCCGAGATGATCCAGCGCGGTCATCGCCGAGCCTTCGCGGCCGCGAAACGACAGCACCACGATGTCCTGCTTGCGAAAGCCGAGCGAGAGCGCCTGCGTGATCGCGCGCTTGGTGGCTTCGATGCTGCTTTCGGCCGCATTGGCTTCGTCGTAAATGGAAAGCGAGATATCGGAGCCGTCGAATGGACTGCCCGACGCGAGCGCCGCCGCGACCGGCACCGACGCGCCGACCACGTTGCGCACATAGTCGAGAATGTCACGCGGGCTGCGATAGTTGGTGGTCTCTTTCAGCGTGGTCCAACCGGGCAGCGCGACCGGTTCACGCATGTACAGATTCTGCAGCGGATCTTCGAGCCACCACCACGCGGCGCCTGGGCGCAACAGGCGCTCGAGCGCGGCGACCCACGGCTGCTGGAAGTCCTGGCCTTCGTCGACGATCAGAACATCGAATTGCCAGCGCGGACCGATCGGCGTTTCGGCGAAAACCGTTTCCAGCTGATCGAACGCTGCAAGCGAAGTCCCGTTGGGGGACACGCCGCCCGCCTGGAAATCCGGTTCGCGGCCGGCATCACGCGCGATCCAGTCGCATAGCTGGTGATAGTTCGCCACTTTCGCCTCGGGCGGCGCGACCCGCGCGATGTGATCCGCCAGCGGCCGGTTGAAGCACACATAGAGCGGCTGCTGGCCGCGCGCCACCGTGTCTTTCATGACCTGCACCGCGAGTTGCGTCTTGCCGGAGCCGGCCGTGCCGATCACGCGCAAGCGGAACGGCGAGAATTCGAGCCGCCTCGCCCACGTGGCGAGGCCGCCCGCCAGACGCGTGACGAGCGTGCCCGCCTGCCCGAGCAGCGCGCTCGCGTCCGGCGTGAGCGCCAGTTCGTCGGCGAAAAAGTGGTGGATTTTTGGCGCGATGGCGAGGCGCGGCTCATCGGCCGGCAACGCTTCGCGGATAACCGCTGCGAGCCGGTCCTTACGCGTGGCGTCGACGATCCGGGCGGGATTCACGCCGGCAATCGCCGTGTCCTTGACGATGTGATCCGGGCAATACAACAGTTCCTCGATGAAATACGTACCCGCGCCGAAGGCCGCGGTAAAGCGCCGGTGCAAACTTTCGACGGTGTGCGCGAGCGCGATCGCCACATTGCGCTCGGTCTGCAAGTGGACCTTGACGAGCCCTTTCGGCGTTTCGCGCAGGAAGCCGGTTTTCTGTTCGACGATCATCACGCGCCCGGCCGGGCTGACGATCACGAAGTCGGCTTCGCCGAACACCGAGAAGTTCTGGTTCAGCCGCGTCCAGTGCACGCCGTGATAGACGGTGTAACCATCGGGAAGTGCTTCTTCCAGCAACGCCAGTGTTTCGCGCTCGCGGGCCGCGGCGCCGGTGGCGGCGAGGCTCTTCCAGTCGTCGGGAATGATACGGGCCATGCGTGCCTCGTCGAATTCGGGTGGGCTCATTGTACGCAACGCATGCGGATTGCCGAATGCCTGTCGCAGCGTCGCTTTCAGGCGTACCGCCCCGTTCGTCCGGCACGGGCGGTTGCCGCCCGGCGGCGCGCACTATCACGCGCATCGTGTATCGTTACTGGCTGAACGCCGCGCGACGGGCGCGGCTTGCCAACTGTCAAGAAAGGATTTACCGGATGATTACGATCTGGGGACGCGCCAATTCGGTCAACGTCCAGAAAGTTTTGTGGTGCTGCGATGAGTTGGTGCTGCCGTATGACCGAATCGACGCCGGCCTGCAATTCGGCCGCAACGACGAACCCGCCTATCTCGCGATGAACCCGACGGGCAAGATTCCGACGCTGGTCGACGACGACTTCGTGCTGTGGGAATCGAATTCGATTTTGCGGTATCTGGTGCTGCAATACGGCGAAGCCAGCCTGCTGTATCCCGCTGACCCGAAGTCGCGCGCCGGCATTGACCGCTGGCTGGACTGGTCGTTGTCCACGCTGCAACCCGCCGAGCGTCCGGTGTTCTGGGCGCTCGTGCGCACACCCGCCGCCGAGCGCGACAATACCAAACTCGCCAGCGACTTCAACGCCGTCGCCATTCTGTGGCGCATGCTGGACACGCATCTGCAAGGGCGATTCTTTCTCGAAGGCGAGAAGTTCACGCTGGCCGACATCGTGATCGGCGCGTACGCGAAACGCTGGTTCGGCGTGGACGGCGTCGAGCGTCCGCCGCTGCCGAATCTGCAGCGCTGGTATTCGCGTATTGCGACGCGCACGGGGTTCAAGAAGTATGTCGACTTTCCGCTGACTTGAGCCGTCGCGTTTGACCAATCTAGCCGCGTGTGGCCAAGGCTCCGGTCGCACGCCCTGCTTCTGACGCTGTTGCGCGTGTCCGGCCCGCCGCGCACTCGCGCTGCGCGCAGCGAGCCGGCACAGCGAGGCACGATGGCCTTTATAATCGACGCATGAAGACCGCCAAGCCCGCCGCGACCATCCACAAAACCGCCCCGACCAACTCCGCTCACACCCATGAGCCGGGGCACACGCACGGTGATTCGCAGGAAGCCGCCTTGACACTCGCGGAAGAATATTGCCGCGAACGCGGCGAAAAACTCACGCCGATCCGCCGTAAAGTGCTCGAATTGCTGTTGAATTCCGGGCGCGCGACCAAAGCGTATTCGCTGCTCGACGAGATGCGCCAGATCCATCCCGGTTCGGCGCCGCCCACCGTTTATCGGGCGCTGGATTTTCTGCTCTCGGCGGGGCTCGTGCATCGCATCGAATCGATCAATGCGTTCACCGTTTGCCACGACCTGACGCAATGTCAGCATGGCATTCTGGTGGTTTGCCAGCAATGCGGCAACGTCACCGAACTGCATCAGCCCAAGCTGCGCCAGGCGCTGGTCACGCAAATCGAAGACGCGGGCTACCGGCTCGCGAGCGATGAAATCGAATTAAAGGGATTGTGCTCCGCCTGTCAGGCAGCGGAGGCAGCGGCGTCGAACCCTGATCCGGCCGCGCCCGTCGCCGCCGTCAAATAGCGGCAGCGACGCCGGCCGGTTCGCGAAGCGCGCAGAGGCGGCTCGCCGCTCAGGCGCCGGGCGTCCGAAACTGCAAGCGGCACTCGGCGGCTCCGAAGGAACGCGACTGCCGCGCGCCACAGATATTGGCAGACCATCTGCTGCGAGGCCGTCCTGCTGCATTCAGCCTGCAGCGCGAGCGTCGATCGCGTCGTGCAGCAACGTCACGAGGTCTTCCGGCAAAGCCGGTTTGGTCATGAAGTGCTGAAAACCTTCGCCGATGCTTCGTAACCGGTAAGCGTCGTCGGTATGGCCGGTGAGCGCGACGGCCACCGAAGGCACGTGATCCCCGCGAATCTCGTGGTCGCGCAAGCGCTGGATCAGATAGAAGCCATCCATGGCGGGCAGTTCGAGGTCGCATACCACGGCGTCGGGCAACAACCGCAGCGCCGCCTCCACGCCCTCTTCCGCATCCGCCACGGCGACGACATGCGCGCCTTCTGCTTCGAGTAGCAAGGTCAGCGATTCCCGGCTATCCGGGTCGTCTTCTACGAGCACGATCGTGGCCTGATCGAGTCTCAATGCTGCATTCATTTTCTGTTGTTGCTCTAAAAAACCGGTTAGGCCGTCAGACGTGGCCAACGTGTCACTCTGCTGATTGCCGCCGATCTGCGCGGCTGCGATAGTGCTGTTCATGGTCCGACTCGATTTCATGCGCCGAGTTGCAAACAAGCCCGCGATTGTAAAACATGGCCTGAGCGCCAACGCGTGCGCCAGTAACGCGCCAAAACTGCACGCCAATGAAAAACCGGCGCTCGGCGCCACAGTCATGGCCGACCGATGCCGACTCCCGATTCGCCACGGCGGCTCGTGCAAACCCCATTCGGCACGGCCTATCCCGCCCAGCGTCTCTTTTCACATTCCTGTTCGTTGCGATGCCGGCGGTGGTGCTTGATGCCGCCTGCATTAACGTCCACCCCATCGGTAGCACGTAGCGTGCCTCGCCGGCTTTGGTGCGGAGAGGTTGGATTGTGCGGCGGGTGGCGGGTGGCGGGTGATGGCTGACGGGTGGCGGGTGGCGCGTGGCGGGACACGCGTGGCGCTATCATCGTGTGCGCGGGGCCGTATCGGGACGTTTCAGCGGCCCGTCGCGCCGCAGGCCGTACGGCGCGCATGCCCTCTTGCTATTCACCACTCTCAACCCGGAGGCCGTCCTACACCATGCCCGATCTCGACTCCGCCACGCTCGAAGCACTTCGTCACGTCAGTAGCGCGACACTCACCACCCAGCTGTTCAAACGCGGCTTGCGCAACACGTTCATGCAAGGCGTCGCGCCGCTTGCCGCGCACAGCGGCGCGAATCTGGTCGGGCCGGCGTTTACGTTGCGCAACATTCCGTCGCGTGAAGACATCGACGTGCTCGAACTGTTTGCCGATCCCGAGTACGCCCAACGCAAGTGCGTCGAAACGATTCCGGCCGGCCACGTGCTCGTGCAGGATTGCCGCGGCGAGCGCGGCAGTGCGTCGTTCGGTTCAATCCTGACGCAACGTTTGCAGGTTCGCGGCGTGGCGGGCATGGTGTCCGACGGCCCCGTGCGAGACAGCCCGACGATCACCGCTTTAGGGTTTCCAGTGTTCTGCGCGGGCGCCAGCGCGCCGCCCAACCTGATCCGCCATCATGCGGTGGATATCAATGTGCCGATCGGCTGCGGAGGCGTCGCCGTGTTTCCCGGCGACGTGATCGTAGGCGACGCGGATGGCGTCGTGGTGATTCCGCTAAAAATGGCCAACGAGATCGCCCAAGCCGCCGCCGAACAGGAGCAACTCGAAGCGTTTCTCACCGAGCGGATTCGCGACGGCGCGGCCTTGCCGGGCACCTACCCGCCAAACGATGCGACGAAGGCCGCTTACGAAGCGTGGAAGCAGAAACGGAAAGCGTGAGACCGGAATAGCGTGGAAAGGCGGTGTAGCGTGTGGGCCGGTCATGAGAATTCGCAGCATGTACGCGCGGCACAGTGAGCGGCGAGCGAGAAGCTTAAAGCGAGAAACGGGAAACGAGGAGCGAGGCGCAAGGAGAGGCGCAAGGAGCGGACATGCGCAAGCGGCAGCCCGCCGCGTCAACCTCCCTTCTTAGGACCCATTCCCTGCACCAGCAACGCCACGGCATGCCGGGCAATTTCCTCGCCGCCGATGTTGCGACGCATGGGATCGTTACGCCACAGT
Source organism: Paraburkholderia sp. RL17-380-BIE-A (assembly GCF_046028085.1). Classification (NCBI taxonomy): domain Bacteria; kingdom Pseudomonadati; phylum Pseudomonadota; class Betaproteobacteria; order Burkholderiales; family Burkholderiaceae; genus Paraburkholderia; species Paraburkholderia sp. RL17-380-BIE-A. Next base: position 83,891 of record NZ_JARESQ010000016.1, read on the forward strand.
TTCGACGCAGCCAGCGGCAAAATCGTCAGCCCTAGCAGCGTGACGAAGACGAGCGCGGGTTCCAGCCCCGCGTTGAGCCGTCCCTCTTTCTGCCAGCGCGCGATGGCCGACAGCGACGCCTTCTGATGCGCGTCGCCAAAGCGTTCATGCATGCGCTGGCGCAGCAAGCCGCCGTCGCTAATGACTTCGCGCACCCACAGTGATGGAAACCACGGGTTGTCGACGGCCACCCGCACCATCCGCTGCGCGAGTTGCGTGATTGCCGCCACTGGATCGTCGGGATTTTCCTGGAACGGCACGCCCAGCCCGGCGCGCAACGGCGCGAAACGCTCGTCGATCAACACGTCGAGCAACTGATCGCGCGTCTTGAAGTAGTAATGCATCATCGCCGGCGTGAAGCCGGCCTCGCGAGCAATCTCCCCAAGCGTGGTGTCGACAATGCCCTGTCGCGCAAACAACTCGAGCGCCGCGTCGAGCAGACGGTTGCGCTGCTCGACGCCACGCGCCGCGCCGGACGGCCGGCCCGGCCGCCGGGCGGGCACGGTGGCCTCGTGGCTTGCCGACGCGCCGTCCTCCGCTTCAACGGGCCGCCCGCGCGCCGCCCGCGGCCGGCGAACCTTCACGGTAGGCGTGTCACTCGGGGCGTTTTTCACCGCTGGATCGTCGGACGGAATTCTTGCCATTGCACTCGATTTGACTGGTAACGCGATGTCGCATATATTAATCTCTAAATTAATTAATTTCAACGACCCAATGCCATGGATCAATCGACCACGACTCAACCCGCCGCGCTGACGCAGCCTCACGCGCAGGACGGCACGCAGGCTGGCGATCACCCGCCGATCCGCCTGCTGTTTCCGGCGCTACTACTGGTGATGTTGCTCGCCGCGCTCGATCAGACGATCGTTTCGACCGCGCTGCCGACCATCGTCGGCGAACTGGGCGGGCTCAACAACCTGTCATGGGTAGTGACCGCATACCTGCTCAGCTCGACGATCGTCGTGCCGCTGTACGGCAAGTTTGGCGATCTGTTCGGCCGCAAGATCGTGCTCCAGACCGCGATCATCGTCTTCCTGGTGGGCTCCGCGTTGTGCGGCGTCGCGCAGGACATGACACAGCTTATCGTGCTGCGCGCGCTGCAAGGTCTCGGCGGCGGTGGCTTATTGGTGGTCACGATGGCCGCCATAGCGGATGTGATTCCGCCGGCTGAGCGCGGCCGCTATCAAGGCGTGTTCGGCGGCGTGTTCGGTCTCGCGACCGTGGTCGGCCCGCTGCTCGGTGGCTTTCTCGTCGAGCACCTGACGTGGCGCTGGATCTTCTACATCAACCTGCCGCTCGGCATCATCTCGCTCGTCGTGATCGGCGCGGTCTTCAAGCCGCACGTGCGCCACGTGAAGCACACGATCGACTACATGGGTGCCGCATTTCTCGCCGGCGCCCTCACCTGCATCATCCTGTTCACGAGCCAGGGCGGCACGATCCTGCCGTGGTCGTCGCCGCAACTGTGGTTCACGCTGGGCATGGGCCTCGTGGCGATCTGGGGTTTCATTCACGAGGAACGCAGCGCCGTCGAGCCGATCATGCCGCTCGAACTCTTCAAACAGCGCACGTTTCTGCTGAGCAGCCTGATTGGCTTCATCATCGGCGTGTCGCTGTTCGGCTCGGTGACGTTCCTGCCGTTGTATTTGCAGGTGGTCAAAGGCTCGACGCCGTCGCAAGCTGGCATGCAGATGCTGCCGATGATGGGCGGCCTGTTCCTGATGTCGATGGTGACCGGCCGCGTGATCAGCAAGATCGGCAAATACCGCATGTTCCCGATTGCCGGCACGTTCCTCGTGGCGATCGCGATGTTGCTGCTCGCGCGCCTGCAGATCAATACGCCGATTCATGTGATGTATATCGACATGGGCATTCTCGGCTGTGGTCTCGGCATGGTGATGCAGGTGCTGATTCTCGCCGTGCAGAACACCGTCGAGTTCAAGCACATGGGCGTGGCCACTTCGGGCGCAACGTTGTTCCGCTCGATCGGCGGCTCGATCGGCGTGGCCGGTTTCGGCGCCGTGTTCTCGAACGGCCTCGCCGCGCGTCTGGAAAAGCTGATTCCGGCGGACACCGAATTGCCGCATGCGCTCGGGCCCGCCGCGATTCATCAGTTGCCGCAAGCATTGCGCGACGACTACCTGCAGGCGTTCGCCGGCGCGCTGCACACGGTGTACCTCTCGGCTGCGTGCGTGGTGGTATTGGCGTTCGCGCTCGCGTGGCTGCTGAAGGATCATCCGCTGCGTAAGCACTGATTATCGTGCCGCTTGCGTCGAGCGCTTGATGCAAGCGCTTAACGACGGTGAAAACAGCGACAAAGACGAGGTCGAACGCCATGCGCGCCGACCTCGTTCTGTTTTTTGCGCGAATCAAATGGTGTGAAAAAATCTCCGCAGCCGTTCGTCCTGCCGGCATGGAGTGCAATTCGTCGTACCTGTGAATGTTCGCTAGCGCACATAGGATAGGTAGCAACGTCGATTGACGTTCTGATCGAAACGCCACATATTGCGAGCAGCGGCACCGTAAGCTCGGGCTTGCCGCTCAGGACTCTCCGGCGCATGTGGATCGTGATTTCCGCGGACATTGCTCCCGCTTCAACATGATCCGGAACATGCCGTAATGGCATTGTTTTACAAAGGTGGGTCACAGCATGTCCACCCAGACACTGATCGGACACAGTTTTCCGACGCCCTGCAAACGGTGTGGCGGGGCACTGTACAGGCAAGTCGACTATTGTCCCTATTGCGGTGCGGTGCATCCGCTCGACGCGGGTCCGCACAAGCGCACCGTGATTCCCGGCAGTCGCGCGAGCGCCACTACGAAAGCTGCGCAAAAGAACAGCCTCGATCCATCAACACCGGACGAAACCGGCTTCGCGACGCGTGCGATGGTCGCCAGCGAACCCGTTACTGGCGAGGCCGCGCTACCCGCCTCGGCGCTCGTGTCGCCGGACGCGCCGGTACCGCATCTTTCCCAAGCGGTCAAAGCGGCAAGCCAAGGGACGATTTCGATTCGCAGAGCGCTCTATGCCATTGGGGCGGTTGTCGTGATTGGCCTGGGGTATGTCGGATATGCGCTATTCAGCGATCGCGATCTGTCGAGCGGAACCGCAGGCCAGTCCGCCGATAACGAAACTAATCAGGATGCCAGAACGACGACTGGCACGATCGCGCCGTACACGCCGGCTCAGTCCGCCAACCAGGCTGCCGCTGCGGGCAAACCCGCCGTGTCGGTCAACCCCGCGAGGCCGGCTCAGGTGATACCGGCGACGCCCGTCACGCCGCCTGTTGTTGCGGCGGCGCCCGTCAAACCCGCGCCGCCCCGGTTCAGCGATGCCGCACAGGCCTTGCAATCAGCGCGCCTCGCGTTGCGCGGCAACGATCTCTCTTCAGCACAAGCCGCGCTCGGCGCCGCTCAGGCGCTGCAACCAGGCAATTCCGACGCTCAAGACCTGGCGGGAGAATTGAAGCCCCTGCTCGCACGCCGCGACGCCGCGTTGCAGGCGGCGCAAACTTGCGCCGCGCAGCAGTCGTGGCCTTGCGCCCGTCAGCACGCCAACGAGGCGCTCGTGCTCGACACCGGCAATGAAACGGCGAAGTCCATTCTGGCCCGCGTGATTCGCGAGACCGGTTGGGCACCGCTCACCCCGCACGCCGCAGCGGGCACCGCGCCGCAAGTCAAACCGACTGCACAAGCGCAAGCCGCACCACCGTCTCAACAGGTGGCTCAACTGCAAACCCCGCTTCCCCAAGGTATGCCGGCGAATAATCAGGCCGCAGTGGGTAGTCCCCGCCCCGCGACCACGGCGCCCGACAACAACAGTGTCGAAGCGCGCGAACGCGCGATCAAAGACTCCGGCTGGAACCGCGCGAACGCGAATGCCGCCAAGCCTGGCGCGGGCACCGCACTCAAGCAGTGAACAATATTCTGGATACCAAAACACATAGTCGATGTGAGCGGCATCCGAATGCATAAGGGCGCGCAAAAGCGCCCGTGGTTTGAGAGGTAACAGACGGACGTGGCTTTCTCAGCACATAGAACATGACATGGCAAACCGGCTCACTGGTGCTTCGCGTGCCGACGCGCGAAGCTGTACGAACCTGACCGATAGGTAGATAGACCATGCTAAAGAGACTTCTGGCGGGATGGTTGGGGCTGGCGCTGATGGTCGTATTTTCGCTGGCCTGCGCGGAGCCAGCGCATTACAAGATCGTCACCGGTCCGGAACGGGGCACGTATATCCAGATTGGCCAGGATCTGTCGAAATGGGTTGCGCAGCCGGCGGGCATCGATCTGGAAGTGATGGCGTCGAAAGGCTCGGCTGAAAACGTGCAACGCATGCGCTTCGAGCCGGGGGTCAAGCTCGCGCTGGTGCAATCCGATGTGTATCAGGCGTATATCGACATGGCCAACGCCGGCAACGCCGACGCGGGTACGGCAATCCGGCCGCTGCGGCTCATCATGCCGCTCTATGACGAAGAGATTAACGTCGTGGTGCGCGCGGATTCGGCCTTGAAGACGTTCGCCGACATCAAGGACAAAAGCATCAGTGTCGGACTGATCGGCAGCGGCACCGCGCAATCGGCCACCACGCTCTACCACCTGATGTTCGGTCAGGCGATTCCCGAGCAGAACATCCAGCATCTGAGCAACGAGGATGCGCTCGCCGCGCTGATCGTGAAGAAAGTGGACGTCGCGATTATCGTGGTCGGTCAGCCGGCGAAACTGTTCAACGACATGAATCCCGACCTGCTGCAGCAGATCCGCCTCCTGAAGGTCGACCAGGCCGCACCCGAAACCGCCCGCGCCAAGCAGACCTATTTCCCCGCGACGATCCGCGCAACCAGCTATCCGAACTGGCTCAAGGAAGATGTTCCCACGCTGACCGTCAAGGCTTTTCTCGTCACCTACGATTACGGTCTGCGCGATACCGTCGGCAATCTGAATCACTTTGCCGACTCGCTATGCGCCAACTTCGACAATCTCCAGGAGCATGGCCACCCGAAGTGGAAGCAGGTGAAGCTGGAGTTGCCGACGCTCGTGCGTGGATGGAAATACTACTCGCCAGTCGAGAAGCATCTGCGCGCATGTCTCGCGAATAAGAGCGCCGCGATCAATGCCACCGCGGCCCAGGCCGCGCCGAAACCGCGTCCCACGTGTTCGGATCAGGAACGGCTGCTTCTGCTATGCAAGTAAGATTGGCAGCGTGACAAACGCGCCTCTCGCGCGACCGGGAGCGACTGGACTAGCGGGCAGCCTGGCCGGTCGCCTTCGGCGGAATGGGACCGAAGAACATTGCCATGAACGTGTCACGGCCGATCACGCGAACCAGCTCGGCAACGACGCAGTAGATCGCGATCAGCGTCACCAGCAGAATCTGGATGGCCCAGAAATGCGGCCAGTTGAGATCGGCGAGCAACCTGCCGTTGGCGGCGGCGAGGCTCGGCGCCTCCTTCCAGTATTCGTAAAGATGCTCCAGGTAATGCACGATCAAAGCCACCAAGGTATAGATCACCGTTTTCCAGCCGATATTCCAGATCAGCGGTTTCTCGGGAAACCGGTTGATGAACGGCAGCATGTTGGCGATCAGCACCGATTTGCCGAGAATCAGCGCGGCGATGGTCACGGAAACCGATGTCGGCAACGTCACGTCATAGCCTCGGGTAATCAGCGCGCGCATGATCGCGACAATGTGGAGAATCACGAAGAAATAGATGGTCGGCGGAAGCATCTCCATGAACTCGTGCTTGATCGTGGTGGTCAGCTTGCTCATGCTCGTCTCCTGAAGTGATCGGCGCAATCCCGTGAACTCCAAGTTCATGATAGACACGATAAGACCTTTATGACGCAGCCGGAACATTGCCGCCGAAGGTAATCCGTATCAGCGGGTGGCAAGTCGCGTAGCCGCTGTACCGCTCCATTCCTCGATACAGTTTGGGCGATTTGTACCGATCCGTACCTTACTGTCCATGGTCGGATAGCCGATGCTATGCGTTCTCTCTCCTCACGCATGGACTCTCCGGATGGACAAGACAACCAACGGCTGGCTGAGCGGCTTCATAGGCGTGTTGATTTTCAGCGGCTCGCTGCCGGCCACGCGCATCGCCGTCGAAGGCCTGGACCCGCTGTTCCTGACGGTCGCGCGCGCAACGATCGCCGGCACGCTCGGCCTGTTGCTATTACTCGTGTTTCGCCAGGCGCGCCCCGCGCGCCGCGACCTGATCCCGCTCGTGGTAGTCGCACTCGGCGTGGTGATCGGCTTTCCGCTCCTGACGGCGTTGGCGCTGCGGCACGTGAGCTCGGCGCATGCCGTGGTGTTCGTCGGCCTCCTGCCGCTCGCCACGGCGATCTTCGGCGTGCTGCGCGGCGGCGAGCGTCCGCAACCGGCATTCTGGCTGTTCTCGGCACTCGGTAGCGGCGCCGTGGTGGCCTTCGCCCTGCGTCACGGGCTCGACGCATCGCCCGTTGGCGACGCGCTGATGCTGGCCGCCATCGTCGCCTGCGGGCTGGGGTATGCCGAAGGGGCGCGTCTGTCGCGCCATCTCGGCGGCTGGCAAGTGATTTCGTGGGCGCTCGTGCTGTCGCTGCCGCTCATGCTTCCGCTCGCCTTGTGGGCACGGCCCGCATCGTTCGACGGAGTCAGTCACGCGGCGCTCTGGGCCCTCGCCTATGTGTCGCTCTTCAGCATGCTGATCGGCTTCGTGTTCTGGTATCGCGGCCTCGCGCTCGGCGGCATTGCGGGCGTCGGACAACTGCAACTGCTGCAGCCGTTCTTCGGCCTGATGCTTGCGGGACTGCTCCTGCACGAACAGGTGCCGCCCGCGATGATTCTCGTCACCGTCGTGGTCGTGGCCTGCGTGGCGGGCGCACGGCGCTTCTCACGGGCGGCGCCGGCGCGGCCGGTTGCCTGATCGGCGCATCGTCCGCGGTACGCATTCGCGTTAGCCGTTTTCCAGACGCGCGCGGCGCGAGCAGCCGGTTGAATATGTCATCATCCCGATGATCGATTAACCACTGCCCCGCCACGCGACTACGATGCCGACCGCATTTGCTCAAACCGTCGAAGCCCGCTTTGCCGAACTCACCCCCACCTCCAAACGCGTCGCCAGCTATATGCTGGCCAACCTCGACCGGCTCGGTCTCGAAACCGCCGACCAGATCGCCCAGCAAGCCGGTACGAGCGGCATTTCGGTCGGCCGGTTCCTGCGCAGCATCGGGTACCAGAATCTCGACGACCTGAAGCGCGAACTGCGCGGGGCTCAGGAGCGCCCCTGGCTGATCACAGACCGCCTCGACGCGTTCCGCCGCACCGCGGGCCATCACGACGACACCCCGCTGGAAGCCGCTTCGTCCGTCGCGCCCAACCCCGCGCTCGCCCACTCGCTCGAACTCGAGATCGGTGCGATCCAGCATGTCTATCAGCTCGCCCAATCGCCGGTGTTCGCGCGCGTGGCCGAGCGTATCGCCAACGCCGATGCGGTCTACATTCTCGGCATTCAGTCCACGCGCGGCATCAGCAACGCGTTCTACAGCTACCTGGAATACATCCGCCCGCGCGTGTTCTATTCCGACGGCATGTCGGGTTCATACGTCGATTCGCTGAACTCGGGGTTCGAAGCGCCGTATCTGATCGTCACCGACACCCGCGCCTATTCGAAGGTCGCGCGCCGCTATTGCGAAGCCGCCACACGTCGCGGCCTGCCGTTCGCGCTCATCACCGACATTTATTGTCCGTGGGCGCGCGAATTCGACGGCGATCTGCTACAGGTCAAAACGGACGTCGGCCAGTTCTGGGATTCGCTCGCGCCGCTTACCTGCCTGTTCAATCTGCTGATCTCGGCGATCGTCGACAGGCTCGGGCCGGACCTCGACGAGCGCGTGGCGCGCAACCGTGAACTGCAAAGCGAATTCGATCAGTTCGACGACCTTTGACGCATTCCGCTCGCTTCGCCTTGCGACCGACCATCGACTCAACGCGCGCGTCACCGCTCGACAATGAGGCAAGCGGGCTGCTTGCGCCTGATGTGATCGATCGACTGTCAGGAAAACAGGTATCCTCACCGGCTCGTTCAGAAGGAGGACCCATGAAGCTTTCAATTTGCCTGGCTGCCGCCGCGCTGACATGCTCTGTTGGCGCATACGCCCAGACTTCGCAAACCTTCCGTTTCGGCGAAGGCCAAAGCGGGCTGCCTTCAGGCAATACGCACCCCGCGCCCGCGCCTCGTGCGCAGGCTCAAGCGCCGGCGGCTGCGGCGCCTGACGAACAGCACGCGCCGCCGCCGAAAGCCAGCCCGAAACATAAGGTGAAGCATTCCCGGCACCATCGCGGGCATGTGACACAGCCCGAGACGTACTCGCATAACTGAGTAGCACAAGCCTGGCCGTGCGCATGGCGCGGCCGAACTGAGCGGCGCAATCCCGGCCGTGCGCGCGGCGCGGCCGATCAGTCCGTGCACGGATACCGGCTATACGTCCCGGCGATTTTTGACTCGCTTCAAATTCGCGCGCGCGGCGGGCATAGTAAAACGTATCCGCAGACTTATCGCCACGACAGGAACACGTATGAGCACCACCCGCCCCGCGCCCTCTGTTGCGGCCTCAGCGAGCGAAGCCGCCCCGCTGATCCGCGACGCCACTGAAGCCGACCTTCCCGCCATCCAGGCCATCTATGCACACCACGTCCTGACCGGCGTCGCCTCGTTCGAGGAAATCCCGCCTTCCGTCGACGACCTGCGCATGCGGCTCGCATCGGTACGCAGCCATGGGCTGCCGTACATGGTCGCGCAGATCGACGGCGAGGTCGCAGGCTATTGCTACGCGACGCCGTACCGGCCGCGCGCCGCGTATCGCAACACCATCGAAGATTCGATTTACGTGAACGACGCCTATCGCGGCCGGGGGCTGGGGCGCGTATTGCTCCAGGCGCTGATCGAGCGTTGCGAAACCGGACCGTGGCGCCAGATGGTCGCCGTGATCGCGGATGGCGGCAGCGGCGGTTCGCTATCGCTGCATACGCAATTGGGTTTCGAATTGACCGGCACGTTGAAGTCGGTGGGTTTCAAACACGGTCGCTGGCTCGACACCACGTTGATGCAACGCACGCTTGGCAAAGGCGATTCGACCTCGCCGGACGACGTTGCGCCGGCAGGCGTTTGAAGCGCGACGCCCGTCACGTCTGAAACCTCGGCAATGCGTCGCGCAATCCGTCGTTCATGCGCGGACAGAAATGCACCCACGGTGAGTCGTGCAAAAGTAGCACCGGCAACATAAGCGCATCCCCGCGAAAGTTCCGATCACCGGCGTGCATGCGGCGGGCGCGCTGGCGGCCGCGCGCGCCAGCGCGTTAAAATCCCGCCATGCCCAACACGCCGCCTCCTGTCCCGCCGCTGTACGCCGATTCCGGCGACCCGGCCAGCGCCTCGCCGCGCAACGAATACACCGTCGACGAACTCGCGCGCGTCACCGACACCACCGTGCGCAACGTGCGCGCGTATCAGGACCGGGGACTGCTTGCACCGCCGGAGAAGCGCGGCCGCGTCGGCGTCTACGACGACACGCACGTGTCGCGTTTGAAGCTGATCAACCATCTGCTCGCACGCGGCTACACGCTAGCCAACATCCAGGACCTGATCATGGCCGTCGACGAGGGCCACGATCTTCGCTCCATCCTCGGTCTGGAAACGGCGATCGGCGGCCGCTGGTCGCGCGAGCGGCCGAAAAAGTACTCGCTGATCGAACTGCTGCAAATGTTCGGCGACAAAGCCTCGCCGAGCGCGCTCGGCAAAGCGGTCGAGCTCGGCCTGCTGGAGCGCAACGGCCTTTCCTTCGTGTCGGGCAGCCCGACAGCATTGGCCGCCGGCGCCACCATGGCGAAGGAAGGCATTCCGCTTGCCGACCTGCTCGACGCCGTGGGCATCGCAAGGCCGCATTTCAACGCGGTTGCCAAAGCGCTGGTCGATCTGGTGGTTCGCCAACTGGACCGCTACGAGGCCGGCGCCCTGCCGCCGCCCGCCGACGTGCCCGCTCTGGTCGAGGCTATCTGGCGCGTGCGGCCGCTCGCCATGGTGCTGGTCGAAAGCGAAATGAACCGCGCGCTCGAAGAAGCCTCCGGCGACTACCTGGGCGACCGCGTCGCGGGCATCATGGAAAAGAAACTGGGCCATCCCGCCGAAGGCACAGCGGCCGCAGTGAAGAAAGACAAATCAAAAAAGTAAGCCTGCGCGCAGTCGCGGCCGCGTTAGTGTTTGTACACGCCCACTGACCCGGCGAGCGGGACGCGTGAACGGCGCCCCCCTCCGGCGCACGTCATATTCAAATCTGCATTGCTTCGTTTGATCGGCGGGACGTCCATGCGACGATCCCCGAACGTCGCCGCAACACGTTTTCAGCCATCTCCGCAAGCCCTCGCCATGGCTAGCGCAGACGTGCGCAGATCACGCTGAAAACAAACCGCGGCCACACCAATCGAACGCAATGGAGATTCGCAGGATGGCCTGTCACACCGGTTTTTCGCTTCAATTCGCCGCGGCCCTGCTCGCGGCATTCACGACTTTCAGCGCCACCGCGCAGACCAGCGGCAACGCCGGCGAGCCGGCCAGGGTATTGCGCATCGGCTATCAGAAATCGGGCTTGCTCGCGGTGCTCAAGGCCCAGGGCTCCCTCGATGAAAAGCTCAAGCCGCTGGGCTATAGCATCAAATGGTTCGAATTTCCGGCAGGACCGCAATTGCTCGAAGCGTTGAACGCGAACAGCATCGACTTCGGCTACACGGGCGCGCCGCCGCCGGTGTTCGCGCAGGCGAGCGGCGTGCGCTTCGTGTACGTGGGTGCGGAACCGTCGGGACGTCACGCCGAAGCCATTCTGGTCAAAAACGACTCGCCGCTGCATGACGTGGCCGATCTGAAGGGCAAGCGCGTCGCGCTGCAGAAGGGATCGAGTTCGAACTATCTGCTACTGGAAGCGCTCAAGAAAGCGGGACTGCGCTACGAGGACATTCGTCCGGTGTACCTGCCCCCCGCCGACGCCCGCGCCGCCTTCGAAAGCGGCAGCGTGGATGCATGGGTGATCTGGGACCCTTACTACGCGTCCGCGCAGCAGGCGCTCAAGGCACGCACGCTGGCCGACTACAGCGAACTGAACGCGCCGTACAACTTCTATGAAGCGACGCGCGACTTCGCGCAACAGCATGCCGATGTGATCGGCGCGATTCTCGGCCAGTTGCGCACCGCCGGGTTATGGGTCAACGCCCACCCGGTGGAAACCGCCGCGCTGATCGCGCCGAAGGTCGGTCTCGATCAGAAACTGGTCGAGACGTGGGTGCGCCGCTATCCTTATGGCACTACGCCCGTCACGGACGAAATCGTGCGCTCGCAGCAGAGCGTCGCCGACGCGTTCTACGGCGCCAATCTGATCCCGCAGAAAATTACCGTGAAAGACAGCGTCTGGCAGAACCGGGACGTCGCGGCGGCCCTGGCCGCGAAGTGAACATCGCGTGCCTTCGGTACTAGAGGGGCGCGTCTAACCGCCTTCTTGCGTCATCCGTTACCAGCCTCTATTGTTACATCGACCAATGTAACAGTTAAGAGAGTAAAAAAGGAGACGGAACGGATGAACGCACGCATGCTGCCTCACGACACCGCGGCGCCGGACGCGTCCGCGCCTATCGAGACCGACATCGCCATTATCGGGTCCGGGTTTGCCGGCCTCGGCATGGCGATCCGGCTGCGCCAGGCCGGTATCAGCGATTTCATCGTCGCCGAGAAAGCCGACTCGGTTGGTGGCACCTGGCGTGACAACCACTACCCCGGTTGCGCCTGCGACGTCCAATCCCACGTCTATTCGTTCTCCTTCGCCCCGAATCCGCGCTGGACTCGTATGTTCGCGCGCCAACCGGAAATCCGCGCTTATCTGGAGGAATGCACGCAGCGCTTCGGCGTGCAGCGGCATCTGCGCTTCGGCCACGAACTCGCAACGGCGACCTACGACGAGACGCGCCACCGCTGGCAATTGACCTTCGCGAACGGCCAGCAATGGTCGGCGCGCGTGCTGATCTCGGGCATGGGCGGCCTCTCGCGCGCGGCCATGCCGAACATTCCCGGCATCGAAAACTTCAAGGGCAAAGCGTTTCATTCACAGCAGTGGGACCACGGCTATTCGCTCGAAGGCAAGCGCGTCGCCGTGATCGGCACCGGCGCGAGCGCGATCCAGTTCGTCCCGCAGATCGCGCCGCGCGTCGCGCATCTCGATCTGTTCCAGCGCACGCCGCCGTGGATCATGCCGAAGGCCGACCGCCGCGTGAAGCCGCTGGAACAATGGCTATTCAAACACCTGCCGTTCACGCAGAAGATCATGCGCTCGGCGCTCTACTGCATGCTCGAATCGCGTGCGTTTGGCTTCGCGGTTCATCCTTCGCTGATGAAGACGGCGCAAAAAGTCGCCGAGCGGCATCTGCGCCGCCAGGTGCGCGATCCGCAATTACGCGCGACGCTCACGCCCAACTACACGATGGGCTGCAAGCGCATTCTGATCTCGAACGACTACTTCCCCGCCCTGTCGCGCCAGAATGTTTCGGTGACGACCACCGGCATCGCCCGTATCGAGGAGGACGCGGTCGTCACCACCGACGGTAAGCGTCACCGCGCCGACTGCCTGATCTTCGGCACCGGTTTTCAGGTGGCCGATCCGTTTCCGCGCGGCGTGGTGCGCGGGCGCGGCGGCGTCGATATCGTCGACACATGGCGCGACGGCGCGCATGCATATCTCGGTACGACATTGCCTGGTTATCCGAACTTCTTCATGATCGTCGGACCGAATACCGGTCTCGGTCATAACTCGATGGTGTTCATGATCGAGTCGCAGGTCGAATACATTCTGCGCGCACTGAAGACGATGGCCGCGGAACGCGCCGACGCGATCGAAGTGCGTCCGCAGGTAGAGCGTGCCTACAACGAACAGATCCAGCAGAAACTCGGCCGCGCAATCTGGTCCACGGGCGGCTGCAAGAGCTGGTATCTCGATCCGAAAACCGGCAAGAACACCACGCTGTGGCCGGGATTCGCGTACAAATTCCGCCAGGCCACCAGCACGTTCAGCATGGACGACTACCTCGCGTATTCGCCCGCGCCGCAACCGGCAGGCGCGCCGATGATGTCGCCGCCGCCCGCCCACGCTCACGGCGGCGCGACGGCGTCGGTGGAGGCGACCTGAGAGGACATAACGATAACGACAGGTGCTGTTCAGAGAGGACAACAACAATTTCGCATGGGACCGGAGTGAAAGGTTGAAGCACTAGCTCTGGTTGAACGCTGTGCATGGAGATAAGCCAATGAAAAACTTTACTGACAGAGTGGCCGCGATCACCGGCGCAGGCTCGGGCATGGGCCGCTCGCTCGCGATCCAGCTCGCGCGCGAAGGCTGCCACCTCGCGCTAGCCGACCGTAATGCCGCAAGCCTCGCCGAAACCGCGCAGCTTGCTCAGGCCGCGGCGCCACACATCGTCGGCGCGCCGCTGCGCATCACCACCCGGGTGCTCGATGTCGCGGACCGCGCCGCGATGTTCGCCTGGGCCGCCGAAACCGCTGCGCAGCATCAGCGCGTCAACCTCGTGTTCAACAACGCAGGCGTCGCGCTGTCGAGCACCATCGAAGGCATGGACTACGCCGATCTGGAGTGGATCGTCGGCATCAACTTCTGGGGCGTGGTGCACGGCACGAAGGCGTTTCTGCCATACATCAAGGCGTCCGGTGCGGGGCATATCGTCAATACGTCTAGCGTGTTCGGACTGTTCTCCCAGCCGGGCATGAGCGGCTATAACGCGACCAAATTCGCGGTGCGCGGCTTTACGGAAGCACTGCGCCAGGAACTCGACCTGATGAAGTGCGGCGTGTCGGCCACCTGCGTGCATCCGGGCGGCATCCGCACGGCCATCGCGCAATCGAGCCGTATCTCGTCGAACATGGTCGGCTTCATGCTGGAAACCGAACAGCAGGGCAAGGACGACTTCGAGAAGTTCTTCATCACCACCGCCGACGAAGCCGCGCGCGTGATTCTCGACGGCGTGCGCAAGAACAAACGGCGCGTGCTGATCGGACGCGACGCGCGGGCCGCCGACTGGCTGGCGCGCACGTTGCCGGCGGCCTATCAGGCACTGGTGGTGATGCAAACGCGGCGGATGAAACGCATCGCGGAGAAACGCGCGCGGCGCGCCGCGCAGGTGGACGGCAAGCGCGCATAAAGCTGCGCAATGCACGTCACTCGCTCAGAACATTCAGCAACACATAGAGACTCACAAGGAGAAAGGCCATGATGCCGGTTCGCCGCGACCTCCGTTTCAACTTGCCGCAGGAACGTGCCTGCGATTGGCACGTGCAGGGCTCGCATGTGACACACTTCTTCAATGCGCTTTCGCTGCTGTTTCCGGCCGGCGAGCGTTTCTTCATGGACAGCGTGCGCAACTACCGCGACCAGATCGACGACCCGGTGCTGAAGAAGCAGGTGCTCGGCTTCATCGGCCAGGAAGCCATGCACACGCGCGAGCATGTGGAGTACAACGATCTGTTGCAGGAAGCCGGCTTGCCCGCGCATAAGCTCGACAAACGGCTATGGGCGATTCTCAACTTCGGCCGCAAGGTTCTGCCGCATTCGTACCAGCTCGCGGTCACCGTCTGCCTCGAGCATTACACGGCCATGCTGGCGGGCCTGCTGCTGCAGGACGCGACGCGCATCGGCGGGTCTGTGGAGGGCTATACGCAGATGTGGACCTGGCATGCACTCGAAGAAACCGAGCATAAATCCGTTTCGTACGACGTGTGGAACACCGTGCTCAAGCCCGGACTCGGCCGTTATCTCCTGCGCACCGGCACCATGCTCGCCACCACCGTGACGTTCTGGCTGATCGTATTCGACTACCATGTGCGGCTCATCATCGCCGACCGCAAGCGCGGTGGCCATCTGCGCGGCATGTGGCGCGTCGTGAAATATCTGTACGGCCCGCGCCACGGTGTGTTTCCTCGCATCGCCGGTGAGTGGCTGAGCTTTTTCCGGCCCGGCTTTCATCCGTGGGATCACGACAACCGCGCGCAACTGGCGCGTATCGACGGACTGGTTGCCGCGGTCGATGCCACCAATGCGGCCACGCCGAGCGCCCGCAAAGCCACGCGGCGCGGCGTGCAGGCGGCCGCGTGATACGCGACACGCTCTCGGTCGAGGCCGGCGGCGTGCGGCTCGCGGTTTATGTGAGCGGACCGCGCGAGGCGCCGCCCATCGTGCTGGTACACGGCTACCCCGATTCGGCGGCGGTGTGGGAACCGGTGCGCGTGCAACTGGATGCGCGCTATCGCGTGATCGCTTACGACGTGCGCGGCGCGGGCGCCTCCGAGGCGCCGGCCACGCGGCACGCTTACCGGCTCGAACGCCTCGCCGCCGATCTTGCCGCCGTCGCCGACGCCACGTGCGGCACGCGGCCGTTTCACCTCGTCGGGCACGACTGGGGCTCGATTCAATGCTGGGAAGCCGTGACCGATCCCGCGTTCAAAGGCCGCATTGCTTCGTACACGTCGATCTCAGGGCCGTGTCTCGATCATGCTTCCTTCGACTTGCGCGGCGGCGGTGACACTCAACCCGCGCAGCAGACAAAGAAGCGCCCGTTCGGCAGCAGTGTCCGGCAGACGCTCAAGTCCTGGTACATTTTCTTTTTCCATTTGCCGTGGCTGCCCGAGCTGGTATGGCGCGCGGGCGGCGCACGTCTGTGGCCGCTATGGCTGCGGGTGACGGAACGCGTGCGCCCGGCGCCCGATCCCGCGCAGATGCGCAACGCGATCAACGGCTTGAATCTCTACCGCGCCAATTTCATCGACAAGCTGCTGCACCCGCGCGCGCGTCATGCGCACGCGCCGGTGCAATTCCTCGTGCCGCTGCGTGACCGTTATGTCGGGCCGGCGCTCTCTCTTGGACTGGAGGGCTGGCTCGGCGCATATGAACGCATCGAGATCGATGCGGGCCACTGGGTCGTGCTGCGCGAACCCGAACGGATCGCGGCAAGCATCGAGCGTTTTGTGGAACGGCACCGCACGGACCACGGCGGCTCGACCGCATCAACGCTCAACGCTCGCGCGGCAGGCGTGTGAACAGCGTCGGATAGTCGATCACGAGGCCGTCTTCGTCCACCTTCATGTCGGCCGTAAAGTCGCGGAAGATGCCCTCGTAGCGATACTCGCCGTGCAATGCGATGCACGTATAGGCTTGCTCCACGCGCGTCACCTGCAAATCCGGCGTAGAGATATACGCTACCGAAATGGGCCGGCGCTCGCCCTCCGCCAGTTGCAAACGGCGAATCGGCAGCGTGTTGGTGAACGGCGTGGCGGCGATATCGATGTCGATGCAACCTTCGATCGCACTCAGTGCAAGCCCGTGGCCATCGCGCCAGTGGCCCTCGCCATCGCCATGCAATTCCAGTTCGCCGCCGCCGACGATCTTCAGCCACGCAAAGCGCGTGCGCCATTGCGCGTCACAACGCACCTTGTAGTGCAGCCCATACGGCTTCCCATAGCGCTGCCCGACCAGGGCGCTTTCTACCGCGAAGCCGTCCTCATGCGCATCGAACGCCAGATGTTCGATGCCGTCGCCCTCTTCCGATGCCCACCGTACTTCACGCATCTGACTGTCTCCTCGTGAAACGGCGCAGGCTGCACGCCGGGCTACTATCGTAGCGCGAAAGCTTTCGGCTCACCGACACGCCGTGGCGTGGCCGGTGTCGCAAATAGCCACTATCAAGCATGGCGATGCACGGCGCGCCGTAGCTGGCCTATCCTCGCCATTCCCAGTTCTCCTGCCGGCGCGCTTGCCGTGCGCGCCCGGGATTTGCGCCTCATCGACATCACGCCGCCTTCACATCATGCACGCCGCCGCGACCGAAGCTCAATCCGCCGCCTTGCGCACGCTGTTGCGCAGTGTCGGCCAGATCGTGCTGCAACCGAACGCCTTCACCGGCGCGTGCCTGCTCGGCGCGTGGCTGCTCGACGACCCGCGCCTCGCTTGCGCCGCGCTCATGGGTGCGGTTGCGGCCAATGTGAGCGCAGTCCTGGCCGGATATCGCGAGGACGATACGCGTGCCGGCTTGCACGGCTTCAACGGCGCGCTGGCGGGTCTCGCCGCCTTCAGCTTCATCGCCGACAATGCCACCGCCGCCGCGGTGGCGATTCTCGCCGCCACCGCCACGGCATGGCTTCTGGAGCCATGGTCGCGCATGCTGCGCGCGCGCGGGCTCGGCTTTTTTTCAAGCCCGTGTCTGATCATCAGCTGGCTTTGGCTGCCGTTTGTCGCGGCGAACGCGCAACCGGCAAGCGTGGCCGCGATGTCTGCATCGCGCGCGCTGCAGTGGAGCGGCGGCCTGCTCGCCGGTTTCGCGCAAACCGCCTTCGCATCGGACGCACTGCCTGGCTTGCTGGTGTTGATCGGGATCGCGGCTTCGTCACGCAAGCATGCGTTGCGGGCGTTGATCGGCGCGGGGTTCGCGAGCGTCGCGCATCTGATGCTTGGCGCGACGGCAAGCTCGTTCGATGCAGGCCTGTTAGGATTCAACGGCGCACTGACCGCGCTCGCGCTTGCCGACTGCGGTGTCGTTACGATGCTCGGCGGTGTGGCCCTGTCGGTCGTGCTGCAAGCGGCGGCCGCCCACATCGGCTGGCCGGTTATGACAGCGCCTTTCGTCCTCGCGACGTGGAGCGTGCAATGGCTCAGGCAGCGCGCGGCGCATGGCGTCGCGGCCGCCGAACCGGCGCAGCGGATCGACGCCGTGCGCAGCGCGGCGACTCCGGGTCCGGCCAGCCGCGTGAGTTAGGCCGTCGGGCAGCGCCGCGCATGCGCCGCGGCGCTGAAAAAATTTCAGGAGACAGTCATGTCGTTCACTCACACCCCTGCCGGCCGCGTCGCCGAAGCGGGGCCACGGTCCGACGCGGAGCGGCAAACCCGCGTCGACCTCGCCGCCGCCTATCGGCTCGCGGCGCTCAACGGCTGGGACGATCTGATCTACACGCATATCTCGGCGAGCGTTCCGGGCGAGCCCGGCCACTTCCTGATCAATCCATTCGGCCTCGCCTTCGATGAAGTCCGCGCGTCGAACCTCGTGAAGATCGATATAGACGGCAACATCGTCGGCGCGAGCGAACATGCGGTGAACGCGACCGGCTTCGCGCTGCACGCGGCGGTTCACGCGGCACGCGCCGATGCGTTCTGCGTGATGCATTTGCACAATACGGCGGGTGTGGCGGTTTCCGCTCAGCCGGCCGGCCTGCTGCCCGCTTCGCAACATGCGCTGCGCTTTTACGGCCACCTCGCGTATCACGCTTACGAAGGCCTTGCGTTCACGCCGGCGGAGGGCGAGCGTCTCGTCGCGCATCTCGCCGACAAACCCGCCATGCTATTGCGCAATCACGGCACGCTGACCGTTGGGCGCACCGTCGCGGAAGCCTATGTGCTGATGGCAACACTGCTCAAGGCATGCGAGATCCAGTTGCAAGCGCAAGCATGCGGCGCGGAACTCGTCGTGCCGAGCGATGCGGTCGCCGCACGCACCGCGGAACAACTTTACGACGGCGGCGCCATTGAAGGCGCACTCGAATGGCCTGCCCTGCTGCGCAAACTCGACAGGCTCGATCCCGGCTATCGCGCTTGAATTCGCCTCACGCTCACCTCAAACCCATCCCTATACGGAGTCACGCCATGCCCACGTTTCACATCGAACTCTTCGAACGCCGCTCGGTGGAACAGAAACGCCAGTTCGTCGAAGCCATTACCAAAGCGACCTGTGAATCGCTTGGCGTCGAGGCCAACTCGGTGGAGATCATTCTCACCGACGCGAAGCGCGAAAACTGGGCAACGGGTGGGCGTTTGTGGTCTGACGCGTGAAGGCGAAGCGCGCCGTACGCGCGGGCCGGTACGACGCGCGCAATGGCAGGCGGCCGGCGTCGTCGAAAATGCTGCGCGCATTGCGCGCGCAGCCTGTGCTGCTCGGCGACGCGCGTTAAAAAACGCGCCGCCGTGGCGGCGTAGCAACACACCGCCACCGGGTTACGCCATCAGAACTTGTGGATGATGCCCACGCCCGCGGCAAACTGGCTACGCGACGAGGACGGCGCGCTATTCTGACCGTCGCCGATATCAGCCGTTGCGTTGATGATGCTCACGCCGTTCGTGCCCAGCGTCTGGCCGCCTGCGCGTTGATACGCCTCGAGCGCGTACAGACCGGTGCGCTTGGAAAGGCTGTAGTACTGCGACAGGTTGAACTGCTGGTAGCTAGCCGAGCTCGTGATGCCGTTCGCTTTGGTAGCGCGCGTATAGCTGTAGCCCGCAGCGAGGTCCAGTGCCGTCAAAGGCTTGAAGTGCAGCACGGCGCCGCCTGTGTTGAAGATCGCCGTGGTGTGGAAAGGCGAGTTGATACCCGGAATGTACTGCACGTTCGAGTACGAGAACGACACATCCCACTGCGGGGTGAAGGTATAGCCACCCGTCACCGCCACGCGCTGTTGAGCCTGGGCGCGCTGATAGCCGTTGTTGATGCCCGACACGCCAGCCTGCGCGCCGTTGTTGGACGTCGTGGAGTCAGCGCCCCATGCGCCGCCGCCAGGCGTCGAGTTGTTGATGCGCTGGAAGCCGGCCGCAATGCCGAACGGACCATTCAGGTACTGCAACGCCGCGCTCCACGTCGAACCGGCGTTGAAGCTGCCCGGCACGCCGCCCAGCGAATACGAGCCGCTAGCCGTCAGGCCGTACAGGTTCGGCGACGTGTACACCAGCGAGTTATTCGCGCGGTACAGCGTATCCAGAGAGTCGATGTCGCCCGGGTGCGCGCCGTATGCGCCCGTCAGCCACGTGGTCGGGCTATACGGCGAGAGCATCGTGTAGTACGACGTATATTGGCGGCCGGCCGTGAACGTACCGTAGCTGGCGTTGGCCACGCCGACATAAGCCTGACGGTTGAACCCGAGGCCGGAGACGGACTGTGCGCCGGTTGCGCTGTTAAAGCCCTCTTCCAACTGGAAGATCGCCTTGGTGCCGCCACCCAGATCCTCCGAGCCCTTCAGGCCGAAGCGGCTGCCAGCCCAGACCCCGTTGACCATTTTCACAACCGAGCGGCCGCCGGAGGTCGAGCCGAGTGTCGTCTGACTGCTCTGATAACCGATCCCCGCGTCTACGATCCCGTACAACGTCACGCTGCTCTGAGCGTGTGCGCCGAGGGCGACCAACCCAAGGGCCGAGGTTGCTAGTGCCTTTTTCATTTCTGCTCCTCTTTAAAAGATTTTTCTTTGTTTGCCGCACTGTACGAGCGCCGCCGGGCGCCCCCAAAGGACATATTCTTCGGGACGCTAATAAAGGATTTCAAAATACCGGGTGACCATTGATCAGGCTAGGCAGCCACGTGGAAAACATCGGTACATAAGTGACGATGTTGATCGCGCTGAAGATAGCCAGGTAATACGGCCACGCCACCTTGGTAGTTTCACCAATCGACACATTGCCAATCGCGCAGCCAATAAACTGCACCGAGCCGATCGGCGGGTGCACCAGACCCAATGCGCAGTTCAGCAGGATCATGATCCCGAACTGCACCGGGCCGACGCCGGCGTGCATCGCCATCGGCAGGAACAGCGGCGTGGTGATCAGGATGTGCGCCGCCATATCGACGAACGTGCCGAGGAAAATCTGGATCAGGTTGATGTACAGCAGCATCAGCCACGGCAGGCTGGTCGCGCCGTCGAGCATGTGTTCGATCGCGTCCGGAATCTCCAGATACGCCATCTGGTAGCGCAGCATGTTCGACACGCCGATCAGCAGCAGCACCACGCCGGTAGTCTTGGCAGCCTTGGAGAGCGCGTGAAACAGCTTCTTCATCGTCATCGAGCGATACACGACGATCGTCAGCACCAGCGAATAAAACACGGCGATTGCAGCGGCTTCTGTCGCTGTAGCAATGCCCTTTGCCACGCAGACCAGAATGATCGCAATCACCATCAAGCCGGGCAATGCGCCAAGGAATGTGCGGGCCACGGCGAACCAGCCGGGGAATCGCTGCAGTTCCGTCGAGCCGTCGGGACGGCGCGGATAACCGTATTTCACCGCTTGCCAGTACGCGGCGACCAGCACGAAACCCATCACCCACAGCACCGGCAGCAGACCGGAAAACAACAGATCGCCGATCGAGACGCCGCTCATCGGGTGTCCATTCAACGTGCCGGTGATACCCTGCGCCGCGAATGCGTAGATGATCATGTTGGTCGACGTCGGCATCAACGCGCCCGCCAGCGACGAGTGCGTCGTCACGTTGACCGCATAGGCCGCGCTGTAGCCTTCACGCTTCATCAACGGAATGACCACGCCGCCCATCGCCGACGTGTCCGCCGAGGGCGAACCGGAGACCCCGCCGAACAACGTGCAGGCGACCACGTTGGCCATGCCGAGACCGCCGCGGAAATGCCCGACCGTGGCTTGCGCGAAACGCAGGATGCGGTCCGCAATGCCGCCGTGCAGCATCAGCTCACCGGACAGAATGAAGAACGGGACCGCGAGAAACGAAAAGCCGTTGATCCCCGAGATCATCGACTGCATGGCGGTGGCCGCCGGCAAACCCTCGTACAGATAGGTCAGGACGCACGAAAGCCCTAGCCCGAATGAAACAGGAACGCCGAGAAGAAGAAAGACGAGGAAACTGACGGAGAGGATGGCGAGTTCCATGATTGCTCTATTTTTGTTTCTGTGCAAAAAGCGCGAGCAGGTTCTCTAGCGAGAACATTGCAATGCAGACGCTGGCAAAAACCGGGATGCAATAACGCAAAGATTCAGGCAAGCCAATAATGGGAATCCGGTCTTCCATGGTGGCCTCCACCATCTGCAGACAACCGAAGAAAACCGCTACCGCGAACGTGATCAGGCAAATGTGCTGAAAGGCCGTCGCGACAAGCTGACCCTTCGGCGGCAATTTCTTGACGAGCGAGTCGAGCCCGATATGGCCGCCTTCGCGCACTTTGAGCGCGGCGCCGAACATGGCGATCACGATCACCAGCAGAAGCGCGATGGGCTCGACGAAATCCGGTGCATCGCTGAAGACGTAGCGCATCACGACGCTGTAGATCACCAGCAGGCTCAGCACGGCGAGACTCACCGACGCTACGACAACCAGCACGCGGAACAGAAAATCATTTGGGCGCTTTATGAAACTCATTGACCCCATCCTTGCATACGACCGATCTGTCTTTATTAGTCAGCAATCCTGTTCGACTCTTCAGTTCAGGAAGCGCGCAGCGGCAGCGCTCACGACTCTTCTCGCGAGCCCTTCGCGCCGCTGCGTTGCTTCCTTTCAGGCGAGCCTTATTTGACTGCCTGGATTTCGTCGACGATCTGCTTCATTTGCGGGGTCTTTTCGTACTTCGCCCAGACCGGCTGCATGACCTTGACGAACGCGGCACGATCGATCTGCGACGCGCCGACGATGGTCGCGCCGCCCTTCGTGACGGTCTTGCTCGCGTCGGCTTCGCGCGCGGTCCACAGCTTCTGGTAGTACGGCACCGAGTCGGCGGCAGCCTTCTTGATGATTTCCTGTTCCTGCGGCGACAGCGTGTCCCACACCTTCTTCGAGAACACCAGCACTTCCGGCGTCATCGAATGCTGGGTTTCGGAGTAGACCGGCGCGACTTCGAAGTGCTTGGTTTCTTCGTACGACGGCAGGTTGTTTTCAGCGGCATCCACCAGACCCGTCTTCAGGCCCGTGTAGACCTCGGCGAACGGCATCGGCGTGGGCGTGCCGCCCATTGCGCGGATTTCGTCGACCATCAGGTCGGACGGCTGCACGCGAACCTTCAGGCCCTTCATGTCAGCGGGCGTGTGAATCGGCCTCTTGGTGTAGATCGAACGCGCGCCGCTCTCGTAGAACGTCAGCGCGATCATGCCCTTCGCCTTGAAAGCGTCGAGAATCTTCTGGCCTTCCGGGCCGTACATCACTTTGCGGAAATGGTCGATGTCGCGAAACAGGAAAGGCAGCGACGGGATCATCGATTCAGGAACGATTTCGTTGAAAGCCGCGCCGTTGGCACGCGCCATGTCCAATGCGCCGATGCGCACCTGATCGATCGTGTCGTTTTCGGAACCCAGCGCGCTATTGCCGAAGACCTTCACCGTGTCCTTGCCGTCGGTTGCCTTCTTGATCTGCTCTCCCATGTATTTCACGGCCATGTTGGTCGGATAGGTGTCGCCATGCACGTCCGACACGCGGAACACACGCGCTTGTGCCGACACGGTGCTGAAGGCCAGCGCCGAAGCCGCGACGATCATCGAAACACGGGAAAAGGCAAACTTCTTGTTCATCGTGAAATTCCTTGAAAAATTGACCATCCAATCGATTGCGGGGGCCGCCTGCGGAGGACCGCTTGCGGGTGACCGCCTTCGGATGCGACATGGTTTTGCTGCGTCTCCCGGCTCGGCACCCGCCACCGCTGGTGGTCACGCGCGCTTTGCCGTGCTGGTCTGTGCAACTTCCCCGGCGCAGATACTCAGCACTCCTGTCAGACAACTCGACTCTTTTACTTTTGCTTCAACTGCTCGGCTTGCGCCTCGCGCGCGAGTCATCGCGCACGAGACGTTGTCCGCCTCATACCGAATAACCTGAAATTCACAGAAAGGAATTTGTTTGGGCTTATATGTTGTACGACGACATATGAAGTCTATAAAAGGCGGTTTGAGTTGTACAGACGGTATTTACCCGCACCGCAGCGACGTCGGCAGGGATGACGGATCGATCGCATGCTGAGGCTAAGCGCCAGCTGGCGCGGCCTTGCCGAGGTAGAGGCCGGCGTCGCCCAAAGCTATTTTTTACAGCCGCACCGCAGGCAGACCGTCGCCTTTCCACCACAATGTTGTACGACGAGTGACGAATCGAAATAGCCAAAACAAAGGCGCCGGACATGTCGTCATGTCCGGCGCCTTGCTCCAATACGCTCCGCTTACAGCTGACCCGCGAACTCCGGTTCCGGCAACCCGGTTACGCCAGGCCGCACGGCGAACAGATGGCCATCGTGCTCGCTCGCGTTCGCGGGACGGATCGACGTCACGAACAGCGTATCCAGATCGCGCCCACCGAAGGCGCACATCGCCGGCTTGGTGGCCGGCACGGCAATCTGCCGGTCGAGCTTCCCTTGTGGCGTAAAGCGCAGCAACAGGCCGGCGTCGTTCGCGCAAATCCAGTAGCAGCCGTCGGCATCCACCGCGGCGCCGTCAGGACGGCCCGCATGATGATTCAGATCGGCGAACACGCGACGGTTGCGCGGCTCGCCGGTTTCGATGTCAAAGTCGAATGCCCAGATCTGCCGGCGCAAAGGATGCGAGTCCGACAGGTACATGGTCGTACCGTCCGGCGACCACGCGAGGCCGTTCTGCGTGATGAGCGCGTCGACGACCGGCGCGGACAGCACACCGCGCCCGTCGAATCGATAGAGCGCGCCGGCCGGCTTGGCCGCTGCCATGTCCTGCACCATCGTGCCGGACCAGAAGCGTCCCTGGCGGTCGCAACGGCCGTCATTGAAACGCATGTCGTCGCATGGGAAGTCCGGCGCGGCGAGCTTGCGCCCTGTCACCTGCACGGGTTCGCCGTCAGCCGAACCCTCAGTGAGCGCGACAGCGAAAAGTCCGGTCTCGCAACCGGCCAGCACCGTACCGCGCTGATCGAACGCAATGCACGCCACTTTCTCCGGCAACCGCCATTCGGAGCGCTTACCCGAATCGACGTGTAGCCGCACGATCTTTTGCGCCGGAATGTCCACCCAGTAGAGCGCCTGTTCCGCCACGCGCCACACCGGGCTTTCGCCGACGGAGGCCGGTGCCTGTCCCGCTGCCTCCACCCGCTCCACTCGCGGGTTCGCCGCGGCGCTCACCGCTTCGGCTCCATCGGGCCGGCCAGCACGAATGGGCCGCCTTGAAAACGCTGCGTCGGATCGTCGAGGTTGGTCGTGGGTGCGGCGACCGGAAAGAGATGCTCGAATTCGATCGAACTGTCCTGCGGACGAAAGCCGAGGAACGCCGCTTTGGTGTTATCCACCCACTTGGTCCGGTTGTCCGAGACGCCATAGACGATCGCGTGGCCCACGCGGTTGGTAAACAGCGAGCAGCGCACCAGCTCGATGAAGTCGCGATAGCTCAGATACGTGACGAGCATGCGCGGATTCTTCGGCTGCTCGAACGACGAGCCGATCCGCAGGCACACCGTCTCCAGACCGAAACGATCGAAGTAGTAACGCGACAACGATTCGCCGAAGCACTTCGTCACGCCGTACAGACTATCGGGACGCAACGGCGCGTCGACATCGACCACCTCCGTCACCGGATGAAAGCCCACCGCGTGATTCGAGCTCGCATACACGATGCGCTTCACGCCCTGCTTCTGCGCAGCCGAATAGAGGTTGTACAGGCCGCGAATATTCGCTTCGAGCAGATCTTCAAACGGCGCCTCGACGGAAATGCCGCCGAGGTGAATCACCGCGTCCACGCCTTCGAGCAGCGCGTGAACGGCGGCTTCGTCCGCGAGATCGACGCTCGCGGCTTCTTCGTGCGCCGCCACGTCGCCGAGTGGCGCGATATCCGAGACGCGCACGATATCGGCCCACGCGGCGAGCGCGCCACGCAATTGCTTGCCCAGGTTGCCCGCCGCGCCAGTCAGCAGCAGACGGCGGAAGGGTTTCTGTGCGGCGCCGCGATCGAGGTTCGAGTCAGTCATGTTTCTATTGTGGTGTGAGTGCGATCAGGTCTGCATGATGCATGCAGACCTGGTGTGTCGAGCGAGCCGATCAGGTCACCGGCGCCGGATTGAACAGCACCAGCGCATTGTGGAGCTTGAGTTTTTCCGCGCACGTTTGCTTGCGTCCGCTGGCGATGTCGAGCATCAGACGGAACAATTCCCAGCCCACCTCTTCGATGCTCGCCGCGCCGGTCGCGATGGTGCCGGCGTTGACGTCCATCAGGTCATGCCAGCGGCGCGCGAGGTCCGAGCGCGTTGCGACCTTGATGACCGGCACCTCGGCGAGGCTATAGGGCGTGCCGCGTCCGGTGGTGAATACGTGCAGGTTGATACCGGCCGCCACCTGCAACGTCCCGCAGATGAAATCGCTCGCCGGCGTAGCCGCATAGATCAGGCCTTTCTGCTTGACCTTTTCGCCCGGCGACAACACGCCGGAAATGGCCGAATTGCCGGACTTGATGATCGAGCCCATCGCCTTTTCGACGATGTTCGACAAGCCACCCTTCTTGTTGCCCGGTGTGGTGTTGGCGCTGCGGTCCGCGCCGCCGCGCTTCAGATAATCGTCGTACCACTGCATCTCGCGGATGATCGCCGCGGCGACCTCCGCGTTCGCCGCGCGCGCCGTCAGCTGATCGACGCCATCGCGCACTTCGGTGACTTCGGAAAACATGACCGTCGCGCCGGCACGCACCAGCAGGTCGGTCGCGAAGCCCACCGCGGGATTCGCGGTCAGTCCGGAAAACGCGTCGCTGCCGCCACATTGCACGCCGACCACCAGATCGGACGCCGGGCAAGTTTCGCGACGGCGATTGTTGAGCCGCTTCAGATGACCCTCGGCCATTCTCATGATCGACTCGATCATCGACTGGAAGCCGACGTGCGCGTCGTCCTGAAGCACCACGACGTCGCCGTTCAGATCAGCCTCGATATCGCCGATGTCCGCGACTTCCGCCACGTTCGCGGCCGCCGCGATCGGAATCGTGCCGGGCGGCATCAGGCGTTCGGGCTGCAGCTTCTCGCAGCCGAGGCTGACCATCATCACCTCGCCGCCGAAATTCGGATTCAGGCTGATATTGCGCACGGTGCGGATCGGCACCATCGCGTCGGGCGCGTCGATGGCGACACCGCAGCCATAAGTGTGGCCGAGGCTCACCACGTCGTCGACATTCGGGTACTTGGGCAGCAACTCGGCCTTGATGCGGGTGACCGCATGCTCGACCACGTCGGCCACGCATTGGACCGTGGTCGTAATGGCGAGAATGTTGCGCGAGCCGACCGAGCCGTCCGCGTTGCGGTAGCCCTCGAAGGTGTAGCCCTCGAGCGGCGGCATTTCCGGCGCCTTGATCGTGGCGATCGGCAGATCCTCGAGTCCCGGCGGGCTCGGCATGCGGATCACATGTTCGTTGATCCAGCTGCCTTTCGGCAACGCCTTGAGCGCATAGCCGATCACCACGTTATAGCGGATGACTTCGTCGCCCTCGGCCAGATCGGCCAGCGCGACCTTGTGCCCTTGCGGCACGCGCTCGCGCAGTGCCAGACCATCGGGAAATACCGCGCCCTCACCCAGACCGCCGTCGTTGACGACGATCGCGACATTGTCATTGGGGTGAACGCGAATGTAGAGCGGAGATTGTTCCATTGCATCGATCCTTATGGCGCTGCACGCCTGTCGCGCCGACTATTCATACGTCATCCTACAACATGAAAGATTGCGCAGACGTTCCGTATTTACCCTAGGACAAGCATTATGCTGCGAAATGACCGTTGAGTTACCGAAATTCTTGTTGTACGATGACGTATAAGAAATCTCCATTTCTACTGATCGAACCCTCCGCGGAACCATCCGCGAACTATTCCGACGCTCTGGATACTCATCATGACGACACCGCAGGAACTCAAGCAGATCGTTTCCGAAGGCCTCCTGTCCTTCCCCGTTACCGACTTCGACGAACACGGTGACTTCCGCGCCGACACGTATGCCGAGCGCCTGGAATGGCTCGCTCCTTACGGCGCGTCGGCACTGTTCGTGGCCGGCGGCACGGGCGAATTCTTCTCGCTCACACACAACGACTATTCGAACGTGGTGCGCACCGCCACCGAAGTCTGCAAAGGCAAGGTGCCGATTCTTGCCGGCGCGGGCGGCCCGACGCGTGTTGCGATCGCTTACGCCCAGGAAGCCGAACGTCATGGCGCGAACGGCATTCTGCTGATGCCGCATTACCTGACGGAAGCCTGCCAGGAAGGCATCGCCGCGCATGCGGAAGAAGTCTGCAAGTCCGTGCCGAACATGGGCGTGATCATCTATAACCGCGCGAACTCCAAGCTTAACGCCGATATGCTCGAAGGGCTGGCCGAGCGCTGTCCGAACCTGATCGGCTTCAAGGACGGCGTGGGCGAGATCGAGAACATGGTGTCGATCCGCCGCCGCCTTGGCGACCGCTTCTCGTATCTCGGCGGCCTGCCGACCGCGGAAGTCTATGCCGCCGCGTACAAGGCGCTTGGCGTGCCGGTGTATTCGTCGGCGGTGTTCAACTTCATTCCGAAGACCGCGATGGACTTCTACCGCGCGATCGCTGCAGACGATCACGCGACCGTCGGCAAACTGATCGACGAGTTCTTCTTGCCGTACCTGGCCATTCGCAACCGCCGCGCAGGCTACGCGGTCAGCATCGTCAAGGCGGGCGCGAAGCTGGTCGGCCACAGCGCCGGTCCGGTCCGCGCACCGCTGACCGATCTGACGGAAGAAGAAATGGCCAGGCTGGACGCGCTCATCAAGACGCTCGGCCCGCAGTAATCCGGCCGGCGTATCAGACGCAAACAACACCCGGCGGCCGTGCGAACGATCGCCGCACGCACGGCACCGCAAAGAGCGCCCGGGACGGCAACGTCGCCGGGCGTTTTTGTACCGCACGCCAGTATCGACGAGGCCCGCGGCTCGTTGCGCCGCGACGCCCGGGAGCCTGCTCCCAAGCATAAGAACTTCAGGAGATGTCCATGGAAATGAGCCGCACGGCGAGTGCCGCCCACATCGCGAAGCGCACTCGAGTTCGCTACGCGATCCTGCTGCTGATCTTTCTGATCACGACCTTCAACTACGCGGACCGCGCCACGCTCTCGGTCACCGGCTCGGCCATGCGCGCCGAGTTCGGCTTCGACGCGATCCGCATGGGCTACATCTTCTCCGCGTTCAGTTGGGCTTACGTGCTGTCGCAACTGCCGGCCGGTTGGCTGCTGGATCGCTTCGGCGCGCGGCGCGTCTACGCCGCGAGCATTTTCTTCTGGTCGCTCTTCACACTGCTGCAAAGCTCCATCGGTTTGCTGGGCAGCGCAGCGGCGGCCGTCACCGCGCTGTTCGTGCTGCGCTTCGCGATGGGCGCGGCCGAATCGCCGGCTTTTCCGGCCAATGCCAAGGTGGTGGCGAGCTGGTTCCCGACCAACGAACGCGGCACGGCGTCGGCCATTTTCAATTCGGCGCAATATTTCGCCGCGGTCGTGTTTACGCCGCTGATGGCATGGCTCACGCACGCGTTCGGCTGGCACATGGTGTATGTCGTGATGGGCGTGACGGGACTTCTGCTCGCGCTCACCTGGCTGAAAATGATGAAGAACCCCGCCGACCACCCGCGTGTGTCGCGCGCCGAACTGGAGTACATCGAACAGGGCGGCGGCGTGATCAACGGGCAGAAGAAAGCCCGCGCCGCCGACAGCATCGAAAATACCGGCGGCTGGCATCTGGTTCGCCAACTGCTGGGCAATCGCATGCTGCTCGGCGTCTATCTCGCGCAGTACTGCATCAACGTGCTGACCTACTTCTTCCTCACCTGGTTTCCGATCTACCTCGTGCAGGCGCGCGGCATGACGATCCTGCAAGCGGGCCTCGTGGCTTCGCTGCCCGCGATCTGCGGATTCTCCGGCGGCGTGCTCGGCGGCATCCTGTCCGACGGGCTGATCCGGCGCGGCCATTCGCTCACGATCGCGCGCAAGGTGCCGATCGTCGGCGGCATGCTGCTGTCGGTGTGCATCATCGGCTGCAACTATGTGTCGACCGACTGGGTCGTCGTCGCCCTCATGTCGCTTGCGTTCTTCGGCAAAGGCATCGGCGCGCTCGGCTGGGCCGTGGTCGCCGACACGTCGCCGAAGGAAGCGCTCGGCCTGTCCGGCGCGATCTTCAATATGTTCGGCAACGTGGCCGGCATCGTCACGCCGATCGTGATCGGCTATCTCGTGGCGAAGACCGGGTCGTTCAACGGCGCGCTGGTGTTCGTCGGCATCAACGCCCTGCTCACGGTGTTCAGCTATCTCGTGATCGTGAAAGACATCAAACGGGTCGAGTTGCGTCCGCGCTAAAGATGCGGCGCTTATCGGTGCGGTTATCGATGCGGTTAGCGGCGGGGTTATCGTACTTCCCTGCGGCGCTGAAACAGACGCCGCCGCAGCGCGAGACGCGCCGGACGGCGTGCCGATGCCACGCCGGGCGTCGCCACGCAAAATGATTCGGCCTCTATATAATCAGTCGTCAGACGACGGTATAATGAAACGCATGAAGTGTTCGCAACTATCTGATTCAAGGGGCGTTTTCGATGGCTACACCACTGGCATCCGCAGCACCGCCACGACGCGCTCGTAATCTTGCCGAGTTCGTCGTCAGCTACGTCACCGAGCAGATTGCCTCCAACGCCCTGAAACCCGGTGACAAGCTGCCGACCGAGTCACAGCTCATGGTCACGCTGAGCGTGAGCCGCACCGTCATTCGTGAAGCGATTTCGCGCTTGCAGGCAGGCAAGATCATCGAGACGCGGCATGGCATCGGCAGTTTCGTGCTGGAGC
This sequence comes from Paraburkholderia sp. RL17-380-BIE-A, assembly GCF_046028085.1. Classification (NCBI taxonomy): domain Bacteria; kingdom Pseudomonadati; phylum Pseudomonadota; class Betaproteobacteria; order Burkholderiales; family Burkholderiaceae; genus Paraburkholderia; species Paraburkholderia sp. RL17-380-BIE-A. The sequence continues at coordinate 114,531 of NZ_JARESQ010000016.1, forward strand.
CGCAGCGCGAAAAACTGGGTATCGACATGGTGCCCGCCACCACCTTGCGCGACGTGTTGTCGATCCTGGAATTGCGCATCAGCCTCGAAACGGAATGCGCGGGGCTCGCCGCCCAGCGCGCCAAGCCGGATGACCTCGCGCGCATGCGCACCGCGCTCGACGCGATCGAAGCCACGCGCCACAACGGGCTGGATAGCGTCGACGCCGATCTGCAATTTCATATTTCGGTGGCGCGCGCGACCGGCAACCGTTATTTCGTCGACATCCTCACGCAAATGGGCAGCGCGCTGATTCCGCGTAACCGGCTCGATTCGGCGGGCATTGCGCGCGCGGAACCGGACGCGTATCTGTCGCTCGTGAACCTGGAACACGAAAGCATTCTCGAAGCGATCACGCGGCATGACGCGGAAGGTGCGCGCGCGGCCATGCGCATGCATCTGTCCAACAGCCGCGAGCGCTTGCGGCGTGCGAACGAAGCCGCCGAGGCGAATAGCTGATCCGCTTCGTCGCCGCGAAGTCATGGCGCAGACAGTCGCCGCGAACGCAAAGAGAAATGGCCGGGGATCGAACTGACCCCGGCCATTTTTCATTTCACGCGATCACTGATCGCGGCTCACCCGGCACTCAGCTGCGCGTGATCTCGCCATCGCGGCGGCGCCACAGGTTCAGCGGGTTGCTGTCGGTCAGCGCCTCGGGCAACAGATCGGCCGGGAAATCCTGGTAGCACACCGGGCGCAGGAAGCGCTCGATCGAGGTCGTGCCGACCGAAGTCGCTCGGCTATCGGACGTGGCCGGGAACGGGCCGCCGTGCACCATCGCGTGCGACACCTCGACGCCCGTCGGGAACCCGTTGACCAGAATCCGGCCGGCCTTGCGCTCGAGAATCGGCACCAGCTTCCTTGCCGCCGGAAGGTCGGCGCTATCCATCTGCACCGTGGCGGTCAACTGACCGGCAAAATGCTCGGCGACCGCCAGCAACTCCTGCTCGTCCTTGCAACGCACGATGGTCGAGGCCGGGCCGAACACTTCGTCTTCCAGCGCCGGCGTGGCGAGGAACGTCTGTGCATCGGTTACGAACAACGCCGCGCGAGCCTGCGTCGGGCCGCTTGCTTCCACGCCGTGCGCCACGGCTTCCACGCCTTTGATCGCAGCCAGCTTGCCTTCGCCCTCTTCATAAGCAGCGTGGATGCCGGACGTCAGCATGGTTTGCGCGGGCTTGCCGCTCAGTGCGTCGGACGCGGTTGCGACAAAGCCCTTGAGCGCGTCGCTGTCCACGGCAATCGCGAGACCCGGATTGGTACAGAACTGACCGGCGCCGAGCACCAGCGAATCGACGAAGCCGCGCGCAATGCTCTCGCCGCGCTGAGCCAGCGCGTTCGGCAGAAGGAACACCGGATTGATGCTGCTCATTTCCGCATAGACGGGAATCGGTTCGGCACGCGCCGCCGCCACGCGCATCAGCGAGGTGCCGCCCGCGCGCGAACCGGTGAAACCGACCGCCTTGATCGCCGGATGCGCGACCAATGCTTCGCCAACGGAATTCCCCGCGCCGACGATCAGCGAGAACACGCCTTCAGGCAAATCCATCTCTTGCGCGACACGCTGGATCACACGGCCGACCATCTCCGAGGTGCCAAGGTGAGCGCGGTGCGCCTTCACCACTACCGGACAACCGGCAGCGAGCGCCGCCGCCGTGTCGCCGCCGGCCACCGAAAACGCGAGCGGGAAATTGCTGGCGCCGAACACCGCGACCGGGCCGAGCGGGATCTTTTGCATACGCAGGTCGGAACGCGGCAACGGCTTGCGCTCCGGCAGCGGCGAATCGAGCGTGGCGGCGAGCCACTGACCGGCGCGCACGACTTGCGCAAACAGTTTGAGCTGCCCCGTGGTGCGGCCGCGTTCGCCTTCGAGACGCGCCTTGGGCAAGCCCGACTCCTGTTGCGCGCGCTCGATCAGCGCATCGCCCAATGCCGTGATGCCGTCGGCGATGCGCTCGAGAAATTCGGCGCGCACCGTGAGCGGCAACTGGCGGTACGGATCGAAGGCCTGCCGCGCGAGTTCACAGGCCTCGCCGACGTGGGCAACCGAGCCGCTGCCGAAAACCGGCTCCGCGATGTCCGATCCCGTGGCAGGATTGAACGCATGCAATGGTTTTTCCTCGCCGCGCACCGTTTTGCGGCCGATCAGCATTTCGCCGGTAATAGACATTTCGCTTTCCTTGGATAAAGACCTAAGATATAGGTCATCCTACAACATTGCGGGGTACACGCGCAACCGGAAACGCTTGCCCCGCAAGGAATTCGGGTTTACGTGGCCGTTACAACCGGCGAGGTCGGTGCTAATCTGAAACCTAGACATACGACGACCTATAACTATCGTTTTGCCGTCGTCGCAGCTTGCCCGATCCATCGTCGTTCGAGGAAATCAGCCCATGCCTGCCGTCACGCCCTACCAGCCCCTACCTAATAGTTTTCGCCGCGCGGTGCGCGGCGGCGAAACCCTGATCGGCTGCTGGGCGTCGCTCGCCAGTCCGATCGTGACCGAACTGCTCGGCGTGATCGGCTTCGACTGGATGCTGCTGGATGCGGAGCACGCGCCGAACGACGTGTTGACGCTGATTCCCCAACTGATGGCGCTCAAGGACAGCGCGAGCGCGCCGGTCGTCCGGCCGCCGGCCAACGACAGCGTGTTCATCAAGCGTCTGCTCGATAGCGGCTTCTCGAATTTCCTGGTGCCGTTCGTCGACAGCGCCGAAGACGCGGCTCGCGCCGTCGCCGCCACACGCTACCCGCCGCAGGGCATTCGCGGCGTCTCGGTGAGCCAGCGCGGCAATCGCTATGCGACCGTGGCCGATTACTTCGACATTGCCAACGACAACGTCTGCGTCATCGTGCAGATCGAAAGCCGCAAAGCGGTCGAAGCGATCGACGACATTCTCGCCGTGGACGGCGTGGACGCCGTGTTCGTCGGACCATCCGACCTCGCGGCCGCCTATGGCCATATCGGCAACCCGAGTCACCCCGACGTGCAGCAGGCCATCGCGCACGTGTTCGAACGCGCGCACGCCGCGGGCAAGCCGAGCGGCATCCTCGCCCCGGTCCAGGCCGACGCGGAGCGCTACATCGCGATGGGCTGCCGCGTCGTCGCGGTGTGCGCGGACATGGGGCTGCTGAAAGGCGCCGCGCAGACAGTTCAAAAACACTTCATGCAGAAACAGGCGGGCCAGCAGTAAGCCAGCCGCCGCGACATCTCCGGAGCATTCCATGCAAAAAGCAGGCTTTATCGGACTCGGCATCATGGGCAAGCCCATGGCCGCCAACCTTCTCAAGAACGGCGTCGCGCTGGCCGCGTTCACGCGCAGCGGCGTGCCCGACGATCTCATCCAGGCGGGCGCCGTCGCGTGCGACAGTCCGGCCGCTGTCGCCGCGCATGCCGACGTGATTTTCATCATGGTGCCGGATACGCCCGATGTGGAACGCGTACTGTTCGGCGAACAGGGGCTCGCCGGCGCGCTGCGCGCGGGGCAAACCGTCGTCGACATGAGCTCCATTTCGCCGATGGCCACGCGCGAGTTCGCGGCGCGCGTGCGCGAGCACGGGGCGGACTATATGGATGCGCCGGTGTCCGGCGGCGAAGTCGGCGCCAAGGCCGGTTCGCTGACCATCATGGTGGGCGGCGAATCGGCGACCTTCGAGAGCGTCAAGCCGCTTTTCGACATGATGGGCAAGAACGTTACGCTGATCGGCGGCGTCGGCGCGGGTCAGGTGTGCAAGGTGGCCAACCAGGTGATCGTTGCCGCGACGATCGAGGCTGTCGGCGAAGCGCTGCTGCTCGCGTCCAAAGCCGGCGTCGATCCGGCGCGCGTGCGTGAAGCGCTGATGGGCGGTTTCGCGTCCTCGCGCATTCTCGAAGTGCACGGCGAGCGCATGACCAAGCGCACCTTCGACCCGGGCTTTCGCATCGAACTGCACCAGAAGGATCTGAACCTCGCGCTCTCGACCGCGCAATCGCTGGGCGTGTCGCTGCCGAATACCGCTACCTGCCAGGCGCTGTTCAATGCCTGCGTCGCGCATGGCGGCAAGGCATGGGATCACTCGGCGATGGTGCGCGCGCTCGAAATCCTCGCCAATCACGAGATCGGGCAAAAACCGGCCTAAACCGCACGTCTGTCTTTCAGGCGCCGCTGCGCTTGCCTTATGCAAATAGGCAAGCCGCAGCGGCGCATGCGTGCGTTCGCTTTCTTTTTCGCTACGCGTCAGCAAAGCTGCGCCATTTCCCACCAGGAAAATTTTCTTACGAATATTAAGGATACCTTACGTTAACACAACGCCTTCGACAAGTCGTATCCACCCGAATAGCAACGACTTTTAACAACGCCCGCAAAGGGCAAGGAGACAACCGTGGCAATCATCGATAAAAACAGCGGCAAGCGTGCGATATCAGGAACGCCCGGCCGGACCGAACCGAATTCGCCCGCTCGCCGTGCCTTTATCGTGCTGGCGGGAGCGTCCGCGGGCGCGACCCTGCTCGGCGGCCTATCCGCCTGCGGCGGCTCGGTCAACGGCGGCACGACCACGCCGCCTGTCGTACAGGATCCGATCTGGGGCACCTCGGGCGCCGCGACACAGATCATCGCGTCCTTGCAGGGCATTACCCAGTCGATGTTCCCGGCACGCGACTTCGTCGTCACGCAATACGGTGCCGCGCCGTGCGCCGTCGCCGCCGCGACCAATCCGTACACCGGCTCGGCGTCCGTTGCGAGTCCGGGTTCGAATCTCACCAACGCCGCTGCTTCGTTCGACTCCCGTCCTGCCTTTCTCGCCGCCATCCAGGCCTGCAACGCCGCCGGCGGCGGACGCGTGGTCGTGCCGGCCGGTACGTGGTATTGCGCCGGACCGATCGTCCTGCTCAGCAACGTGAACTTCCACCTCAGCGCGAATTGCACGATCTACTTCAGCCCGAACCCGGCGGACTACGCGAAGGACGGCCCGGTCGCCTGCGGCGCCAACGGCAACCTGTTCTATAGCCGCTGGCAGGCGAACGACTGCCTGAATTACGGCTCCCCCGTCTACGCGCGCAACCAGACCAACATTGCACTGACCGGCGAAGACGCGAGCTCGGTGCTCAACGGACAGGCCATGACGCCGTTCGCCGGCAGCGGCAACACCGCGACGTGCTGGTGGACCTTCAAGGGATCGAACGGTGCGTACGGGTGCGTGAATTCGTCGACACCGTCGCAGGCCTATCTCAATCCGAAGAACGTCGACCTGAAAACTGCCGCACCCGGCATTTCCGACGCGCTCTACGCGCAACTGACCAGCCCCACGACACCCTGGCAGGAGGACCAGAACTATCTGCCAGCCCTCTCGGAGGCAGGCGTGCCGATCGCGCAGCGCGTGTTCGGCGTCGGCCACTATCTGCGTCCATGCATGGTCGAGTTCCTCGGCTGCACGAATGTGTTGATGGAGAACTACACCACCAACAACACACCGTTCTGGCAGCATCATCCGACCGATTGCAAGAACGTCGTGATTCGCGGCGTGACGACCAACAGCATTGGCCCGAATAACGACGGCTTCGACCCGGACGCGTGCAACAACGTGCTCTGCGACAGCGTGACGTTCAACACCGGCGACGACTGCATCGCGATCAAGTCGGGCAAGGATCTCGATACGCAATACGGTCCCGCGCAGAATCACGTGATCCAGAACTGCACGATGAATAGCGGCCACGGCGGCATCACGCTCGGCAGTGAAATGGGCGGCGGCGTGCAGAACATCTATGCGCGCAATCTGAAGATGCTGAACCAGAATTGGGCTACCAACCCGCTGAACATCGCGATTCGTATCAAGACGAACATGAATCGCGGCGGCTTCGTGAAGAACTTCTACGTCGATACGGTCACGCTGCCCAACGGCGTCAGCCTCAAGGGCGGCGGCTACGGCAGCGCGTTGCTGAGCGGCAGCCCGATCAATGCCACGGTGCCGCTCGGCGTCGTGACGGCGACTGCCGCCAATCCGTCGGCGGCACAGGGCGGGCTGATCACGTTCGACTGCGACTATCAACCGGCCAACGACGCGATTCGCATCCGTCCGGCAATCGTGCAGAACGTGAACATTTCGAACGTGACGGCGAGCAACGTGACGGTGGGCGGCGTGACCGGCTCGTGCTTCCAGGCGATCGTCGCTCAAGGGCCTGTCGCGTTCGACTACAACGGCGCGGCGCCGACACCGACCATTCCGCCGATCACCGGCGTGACGATCTCGAACTGCAATCTGGGTACGGCGGTCTCGGCCGGACCCGCTAGCGCAACGACGCCCGGGCCGATCTACGCGTACAACGTCAACGGCATTACGTTGAACAACGTGGTGATCGGCGCGACGACATACAACACGACGGTCGTCGATAAACGCTGAGCGGTAGAGGGTTGAACGGCTGGGCGAAGCGCGAGCGTCGTCCAGCCGTGAACGTTGAAGAAACGCAGTGAGCACAAGCAAAAATGGCGGCGCCAGAAAGCGCCGCCATTTTTCTATTGACCGGCGCGCTCGATCAGCGCCGGGTGTTAGTCATCCCAACATGGCCAGAATCACTTCGCGACCGCGCTCACCGGCGTCCAGCGCGGCTCGGGCGTCTTGTCGGCACTCTTCGCCAGCAGGCACACCACAGCGGCCGCGATGATGTCGAACACCGCCAGCACGACGAACAGCGGGCTGTAGCCGACCTGCGTCACCAGCACGCCGAACAGCGCCGTGAACGCCGCAGCACCCAGATAGCCCGCCATGCCGCCCATGCCGGTCGCGGTGGCGACTTCATTCTTGCCGAACATATCGGACGTGATCGCGTAAAGCGCGCCCGACAAGGTCTGATGCGCAAACCCGCCGACGCACAGCAGCGCCACCGCCACATAAGGACTCGCCACCAGACCGACGCAGGCCGGCCCGATCATGCACAGCGCGCCGACCACGAACACCATCTTGCGCGACGTGAACAGCGACACCTTCGCGTACTTGTGAAACAGCGGACTGAGATAGCCGCCCAGCACGCAGCCGATATCCGCGGCCAGAAACGGCATCCACGCATACAGCGCGACTTCCTTCAGGTTCATGTGACGTTCGGTCATCATGTACAGCGGAATCCACGCGTTGAAGGTCTGCCAGGCCGGTTCGGAAAGAATGCGCGGAATGCCGATCGCCCAGAAGTCGCGGCTGCCGAGCATGGCGAACCAGCTGCGCCTGGCGGCGCCGGCGTCGCTGTGCTTCGCTTCCTGGCCGCTGAGAATGTAGTCGCGCTCGGCGTCGCCCAACAGCTTCTGCTTGCGCGGATGCTTGTAGAGCGCCATCCATAGCACGCTCCAGACAATGCCGGCAACGCCGACGATCACGAACGCAAGTTGCCACTCTCCGCGCAACAACGCCCAGACCACCAGCGGCGGCGCCAGCAGCGCGCCGATCGACGAGCCGATGTTGAACCAGCCGATCGCCACCGAACGCTCCTTGGCGGGGAACCACTCGCTCGTCGCCTTGACGCCGGCAGGAATGCCGGCCGCTTCCGCAATGCCGAGCAGGCCGCGGAAGAACGCGAGGCTGCGCCAGCCCGTCGACCACGCCGCCGCGGCGCACGCCAGCGACCAGGCCAGCGCGAACACCGCAAAGCCGATCTTGGTGCCAACGGTATCGAGCACAAAGCCGGCGACCGGCTGCATGAAGGCATAGCAAAGTTGCCACGCCACGACCACGTGCGAATACTGCTCGGTGGTGATGTGGAGGTCCTTCATCAACGTCGGCGCCGCCACTGAGAGCGTATTGCGCGCGAGGTAATTGATGATGAGCCCGGCCGCGACCAGGCTGACCATCCACCAGCGGATGCCCTTGATTTTCATTGCTGCGTCTCCTCGTAATCCTCGTCGGCTCAAACGCGCCGCGTTGCGGGATGGGCCGAGCCGTCCGGGCCCGCATCATCGCGCGAATAGTCGATACCCACAAAGCTGCCGCCCTGGAAACGCTGGCCCAGCGCGTCGAGTGGATTCGGCCGTGCAAGAATTTCTTCGGCGTAGGTTTCGGCGTTTTGCGTCGGCTGATAGCCCAGACGTGCGGCGGCGCTGTTGTCCCACCAGCTTCGCGTGTTGGCCGACACACCCCAGATGGTCAGGAAACCCACGTCCTCGGCCTCGACACAGCGGTCGAGGAAATGCAGCAGATCGCGATGCCCGAACCAGGTGCTCAGATGCCGGGGCTCGGTGGGCCGCTCGAGGCAGCTGCCGATGCGCACGCACACACTCTCGATACCGTGCTTGTCCCAGTACATTCTGGCCAGCGCTTCGCCCCACACCTTGCTCAGACCGTAGAAACCGTCCGGGCGCAGCTCGCAGTCGAGGCTGAGATGTTCGGTGACGGGATACATGCCGATGGCGTGATTCGAACTCGCGAACACGATACGCCGCACACCCTGGCGGCGCGCACCTTCATAGACTTCGACCAGCCCGCGCAGATTGTTCTCGATGATCTCCGGCAGCGGCCGCTCCACGCTCGTACCCGCGAAATGGATCAGCACATCGACACCCGCCAGCAGCCGGTCCACGACTGCCGGGTCGCGCAGGTCGCCGTGCATCACGTCCTCGCCTTCCACGAGCGGCACGAGGGCTTTCGAGCCCGCGGCCGAGCGCAACGGCGTGCCGCGCGCGATCAACGCGGCGCGTACCACCGAGCCTAGCTGGCCACCGGCTCCACTGAGAGCAATCTTCTTCATAGGGTTCCTTTACTGCGCCTTGCGCGATCGAACTCGGGGTACCGCAATCGCCCGGTCACCGGATGAACCGCTTGCCGATTTAGCGATAGTTGTACGATAACGTACTATCCGCGATGGCGAACCGGATTTCAATTAGGCACTTACCCTTATTCGATTTGATCTTCCAGCAAATTTCCTTGGATAAACAAACGTCTAGCTTCAACTCATTTATGTGACATCGTATAACTTGAAGTGCGTTTTCAGCGGCAAATTCTTCAGCGTGACGCGCGGCGGACAGCCGACTGTCTCGGCGATTCGAAACGCGAGCGCGGACACTTGAGCAAGTATGGCGGCCTGCGGTTCCCTATGCGCAACCCTCTTCCTGCGACGCTGTTGCAGCGCGGTCGATTGCCGCAGTTGCGCAGCGTCGCGCGCCGGTCATGGCAAGAGGGCATTCAGGAAAACTTGATATCCATCAACGGTTTGGCGTCTCAAAAAGAAAATCGTCATAAAACAACGTGGTTTTTTGACGCACACCGCACCGCAGCAAAGTTTTCGTCGATCCCCTACGCTTGCGTCATCTGCCCAGCGCAGTGCGCACCGACACCGGTCGACGCGCGTAGTCCGCCCCCGCGGTCATCACGCACTTCACGCTCATGAACTCCGCTTTATCGGCATTTGATCTCGCCCGCATCCAGTTTGCGTTCACTGTCTCCTTCCACATCGTTTTTCCGGCGCTCAGCATCGGTCTCGCCAGTTTCATTGCCGTCCTCGAGTGGCGCTGGCTGAAAACCGGCAAGGCGTACTACAAAGATCTTTGCCTGTTCTGGTCGAAGATCTTCGCGGTCGCCTTCGGCATGGGCGTCGTCTCCGGCGTCGTGATGAGCTATCAGTTCGGCACCAACTGGTCGGGCTTCTCCAGTTTCGCCGGCCCCGTCACCGGACCGCTTCTCATGTACGAGGTCATGACGGCGTTCTTCCTCGAAGCGGGCTTCCTCGGCATCATGCTGTTCGGCTGGCAGCGCGTGAGCCCGCGCGCCCACTTCGGCGCCACGCTGATGGTGGCGATCGGCACGCTGATCTCGACCTTCTGGATTCTCGCCTCCAATAGCTGGATGCAAACGCCGCAAGGCTTCGAAGTCGTGAACGGCCGCGTCGTGCCGCTCGACTGGTTCAAGATCGTGTTCAATCCGTCGTTCCCGTACCGGCTCGCGCATATGGCGCTCGCGGCGTTCATCGTCGCGGCGCTGGTAGTGGCGGCGGTGGGCGCGTGGCATCTGCTGCGCGGCCGGCGCGATCCTGCCGTCAAGAAGATGTTCTCGATGGCGCTGTGGCTGCTGCTGATTCTCACGCCGATCCAGGCTTTCGTCGGCGATCAGCATGGTTTGAACACCCGCGAATATCAGCCGGCCAAGATCGCGGCGATCGAAGGTCTGTGGGACACCGAAAAAGGCGGCACCGCGCTGAACCTGTTCGGCATTCCCGACATGCAGGCGGAAACCACGCGCTACGCCGTGTCGATTCCGCACCTGGGCAGCCTGATCCTTACGCATAGCTGGGACGGCGAGATTCGCGGCCTCAAGGAATTCCCGCCGCAAGACCGGCCGAACTCGACGGTGGTGTTCTGGAGCTTCCGCATCATGGCGGGCCTCGGCGTGCTGATGATCCTGATGTCGGTCGCCGCGTGGGTGCTGCGCCGCCGTGAGCGCCTGTTCGAATCGAAGTGGTTCCAGCGCGTGGCCGTGGCGATGGGGCCGACCGGCTTCATCACGCTGCTGGCCGGCTGGGTCACGACCGAAGCGGGACGTCAGCCGTGGGTGGTGTACGGCGTGATGCGCACCTCGCAGGCTGTGTCGCCGCTGACCACGCAGCAGGTCGGCATTTCGCTGATGGCCTTCGTGGTCGTCTACTTCCTCGTGTTCGGCACCGGTATCTACTACATGCTCAAGCTCATGCGCATGGGGCCCGCTCTACCGGGTCATACGCCGCACGGTGCGCCGGAGCAACGCTCACCGAACCAGACCGCGCGCCGCCCGCTCTCCGCCGCCGATCACATGATCGACGCCGCCTGACCCGCCCCGCTTTAGCAACGACTTGCGATAGAGAAAGAACATGGACGTAACCGTAGTGTGGGCCGCGATCATCGCGCTGGGCCTTTTCATGTATGTGGTGCTGGACGGCTTCGATCTGGGCATCGGCATCGTCTTCCCGTTCTTCCCCGACGAGAAGGAACGCGACCTGATGATGAACACGGTCGCGCCGGTGTGGGACGGCAACGAAACCTGGCTGGTGCTCGGCGGCGCCGGTCTGTTCGCGGTGTTTCCGGCGGTCTACTCGACCGTGCTGTCCGCGCTGTATCTGCCGTTGATCTTCATGCTCATCTGCCTGATCTTTCGCGGCGTGTCGTTCGAGATTCGCGCCAAGGCCAATCGTACGAAGCATCTGTGGGACCTGGCTTTCATCGGCGGCTCGGCGGGTGCGACGTTCTTTCAGGGCATCGCGCTGGGCGCGTTCCTGCAAGGCATTCCCGTGATCGACGGCGCCTATGCGGGCGACGCCTTCGGTTGGCTCACGCCGTTCAGTCTGCTGACGGGTCTCGGACTTGTCGTCACCTATGCGCTGCTCGGCTGCTGCTGGCTGGTGGCGAAGACCGAAGGCGATCTGCAACGCCGCCTGCATCGCGTGGTCTGGCCGCTGACGATCGTGCTGCTCGGCCTCATCGCGATGGTGAGCGTGTGGACGCCGCTGCAGGATCCGAACATCGCGCAACGCTGGTTCCATGACGGCCTCTTCTACCGTTTGCTGCCCGTGCCGTTCCTCGTGGCGGTCTGCGCGTTCTTCATGCATCGCGCGGTGCGTGAGCGGCATCACAACACGCCGTTCGGACTCGCGCTGCTGCTGGTGCTGCTGGGTTATGCGGGGCTGCTGGTGAGCCTGTGGCCGTACGCGATTCCGTCGAGCATGACGCTCTGGGAAGCCGCCGCGCCGCGTTCGAGCCAGATGTTCACGTTGGTCGGCGCAGCGGTCATTCTGCCGATCATCATCGCTTATACGACGATGGGTTATTGGGTATTTCGTGGCAAGGTGCGTCATGGCGACCAACATCACTATCACTAAGCAGACAAACGCCGGGGCAAGTCATCGCGCATCGTCCGCGCCGGCGCCGGCGCGCAAGCTGCCCGGCTGGCTCTGGTTCATCGCGCTATGGTGTTTCGGCGTAGGCTCGGCCATGTCGCTCGGTTTCGCATTCAAGATTCTGATGAATGCGACGTTATTTGCAGTCAAATAGAGACTGCTTTGACGTGATTCGATCCGGTGCGCATAACCTTCGGAATCCTGCATGGGCAGCTTCAAAAAAGGGCCGTTCGGCTCGTCTACCATGCAAGCCGGAACCTATGCGCGGGAGACCTGCCTTAAACATCATGCAGTGCATCGGACCCCATGGCGATTTGACAAATAAACGGTTACTCGAGCGGCAAGCCGGAAGGCGCGCCGCGCCACCGGTCAGGCATATGATCGCGGGGTGGGCGGCAATGATGCGATTCACGAGGCTAGAAGTAAAACGAGACCCTATAACCGCGGCGGCCCACATCGGGCAGGCCCGACTCGCGGAGCCATCATGAAGTTTCTTGTAGCCGACGACCATGAACTGATCCGCGAGGGCGTCAAGGGTATGCTGCGCGGCCTTGATCCCGACGCCCAGTTCGACGAAGCCGATAACTGGGAGACGCTCGCGACCCTCGCGCGTCCCGACGCCGATCACGATCTTGCCATCGTCGATCTGCACATGCCGGGCATGAGCGGTGCTTCGTCGCTCGAAGTGCTGCTGAAAGCGAACCCCGCGCTCCCGCTCGTCGTCCTCTCCGCCGAAGAATCACCGGATGAAATGCGCGCGGTGCTGGCCGCCGGCGCGCTCGGCTTCGTGCCGAAGCGCCAGCCCGCCAGCGTCATGCTCAAGGCAATCGAACTGGTGCTCTCGGGCGGCGCCTACGTACCCATGGAAGCGCTGAGCTTGCTGGGCTGCCGGGAAGCGCAGGCGGCGCCCGCGCACGCCGAAGCTGCCGCGGATCCGTCGCTGCCAGGCGCGGCGCCGTCTGGCGCACGCGCGCCCGGCCAGAGCAGCGCCGCACTCACGGAGCCGCTCGCGCAGATTCAGGCGTTGCAGCCGCACCAGCAGCATCTATTGGAAAATCTGTCGCCGCGCCAGCAGGACATCATGCGGCTCGTCCATCGCGGCTGGACCAACAAGATGATCGCGCGCGAGCTGGGCGTCGCGGAGGGGACGGTGAAGGTGCATCTGTCGGTGATTTTCCGGGCCCTCGGTGTGCATAACCGATCAACGGCGATCGCCGTCATCAACGGCTGGCTGGAAGCCGGGAAAACCCTGTAGAACGAGATGCGGGGCAGACGGCGTTCTCGTCGTCTGTTCTCGTCGTCTGTTCTCGTCGTCTGTTCTCGCCGTCTGTTCGCTTCTATTTCTGCGGTTCGCTTTGCGACGGGGTGCTTTGATACCGGGTGTTCTGGGGCTGGCTTTGCGAGCCTATTCTCGGTTCGCCTTGCGGCAGATTCTCGCCGGCCCGCATCACACCGTTCGCCGGTCGGCCGGCCGCTTCTTTGCCGAGCTCTTTGCCCGCTTCTTTGCCCGCTTCTTTTCCCGCCTCTTTACCCGCCTCTTTACCCGGCTCCTTTCCCGCTTCTTTGCCCGGCCGATCCCCGCGCAATTCCAGCGCGGCCGACGCCCGCCCCTTATCCATCTCCGCTTGCTGCCACAGCATCTCCAGCGTGCGCCGCAGGCGCGCCGGCGTGACCGGCTTATGAAGCACCGGAATCCCCTGCAACGCGAGCGCCGCCAGTTCCGCCGACGCCATGTCGCCCGTGATGAGCAGCGTCACCACGTTGTCGTGCCCCGCGCGCGAGAGCGCGTTGCGCACCGCAGTCAGCGCCTGCGCGCCGGTACGGTGATTCGCCAACTGGTAATCGCACAGCACGGCATCGGGCACGAAGCCGCCTTCGAGCGCCGCGAGCGCGTCGGCCTCGTCGCGCGCGCCGAGCACGCTGCAACCCCAGCGGCCCAGCAGACTGACGAGGCCTTCGAGAATCGACGGATCGTCGTCGATGCACAGCACGCGCCGCCCTTGCGCCGACGGACCGCCGGCCACGGCTTCGTTCAGGCTAGCGACAATGCCGCCGGCATCGCCCGCCTGCACCGGGAAGCGAAACACCGAACCGCGGCCCGGGGCCGAACGCAGTTGCAGCTTGCCGCCGAGCATCTCGACCAGCCGCTTCACCGTCGGCAAGCCGAGACCGTGGCCCTGGCGCGCGTCGCGTTGCGGATTGGCGACCTGATAGAACTCCTCGAAGATGCGTTCGTGCTCCTCGACAGGAATGCCGATGCCCGAGTCGCGCACTTCGACATAGCCGCCCGCCGGCCGCCCCGCGCGGCGAACGCCCAGCCAGATCGCGCCTTCTTCGGTATAACGGACCGCGTTCGAAAGCAGATTGCTCAGTACGCGTTCGAGCAGCACGGGGTCGTCGTGCACGACCATCGTGGTCGGCGCGATACGCAGCGCCAGCCCTTTGGCGGCGGCCTGCGGACGATACTGGCTGCCGACCCGTTCGAACAGCTCGGAGAGCCGGAAATGCAGCCGGATCACCTGCGTCACGCCGCTTTCGAGCCGCGCCAGATCGAGCACCTGGTTGAACAGCTGGTTCAGCGCCTCGACGTTGTAGACGATGTGCTCGGCGGTCTTCGCGTGCTGCGCGGGGGTTGCCGCCGCATCGTTGAGCGATGCCGCGAGCAGGCCGATGGCATGCAGCGGCTGACGCAAGTCGTGACTGGCAGCCGCAAAAAAACGTGTCTTGGCTAGGCTCGCTTCTTCGGCCACGCGTTTTTGCGCGGCCAGCGACTCCGCCAGATATTGCTGGTCGACGCGCGCCTGCACGACCTGCTGGAACAGCTTGCGATAACTCAGCGCATAGACGTTGATCGCGCAAAAGAAAAACGCGAGGACGATCGCGAGAATCGTGCGGTCGAACGTGTGCGTGCCGAAATGCATGACGATCGACGGAAACAGCAGAAAAGGAATCGCGGTCGAGAAATTCAGCAGGTCGAAGCCATTCGACATGAACACGCCCGCGGCGAGCGTCACGAGCATGACTGTGTGCAGCAGCGGCAAGTCGGTTTGCGGGCTCTGGAACGCGAACCACACCGCGATGCCCGGCGCGCTGTACAGCAACACGCCGCGGAGCGCATGCAGATAGATCCAGCCGCGCGGCGAGACGAGCGACGGATAGCGGCGGTTGCAAATCCATAGCGCGAGGCTGCCGCAATTGGCTGCCGCATAGAAACCGAAACACGCGATAAACAGCGGCGGCGACGGTATCTTCGGCCAGTAGATCGCCACCAGCACCGCGATCGAAAACCAGTGCGAAAAGAAAGCGATCGGATCTTGCGCGTATAACACGCGCACCAGATCTTCGTCGATGGCACGCTGGATCGGGTCAGCCCGCATTCCGCGGTCTCCTTGTGTCGATCGTATCGATCTTATCGAACGGAGCCGGCGCTTTAGCGCCTACTCTGGTCCATGCACAGTACCGGGCACGGCACGTTCGGTGAGGTCGCCTGAAAGCGCGGCGACGCGGGTGGCGCGGACCTGGCTGCGACCGCATTGGGTACGGCGTGGCTTTGCGTGCGCGATGCAACTGCGCTGCGGCAGTGCGATGCGATCTTCCCGTGCAAGCGGCTTCTCTTCAGACGAATAAGATGCGCTTTGCCGGATGGTTTACCCGGCAGTTTACCCATCAGCTACCACTTAATCCATATAGGCGAAGCCGCCGTTGGAAACCATACTTAAATCACATTCTCCAGCGCGGCTTCAAAGCTTCACCATCCACACCCCGCCTGCAGTTCAGGCTCACCGCGCTCCTTGGCCTTACCCCTTCTGGAGGTTTTTCATGGGCGCAGTTCCGAGCCACGAGTTCGTCCGCAATCTCGACGATGCCATCCTGCCGGATTTGTGGCGCCGGCGTACCCGGTTGTCCGGCGACGAAATGGTGTCGATGGTCGAACTGGTCAAGCGGGCGTTGCGAACCTATCACCCGCTCGAATTGCAGGCGCTCGGCGAGGACAAGGAAGAACTGGTCGCCCAGTTCATCTACGCGAAAGTCCTGCGCCTCGCGCCAGGCCATACGGAAACCCGCGCCTGCGCCGACAGCGCGCCGTCCAACGGCTACGCCCTGTGCGCGTATTTCCGCCGCTACCTGATCGACTGCCTGCGCAGCGCCGGCCACCAGCGCAACGTATCGATGGAAAACGAAGGCATGGCGCAGGAAATCGATCTTCATGCGCAAGCGCTGGAAGACCCGGTGGAAAGCGTGCTGCTGCAATACGGCCTCGACGAGCAGCGCGTGCGGCTCTCGGCGCGTGCCTTTATCGAGAGCCTCGACGAGCCGGAGCGAATCGTGCTGGCCGGCAGCCTCGGCTGGTGCTCGGAAGGAAAAGGCGGGTTGTCGGCAGTCGCTGCGCAGCATCGGGTGCCCTCGTATCACTATCGCGCCGTCAAACTCGGCGTCACCATGAAGAAGACGGCGGGCGCCGAGGATTTTTCCAACACCAAGATCGGCCGCTGGCTCACGGACGAACTCGGCATTGACATCGACATCGATAATCGCCCGGCCATTCTGCTTGCGCTGAACCTGCTCGCCGCCGAATCGAGCGACAGCGAAATGAATGAAGCAGCCGCCTAACAGCGAACGCTCAGGCGAGTCCCGGCCACTCGCACCGGCTCGCGATGCCGCGGACGTGGCACACCGGAGCCGTGCGCCCCACACGATGCGCCTTTTTTTGTGAGCGCGCACCGCCTAGGATAAAAAAGCCGTCGCCGCACGCCGTCTTGCTTCCGAAGTCCTGGTTGTCTTTCCCCGCACTCATTCCAGACGAGGTGGTCGTGATGAACCGCTTATCGAGCGCCGTGACCGCTATTCAATCGCACTACGACGTGGTCGTGGTGGGTTCCGGCTACGGCGGCGCGATCGCCGCATGCCGCATGGCGCGCGCCGGACGCCGCGTGTGCGTGCTCGAACGCGGGCGCGAATTCATGGCGGGCGAATTCCCTCGCACGCCGTTTCAGGGCGCCGCGCAAGTGCAATACAACACGGCGGTAGCCCATATCGGCTCCCCGCTGGCACTGCTCGAAGTGCACGTGAACGAAGACGTGAACGCGGTAGTCGGCTGCGGTCTGGGCGGCACCTCGCTGATCAACGCGAATGTCGCGCTCGAAGCCGACCCGCGCCTGTGGGACGACGAACGCTGGCCGGCCGCGCTGCGCGCCGACAAGGCGGCCCGCGACAAGGGCTACGCGCTCGCCCGCGCGATGCTGCAACCGTCGCCCGTGCCGAAGGATTACCCGACGCTGCCGAAACTGCAGGCGCTCGAAACGTCGGCGCAGGCGCTCGGCATGGAAGACCGCTTTACGCGCCCGGATATCACCGTCACCTTCGAGGACCGCGTGAATGCCGCGGGCGTCGAGCAGAAGGCGTGCGTCGGCTGCGGCGATTGCAATTCGGGTTGCAACTACGACGCGAAGAATTCCACCCACATGAACTATCTGCCCGACGCCGTGGCGCACGGCGCGCAGATTTTCACCGGAGCCGCCGTCCACTCCGTTCGGCGCGACGCGGCCACGCAAAAATGGATCGTCGGCTATCAACTGGTGAGCCTCGGCCGCGAAAGCTATGGCGCCCCGGACCTGTTCGTGAGCGCCGATATCGTCATCGTGTCGGCCGGCACGATCGGTTCGACCGCGTTGCTGCTGCGCTCGCGCAATCAGGGGTTGAGCGTCTCCGGCATGCTCGGCAAACACTTCACCGGCAATGGCGACGTGCTCGCCTTTGCGTACAACACCGACCCCGTGATCAACGGCGTGGGCTGGGGCGCGCACGAGAAGGGCGAAATCCCGCCGGTCGGGCCGACCATTACCGGCCTCATCGATCATCGCAATACGGGCAACGTCAAGGACGGCTACGTGATCGAGGAAGGCTCGCTGGCCGGACCGGTGGGCGCGGCGCTCGTCGGCCTGCTCGGCGCCGCCGCGCCGCTGGAGGGTGTGGATGTCGCGCCGCGCTCGCTCGCGGACCAACTCGCCTACGACGCCCGCGTGTCCGAAAGCTTTCTGCGCGGCCCCTATCACGGCGCGCTCAATCACACGCAAAGCTACCTCGTCATGGCGCATGACGACGAAAACGGCCAGATCGACGTGGACGACAAAGGCCAGCCGCGCATCGTGTGGGAGAACGCCGGCAAGCAGCCGATCTTCCAGGTGGTCGAGGCAGCGCTCAAGCAGGCGACCGTGCCGCTCGGCGGCAAATACCTGCGCAATCCGATTTCCACTGAAATTGTCGGCAACCGCACCGTTACCGTGCATCCGCTCGGCGGCTGCGGCATGGGCGAGGATGCGGAGCGCGGCGTGGTCGACCATATGGGCCGCGTGTTCAGCGGAGCGACGGGCAACGCGGTGCACGACGGTCTCTACGTAATGGACGGCGCCGTCATGCCGATGTCGCTCGGCGTCAATCCGCTCCTCACCATTTCCGCGCTGGCCGAACGCAATTGCGAACTGCTGCTGGCTACGCATCCGGTGACGGCCGCCTCGTCTGCCGGTGCAGCGGCGACGCCGAGCTTACCGCCTGCACCGACACCCGAACTCGCGTCCTCGTCGTTGACGCCCTCCTCGCCGCAGAAGATCGGCCTGCAATTCACCGAAACGATGATCGGCACCTACACGCCGGTCGTGGCGGGCGAAGCCGCCACGAGTCCGATGGAGTTCACGCTGACCGTCGAATCGGAAGATCTCGCCGATATGCTCAGCAATCCGCAGCATCTGGCGCGAACCGCGGGTACGCTGACCTGCCCTGCGCTCTCCGCGCAGCCGATGACGATCTCCAACGGCACCTTCAATCTGTTCGTGGTCGACGCGTCCGACGTGGACGAGCGCAACATGAATTACCGCATGACGCTCAATTCCACCGAAGGCAAGACGTATTATCTGAGCGGACAAAAGATCATCACCCGTACCTCGCCGATCAATTTGTGGGAGCAGACCAACACGCTATACGCGGAGATTCGCGAATCGGCGCAAGCGGACGCGCCGCTGATCGGCAAGGCAACACTGATCATCACGCCCGAAAATTTCCTCAAGCAGCAACGCACGCTGGAAGTCACCCATGCGCCCGATCTGAAGACCCGCCTCGAATGGACCCTGAAATTCGGCAAGTTTTTCGCGGGTGTGCTGTTCACCGAATATGGCGGCGTGGCCGCGCCCTTGCAGTACTTCAACCCGAATGCAGAACCGCGCCTGAAGCGTGCGTTGCGCGCGCCGGTGCCGCAGGTCTTCTTCTTCGACACGCCCGATGGAACGAAGCTGAGACTCACGCGTTACCTCGACCCCGCGAACAAAACGGCGCGCCCGGTGCTGCTGATTCACGGTTCGGGTGTATCGAGCCGCATCTATTCCACCGACCTGATCGCGACCAACATGGTCGAATATCTTTGCGCATCAGGCTACGACGTGTGGCTCGTCGATCTGCGCGTCAGCATCGAAATGCCGAGTGTGCTCGTGCCGACCAACGTCGACAAGGTGGCGCGCGAGGACATTCCGGCCGCGGTCGCCAGAATCCGCGAGTTGACCGGCGCCCCGGAGATTCAGGCACTGGGACACTGCCTGGGCGGATTGGCGTTGAGCATGTCGCTGCTGTATGGACTCGAAGGAGTGCGTTCGGCGGTCATCTCGCAGGTGTCGACTCACCCGGTGCCGGGCACGCTACAGAAGATCAAGGCCGGCCTGCATATCCCCGACATCATGAAACACCTCGGCGTGCTCGACCTGACCGCCTATACGGAACACAAGTCGTGGCCCCACAATCTGCTCGATGAGGCGCTCAGGTTCTACCCGCTCGATCACGACGAGGGTTGCGGCAATCCGATCTGCCACCGCGCGACCTTCCTGTACGGCCTGCTCTACGAACATGCACAACTGAACGAGACGCTGCATGCGAATCTGCAGGAATTGCTTGGTGTGCATGACGTCGAGGTATTCAAGCACCTTGCCACCATGGTGCGGGCCGGCAAAGTGGTCGATGCCGCCGGCAAGGATGTCTATCTGACAGGCGCGGACGGCATGAAAGGACTGGAAGGCATGCGCCGGCCGATCGGCTTCATTCACGGCGATAGAAACGAAACCTATCTGCCGAAAAGCACGCTGCTCACGTACGAAATGCTGACCGGGCACTTCCCCGAGCAGCCTTACGAGCGGCACATCATTCCGGGCTATGGGCACATCGACTGTATCTTCGGCAAGAACGCCGCCGCGGATGTCTATCCGGTGATCGCGAAGTACCTGGGCGCGCATTGACTCAGGGCGAGCACGCCTGCACTCACGCGTCTCACGCGCCGTCACGCTTCTCGCGCGTGACGGCGCAGCCCGCTCAGAACAGCTTGCCCGGATTCAGAATACCGTGTGGGTCAAGCGCATGCTTGATCGCGGCCATCGCGGCCAACTCTGCCGGCGAGCGCGAGATCGGCAGGAACTCGCGCTTGAGCAGACCAATGCCGTGTTCGGCCGACACCGAACCATGCAGCGGCCCGAGCATGTCGTAGACGAACGCGTACACCGCGTGATGATCGACACCGGGGATCGAATGGCCGTCCACCGTGACATGCAGATTCGAATCGCCGATATGCCCGAAGAAATACGACGCATTGCCCGGCCAGCGCTGATCGAGCGCCGCGCGGCAGCGGTCGACGAAAACGCCGATCTCCCCGATCGGCAAGCTCACGTCGAAGTTGATCGCGTCGAGCCGCACCGGAAACTCCGCGGTGCATTCGCGAATTGCCCATAGCGCGCGCACGTCGGCCACCGACTGCGCGATCACGGCGTCGCGGATCGCGCCCGCTTCGAGCGCTTCTGTCAGCGCGGCGGAAAACCGTTCGCCGCCATCGCCCGCATCGAAGCTCGCGTGTTCGATCAATGCATAGAGCGGGTGCGCTTCGGCGAACGGCGAACGCGTGCCGGTCAGCTTCACGCCGAAGTCGTAGAAGTCCGGCCACATGATTTCAAACGCGCCAATATCGTTGCCAAATCGCGTGGACAAGCGGCGCAGCAGATTCACGGCGGCATCGTAGCCATCGAGTGCGACCAGCGCGGTGTGGCGCGCGGCGCGGGGCGGATGAAGCCGCAGCACCGCACGCGTGATCACGCCGAGCGTACCCTCCGAGCCGATGAACCAGTGCTTGAGGTCATAGCCGGTGTTGTTCTTCACCATCTTGCCAAGTGACGTCAGCACGTCGCCATTGGCCAGCACGACTTCGAGGCCGAGCACCTGGTCGCGCGCGGTGCCCGACTGGATCACCCGGTTGCCGCCCGCGTTGGTCGCGAGATTGCCGCCGATCTGGCAGGACCCGCGCGCACCGAGATCGAGCGCGAGTTCGAAGCCGGCTTGCGCGGCGGCTTCCTGCGCGGCTTGCAAGGTCGTGCCGGCGCGCACGGTCAGCGTGGCCGACGCGGCATCCACTTCCTCGACGCCGGCCATCCGTTCGAGCGACAACGCAATATCCGTGGCACGCGCAATCGCGCCGCCCGCAAGGCCGGTCATGCCACCTTGCGGCACCACCGGCTGGTGAGCCGCGTGACAGATCGACAGCGCACGCGCAACCTGCTCGGTGGTGCGCGGCAGGAGCAACGCCGCGGGGCGCGTTGGATCGTGGCGTGTCCAGTCGGTCATCGCGCGTTCGCCGATCTGCTCGCCCACGCGCACGCTGTCTTCACCGAGCGCGGCGCGCAGCGCGGCGAGTGTCGCGGAAAGCGGCGCTGTGTGACCCGCCGTGCTGTTGTCTGTCATGCAGTGGTTCCTTGCGCGCCTTCAGCGGCGCGTTTCTTCCGATAGCCCATCGAGTCGTTGATACGCCCGAGAATGTAGTCGCCCGCGGCGACCGGCTGATACTTGAGGTCGGCTTCGTTCGTACCGAGATCGCGCGGATCGACCATCGCGCCGTAAGTCGGATCATAAAACGTCGCGATCGAATAGCGCTCGCGACCCGACGCATTGATCACGCGGTGCAGCGTGGAACGGAAGCGGTCGTTGGTCCAGCGCGCGAGCAGATCGCCCACGTTGACCACGAAGCTGCCTTCGACTGGCGGCGCGTCCACCCACGTATTGTTGGCGATTTCGCGCACCTGCAGGCCGCCCACCTGATCCTGCCACAACAAGGTGATGCAGCCGTAGTCGGTATGCGGCGCGACGCCGAACTGATCGTCGTCCGATTGGGGCGGCTGCGGCGGATAGTAGACCATCTGCGTGCGCTGCATCCGCTTGGTATATCGCGGCGCGAAAAAATGTTCGTCGACGCCGAGGCTCACCGCCACCGCGCGCAGCAGATCCGCGCCGCACGCCGCGACCGCTTCGTAGTAGCCATATAGCGCGGGACGCAGCTCCGGCATGAAGTCCGGCCAGTTATTCGGCCCACGCAGTGCCTGACCTGCCAGCACGTCCGGGTCGTCTTCCGGCAATTCGAGGCCGATGCTGAAGAACTCCTTGTAGTCGGGACGTTTGGCCTCGTACATGGTCGCGTCACCGAGCGCATTGAAGCCGCGATGCCGTTGGTTGACCGCCGCGCGCCGCTTGGTCTCCACCGGAAACGCGAAAAAGCGGCGCGCCGCCTGCGCGGCGGCATCGATCGAGTCTTGCGGCACGCCATGATTGACGATGTAGAAGAAGCCGATCGTCGTGCACGCTTCACGGATTTCCTGCGCGACGCGCTGCAAAGCCTGCGGGTCGCCCGCGCGAACGCCGGCGAGATCGATGATCGGAATGCGGGTCACGGGCATCGCGCTGCTCCTGATGGGCGGGTCGAATCGACTGATGAAAGAACCACATGAAGGCGCATGAATCGTCTATGGGAAGACCTCGTTCCGCCTCACGCATTGCAGTTGTATATACCGCCAAAAGCACACCCGCAAGCTGCTTCGCACCGCTTCATATAAGGGCTTTTCTCTACTCGCGTGTTTATTTTTTTCGCGCGAAAACTGCGGTATATACTGCCTCGCATGACTCGCGCCGAACCCGTTTCGTGCACCACCTTCGCGCGACACCGCTTTGCCAACCGGAGAATCCCATGAGCATCCTTGCAGGCTGGAAGTGTCGTTTGGTCATGCTGGCGTTGTGCGCGGCAAGCGTCACCGCCCACGCGGAAGACCAACTCGCCAAAGTGAAGAAAGCCGGCGAACTGGTGGTCGGCACCGAGATGCAGTTCGCGCCCTTCGACTTCCTCGAAAACGGTCAGCAAGCGGGCTTCAACAAGGATCTGTTCGCCGAGGTCGGCAAGGAAATGGGCGTGAAGGTGCGCTTTATCGACTTGCCCTGGCCGAGCGTGCTGCCGGGTCTTGAAGCGGGCAAGTTCGACATGGTGGGCGGCCCGCTGACCGTCACCAAGGCGCGCATGGAGCGCTACACCTACACGCTGCCGATCGCGGACGCAACGGATGCGCTGCTCAAACGCGCGAACGATTCGTCGCTCAAGCAATCGTCGGATATCGCGGGCAAGACGGTGGGCGCCGGCAAGGGCTCGGCGCAGCTCGACCAGTTGAAGGCCTACGTCGCCACGCTGCCCAAACCGCCTGAAATCCGCGAATACGTCGACAACAATCAGGCTTACGCCGATCTCGCCGCGGGCCGGATCGTGGCGGTCGCGAACTCCATGACCAACATTGCGTATGTGGCCAAGCAGCGCCCGGAAACGTTCGCCGTGGTGCAGCCCCCGTTCGGCGCCAAGGTGTATTTCGCGTACTGCCTGCGTAAAGACGCGGACAGCAAGCCGCTCGCCGATGCGTTCAACGCCGCGCTAGTAAAAATGCACAACGACGGACGCCTCGCCACCTTGCAGAAAAAATGGTTCGGCGTCGCCATGGATGCGCCGACAACCATGCCCGCGCCGAACTATTGATCGGCTCACGCTTTGCCTGGCTCACGTGCCGATTTCGATGCACGTGTCGTGATGCAAGCGATGCGGACCGCGCCCCGGGCCGCATCGCGTTTCCCGTTCTAGCGAGTGCGACGCTTATGTTCAGCACGACCGTCTTCCTCCAGGGCTTGCCGCTGCTGCTGCATGCGGCGCTCGCCACCATCGGCATTTCGCTGACGGGTCTGCTGATCGGCTTCTTCGTGGCGATCGGCGTGTGCGCGGCGCGCCTCTCGCCGAATCGCGCGGCGCGCATGTTCGGCGGCGCCTATGTGTTCTTCTTTCGCGGCGTGCCGATGCTGGTGCAATTGCTGCTGGTGTACTACCTGTTGCCATTCGCGGGTATCAACGTGTCGCCCGTCGTCGCGGCGATCAGCGCTGTGTCGCTGTGCTCCGCGTCCTATATCGCCGAGATTCTGCGCGGCGGTTTTCTCAGCATTCCGCCGGGCCATCTCGAAGCCGCCCGCATGCTCGGCCTCTCGCCATTCGACATGCTGCGGCGCATTCTCGTGCCGCAAGCGTTCCGCTTGACGCTGCCGTCGCTCGTCAATGAAATGGTGCTGCTCATCAAGGCTTCCTCGCTGATCTCGGTAGTGGGCGTGGCCGAACTGACGCGCACCGCGCAGAACATCGCGGCCAGCACGTATCGGCCGCTGGAAGCCTATCTTGCCGCCGGGCTGATTTACTTCGTGATCTGCGGTGCGCTCGCGCTCGTCGCACACGCCGCCGAATACCGCTTGCAGCACGCCTGAGCGGCCCAGCGTTCGACCTCGAATCCACGCCATGCAAAAGCTCGATCCCACCGTCATCACACACAACCTCCAGCCGATCGCCGCGGGCCTCGCCACGACGCTCGGCACCTGGGCTGCGGGCGTCGCGATCGGCATCGTGATCGGCTTTCTGATCGCCGTGCTGCAACTCTTCTGCGGGCGCTGGGTGCGCGGCGTATTGCGCGTCTACATCGAACTGTTTCGCGGCACGCCGTTCCTCGTGCAACTCTTTTTGCTGTACTACGGTGGCCCGTCCTTCGGCCTCACGCTGGAACCGATGACCGCCGGTGTGCTCGGTCTCGGCCTGTACGGCAGCGCCTATTTCGCCGAGGCTTTCCGCTCCGGCTTTCAATCGGTGCCGCCGGGCCATCTCGAAGCGGCGTCGTGTCTGGGCCTCACGCGCTGGCAGGCGGTCATCCGTATTCAGGTGCCGCAAATGCTCGTGCTGATCGTGCCTGCATTGACCAATCTGATCATCGTGCTGAGCAAGGAAACGGCCGTGCTGTCCATCGTCACCGTGCCTGAGCTCACGTTCGTGCTGACCGGTATCGGCTCGGCGACCTTTGCCTTCGTCGAAACGCTGCT
The DNA here is from genome assembly GCF_046028085.1 of Paraburkholderia sp. RL17-380-BIE-A. Classification (NCBI taxonomy): domain Bacteria; kingdom Pseudomonadati; phylum Pseudomonadota; class Betaproteobacteria; order Burkholderiales; family Burkholderiaceae; genus Paraburkholderia; species Paraburkholderia sp. RL17-380-BIE-A. Next base: position 139,620 of record NZ_JARESQ010000016.1, read on the forward strand.
CGTGCTGTGCGTGTGCTATCTCGCGCTGGTCGAACTGACTTCGCGCGCGGGCATGTGGGCTGAAACCCGCATCGCACGCTTCATGGCATGAACGGAACCGGAACCCTCCTATGAACGCCATCGCCGACATGCCCTCCTCCGCGCCTACTGCCAACATCGAAGCATCGCCCGGTGCGCCGTTGATCGAAGTGCGCGACCTGCGCAAACGCTTTGGCGAAGTCGAAGTGCTGCGCGGTGTCGATCTCGAGATCGCGCGCTCGGAAGTGGTGTGCATCATCGGTCCGTCCGGCTCGGGCAAGAGCACGCTGTTGCGCTGCCTCGCCGCGCTCGAAACCTACGATCAGGGCGACGTACGCATCGAAGGCGAGCTGCTCGGTTACAGCGAGCGCAACGGCAAACGCGTGCGCGCGTCGCAAAGCGAGATCAATCGCGTGCGGCGCAACGTCGGCATGGTGTTTCAGCAGTTCAATCTGTGGCCGCACATGACGGCGCTCGGCAATGTGATGGAATCCCTGCTGCGCGTTCGCCATCTGTCACGCGACGAAGCGCGCCGCCGCGCCAACGCCATGCTCGAAACAGTCGGCCTCGCGCACAAGGGCGACGCGTATCCGGCCAAACTCTCGGGCGGCCAGCAGCAGCGCGTGGCGATTGCGCGAGCGCTCGCCATGGAGCCGCACATCATGCTGTTCGACGAGCCGACCTCGGCGCTCGATCCGGAACTGGTCGGCGAAGTGCTGCAAGTGATGAAACAGCTCGCGCGCGACGGCATGACGATGGCCGTGGTCACGCACGAAATGGGTTTCGCCGCGCAGGTGGCGGACAAAGTCATGTTTATCGATCAAGGCCGTATCGCCGTGCAAGGCAAACCCCGCGATGTCTTTCACGATGTCGGACAGCCGCGCTTGCGGCAGTTCCTGCAAAACTACTTCGATCGCAACGCTTTCTGGACGCGCGGCGCCGACGAGGCGCAGCCGCTATGAGCGCCCACCGCTTTCCGCGTGCCTCACGCGGACACTGACGCAAGCGCCGCCAATGTCCTCCACCGTTCGCAGCCGCGCTCACGACAAGCCGCTTTCCGCCGCGGCGCCGAAAGCCGCGCGCGCCGCGGCCGAGGCACCCGCCGCGCGCTACGAACAGGTCAAGAGCCATATCCGCCACATCATCGAATCGGGCGAACGCCAGGCGGGCGACCGCCTGCCGTCCGAACTCGATCTCGTCGCCACACTTGGCGTGTCGCGCATGACGGTCAATCGCGCGCTGCGCGAGCTCGCCGAAGAGGGACTGGTGACGCGCGTTTCCGGTGTCGGCACCTTCGTCGCGCAAAGCAAGCCGCAATCCACGCTGCTGATGATCGCCCATATCGGCGACGAGATCCGCTCACGCGGCCACGAATATCGCTACGACACGGTGCTGCTGCAACGCGAAACGGCTTCGGTGATGGTGTCGAATGCGCTGGGGCTGGCGCCGGGTTCGTCGGTGTTTCATGTGATCTGCGTGCATCGGGAGAACGGCTCGCCGGTGCAACTGGAGGATCGCTATGTGAACCCGGCTATCGCGCCGGATTTTCTACAGCAGGATTTTTCGGCGATCAGGCCGTCGGAATATCTGTTCGAGATCGTGCCCGCGCACGACGTCGAACACGTAGTCGACGCGGGGCTGCCCACGCGCGCCGAAGCCGACCTGCTCGAAATCCGCGCCGAGGAACCGTGTCTCACGCTAATGCGCCGCACGTGGACGAGCGGTGTGGCGGTCACGTTCGCGCGTTTCGTGCACCCCGGCTCGCGCTACCGGCTGGGCTGCCGTTTCTCGCCGGATCTGTCGCAACGCCAGGGTTGAAACCGCGCCCTGCGTCGAGCCGCGCTAGACGTTGCCCGCCAGATGAAAACGCGACGCCGGGTGCCACAAACGCACCGACGTCGCCACATCGTCACCTACCCATGTGCGACGCCAGAGTTGCAGGCACGGCTCGCCGATATCCATCATCAGATGCCGCCGCACATGGGCGTCGGGCTTCTGCGCGTAAATGCGGAACTCCGCGCGCTGGATCGGCGCGAGCCGCACCATGTAGTGATTCGGCGTCTCGATCGTGAAGTCCTGCTGCAGGTAGTCGGGAAACACCTTCGGGTTGACGTAGCGGTCCTCGTACTGGATCGGCTCGCCCTCCTCGCTATGCACGATGCACGAGTGAAACGCCGGCCCGCTGGCGATACCGAGCGCTTCGAGCGCGTGCGGGTCGTCGCTCGGTTCGAGCGTCAGCACACGCGCCGAATGGCGGTGGCCGCGTGCGGCGATTTCGTCGGCGATATTGCGGATTTCCAGCACGGTCGATTCGTAGCGCTGCGGCGCGACGAAGGTGCCCGAGCCTTGCACGCGCGTGAGCACGCGTTCGGTGGTCAATTCGCGCAGCGCGCGCGACACCGTCATGCGCGCGACGCCGAATTCCTTGACCAGTTCCGTTTCAGAAGGAATCAGTCCGCCGGGCTTCCAGTCCCCTTCGCTGATGCGGCGGATCACATAGCGTTTGATCTGCTCGTAAGCGGGCATCGCTTTCGCTGGGGTCTCCCGTTTGCTATCAGGGCAGCCCTGCGTCTCTGCGCTTCGCGCGTTTGTAGTTGTGTTCACTCCGACCTCGTGGGTGGTACGCGGGTTCTACCTGGTTGGTACACCTCGACCGGCGCGCCGGCGGGTAAGCCCGCGCACCGGCACTGTTTCCATCATGCCATGTGCGCGGCGGCGTGCCCGTCGTTGACGGCGATATTCGCGGCGGCGCGAACGTGGCCCGCGCCCGCCTGACTCGTGACCGTTGCAGGCCTCGCCAGCTCGGTGCCGTCGACGGACGTATCCGGCCGAGGGCCAATGTTACCAGGGTTCGGCAACGGCGGCGGCGCCTCATCGGCGATCATGCGAAAGGCGATGCTCATGTCGTCCGCGAGCGGACGGTCGTCGCGGTACGCCGGCACGACACGGCGCACGCGCTGCCAGAGCGCTTCGGTGTGCGGCGCGCGCGGCGCGTCGATACTTTGCAGGTCGTAGGCCTGCGCCGCCGCCAGCAATTCGATCGCGAGGATGCGCCCGGCGTTGTCGATGATTTCCAGCGCTTTCAGCGCGGCCGGCGTGGCGTGGCACAGGTGGTCTTCCTGCAAGCCCGAGGTGATGCCGCCGTCGAGACTTGCGGGCAGCGCGAGACGCCGGTTCTGCGCGACCAGCGAGGCCGCGGTGTACTGCGCGATCATGAAGCCGGAACAGGTGCCGCCCGGCTCGGCGAGAAACGCCGGCAGACCGCTGACCAGCGGATTGACGAGGCGGTCGAGGCGCCGCTCGGCCATCGCGGCGACTTGCGCGATCGCGGTGGCGAGACTGTCCATCGCCAGCGCGATCGAAGCGCCCACCGCGTGCGCCTGCGAATACACGCGCGGGTCTTCCGGCGTGCCGGCGACAATCGGGTTGTCGGTAATCGATGCGAGTTCACGATTGACCACGTCGGCGGTCGCGGTGAGCACATCGCGCGCGGCGCCATGCACGTGCGGAATGGTCCGCATGCTCAGCGGGTCCTGCGTGCGGTGGCCGACCACCGCCGCGAGAATGCCGCTGTCGGCCAGTGCGGTGCGCATCCGCTCGCCGACCAGGTTCAAGCCCGGCGAAATACGCAATGCCAGCGAATCTTCATCGAAAGCCGCGAGCTGGCCGCGCAAATTCTCGAAGCTCATCGCGGCGACCATGTCGGTCCAGTCGAGCAGGCGTTCGGCCCGCGCGAGCGCCAATGCCGCAAGGCCCGTGACGCACGGCGTGCCGTTGATCAGGCTCAAGCCTTCCTTAGCTTCGAGCACCAGCGGTTCGAGCCCGAGCCGCTGCAGCGCATCGCGTCCTTTGAGCCGCTCGCCGCGAAAACGCGCGTAACCCTCGCCGATGCAAACAAGTGCGATATGCGCCATGTGGCTCAGATAACCGACCGAGCCGAACGCGGGCACTTCCGGCAAGCAATCCGCGTCGAGCAGCGCCACCAGCTGGTCCGCGACTTCGAGCCGAATCCCCGAATGGCCGTGCGCGAAGTTGTTGACGGCCGCGGCCATGATCGCGCGCGTTTCGGCGACACCGAGCGGCGCGCCGACGCCGACCGCGTGGCTCATCAGAATGTTGCGCGACAACGTGCGTTGTTCGGACGGCGAGACGATCACGTCGCACAACGCGCCTACGCCGGTATTCACGCCATACGCGCGAATCCCGCGCTCGACGATCTGTTCGACGAGCACGCGCGCCGCCGCGATGCGCGCGCGGGCGTCGGCGGAAAGCTCGAGCGGCTCGCCGGCGGCAACCGCTGCCACCTGAGCCCAGTCGAGAGGACGATTGGAACGGATTACGGCCATGTCAGCGCTCTACTTGGAAATTACCTGGTGATACTGATCAGTTCGTGGTGCGGTCCTGATGGCTCGAAACGAATTGCCTGAAGCGATCCGACTTGCATTCGACGAACACTTCGTCGGGCGTGCCGTCGGCTTCAACTTGCCCCTGATGCAGGAACATCACGCGATTGGACACATGGCGCGCGAAACCCATCTCGTGCGTGACGACCAGCATGGTGCGGCCCTCTTCAGCCAGCGAGCGCATCACGCGCAGCACCTCGCCCACCAGTTCGGGATCGAGCGCCGAGGTCGGCTCGTCGAACAGCATGACTTTCGGATGCATCGCCAACGCGCGCGCAATCGCCACGCGCTGCTGCTGCCCGCCTGAAAGATGCGCGGGATAGTGGCCGCGCTTTTCCGCAAGGCCAACTTTCGCCAGCAGGGCCTCCGCCTCTTCCACCGACTCGGCACGGCTGCGCTTTTGCACGCGCATCGGCCCTTCGATCAGATTTTCCAGCACCGTCATATGCGACCAGAGATTGAAATTCTGGAACACCATGCCCAGCTGTGAGCGCACCCGGTCCACCTGGCGGCGGTCGCTCGGCTGCAGCTTGCCGTCGCTGCGGCGCTTCATTTTCAATTCTTCGCCGGCGAGGGCGACCGAGCCGTCATCGGGTGTTTCGAGCAGATTCAGGCAGCGCAGAAAGGTGCTTTTGCCCGAGCCGCTCGCGCCGAGAATCGAGATCACATCGCCCTGGTGGGCGTCGAGTGAAATGCCCTTGAGCACATGGTGATCGCCGAACGATTTATGAATGTTCTTGACCGACAGTGCAACGGGTGCCGTAGCGTTCATGGGATTCTCCAGATTCATCCAGGATGGGCGGCCGTTCAAGGCGCGGCGCGACGCGCTTCGGTGGTGCTGGAAACTTTGCGGCTCACGGCGGCCTGCGGGCGCGCAGCTCGCAGGTGGCGCGACAGACGCGTTTCGAGCAGGCCGAGCAGCCGCACGATGACAAAATTCAGGAACAGGTAGATCAGCGCGGCGCAGATGAAGACTTCCGTCGTGCGATAGGTTTGCTGAATGATCTGCTGCGCGACGCCGGTCACTTCCCACACGGTGACGAGACTCGCGAGCGCGGTCGACTTGACGAGCAACACGGCTTCGGTCGAATACGCCGGCAGGCACTGGCGCAAGGCGATCGGGCCGATCACGCGGCGCAGCAGCGCGAAGCCCGACAGGCCGATCGAATAACCGGCCTCGATCTGACCGACCGGCACGGCCATCAAGCCGCCGCGAATGATCTCGGCGGTATAGCCGGCCGTGCATAACGCGAGCGACAACACCGCGCACATGTAGGGCTCGCGCAGTACCGGCCACAGGAAGCTCTCGCGTATCACGCCGAACTGGCCCATGCCGTAGTACACGAGGAACATCTGGATCAGGAGCGGCGAGCCGCGGAACACGAGGATATAAGCGCGCGCGAAGCGATTCGGCAGCCAGTGCGGCGACACGCGCATTGTGACGATCACGAGCGAGAGCAGGCCGCCGAGAATCAGCGAACAGAAGAACAGGCCAAGCGTGGTCGGCACAGCCGCGAGCAGTTGCTTGAGCGTGTCGAACAGAAAGTCGAAGTCGAAATGCATGATGGCCGCCCTCGTCAGTTACGCGCGAAGTTGCGCTTGAAGGACCGGCCCACGCGCGCTTCGGCGCGGTTGAAGACGCGGTTCGAGATGCTGGTCATGAGCAGGTAGAGCGCGCCGCCCACCACGAAGAACGTGAAGTATTGGTGCGTGGACCCCGCCGCCACCTGGCTCGTGCGCAGCAATTCGGCGAGCCCCGTCACCGAGATCAGCGCCGAGTCCTTCAGGCTGAGCTGCCACACGTTGCCGATGCCGGGCAGCGCGAAACGCAACACTTGCGGAATCAGGATGCGGCGCGCCATGGTCAGCGTCGGCATGCCGATCGAGCGCGCGGCTTCGAGTTCGCCACGCGACACCGCCAGCACCGCCGAGCGGTACACCTCGGCCTGATAGGCACCTGAAATCATGCCCACGGCAAGCGCGCCGATCACGAACGGCGGCACGCCGACAAAACCGTCCGCGCCGAACCACTGGCCGATGGTCGTGACAAGCGTCGAGCCGCCGAAATAGAACAGATAGATGACGAGCAGTTCAGGCACGCCGCGAAACACGGTGGTGTAGATATCGCCGATTACGCGCAACGTGCGCAAACGCGACAGCTTGGCCGCCGCCACCAGCGCGCCGAACACGGCGCCGACCGCGAGCGCCGCGAGCGTGAGCGCGACCGTCATCAATGCCGCGAGCAGTAGTACGCCGCCCCAGCCTTCCGGCCCGAAGCCGAGCATCTGTATCAGAGCCATTCCCTACCTCTCATCTTCATCCACTGCGGCGGATCCGAACCAGCCGGCTCGCGCAGTGAGGCCGTCGCGCGCGCCGCATCTTCCGAACGCGCTCAGGAAAACGCCGGGCCGCCCACAGCTGTTGCCTCGCGCGAAGCAACAGGCTCGGGGCGCCCGCCAAATCAAGGCGTGACGTCGGTCTTGAACCACTTGTTGGAGAGCTTCTTGACGGTGCCGTCGGCAAGCGCGGCGCTGATCGCGGTGTCGAACTTCGCTTTCAGATCGGCGTCCTGTTTGCGGAACGCCAGGCCTTCACCCGGGCCCCAGATCGGGCCGCCGATCTTCGGGCCGGCCATCGCGATCGACGCGGTTTCTTTCTTGTCGATATTGGCAGCGTAGTAAGTCACGTCGTCGAACGAGGCGTCGATGCGGCCGTTGGCCAGATCCAGATCGCGCTCGGGCGAAGTCTTGTAGACGCGGATCGTGGCGATGTCCTTGAAGCCGTCGTTGATGAACTTGGTGTAGACCGTGCCCGACTGGATGCCGATGGTCTTACCCTTCAGCTGCTTGCGCAACGCGTCGACAGTCGGCTGGTCGGCCTTCGGATCGCCCGACAGCTTCACGACGCCGGCACCCGGCGCGGCCTTGGGCAAAATCTTCGCGTCGGCCACGGCGAACGTGGCGGGCGTGGCGGCGTACGGCTTCGAAAAGGCGATAATCTTTTCGCGCTCCGGCGTAATCGAAATCGCATCCATCAGGACATCGAACTTGCCAGCCTGCAGGCCGGGAATCATGCCGTCCCAGTCTTGCGCCACGAGGTTGCATTGCAGCTTGATGCGCTCGCACAGGTTGGCGACCAGTTCAGGCTCGAAGCCGCCCAGTTTGCCGCCTGGCAAGGTCAGGTTCCACGGGGCGTAGCCGCCTTCGAGCGCGATCGTCACTGTCTTCCAGTCTTTGGCCTGCACCGGTGCCGCGAAAATTGCCACGGCGCCGATAACGGCGCCGATCAATGCTTTTGCTGCCGTCGTGCGCTTCACTTTCACGTCGAAACTCCTTTGATTGAGGAAACCGTCGAACCGAGTGTTTAACCGCTGCTTAATTTGTATAGACAAGTCTGCATGAGTCAAAAAGCCGCTGCAAGACAATTTGCGGGAAATTGGCCGGATCATCGGGTAAGCCCCTAGACGATGCCGTGCGACGGGACTTTTCGGGGAGTCTTTACGTGCGTGAGGGGGATGGCGCGTGTCGTCGCATGCAAGCGCACCTTTTGTTTTGTCTAGACAGGTTGATGCGCAGCGATGGTGTCGCGGTGCGCCTCACCAGATAAACGGCACGAACCGATAACGCACGCGCGCCATGTAGTCGGTGTAACCGTCGAGTTGCGCGGCCAGCACGCGCTCTTCGCGCACCGCGCGCCAGCCGATGCCGATCACCATGACCGGCACGAGGGCGAGTCCCCACAACGACCCGAGCAGCAAAGGCGTGCCGACGAACATCAGCAACGCGGCGGCGTACATGGGGTGACGCACATGCGCGTAGAGGCCGGTGTCGATCACCTTATGCCCCCGGCTTGCCTGGATCTTCACGACCGGCGCGGCATAACTATTGGCCTGGAACACGAAGCGGCACATGAATAGGCAAAGGAACACGCACAGCGAGCCGAGGCTGACCAGCGCGACCGGCAGCGGCGCGGTCCAACGAAAGCGTATCGCGTCGAACGCCATCAGAACCAGCCAGCCGCACCACACCACCGCGACGGCCACCATGAATATGCGGTCCCAGCGGCTTTGCTGCTCCTGCACGAAAGGCGACAGACGCTCGGCGAGCAGACCGGGATCATGACGCGCGAGCCACAAGCCGATCCATAGACTCAGCACGCCCAACTCGATCACGTACCACCACGCGGCCGGCCACGCAAAGGTGCCCGCCGCGCCGAACAGCAGCGCGCCCATGCCGAGCAGCCACACCACGGTTTGAAAAATGAGGCGCGCGACCATGGCCGTTCGTCGCTACGCGGTTTTCGCCGGCGTGCGCACGCGCTCGAATATCTCGGCGATGTCGATCTCACCGGTATCCAGGCCGAACTGATCGCGCAGACACGCGGCGAGTTCGGCGGCGCTCCCGAGCTGCCGCTCGCTGATGAGCCGGCCGTCCGCGGCGCGCTCGCTTAATTGATCGTTGAGCAGCGCGAGCCGCGCTTCGGGCAGCACACGGCACACGATCAGCGTGCTCGCAAAAATCGCTTCCGGCGATGTCGACGTATACCAGTTCGAGGTTTCGTAATCGATCCACTCGACCGGATGCAGATCGAAGCGATAGACGCGCGCCCAACTTTCGTCGCGTGCCTGCACTTCGAGATAGAGCGCCTCGCGCGATGCGTCGGCAAGACGGAACGTACCGAGTTCGGTGGACTGCGCGAGGCCCGCGGCGAGCCGCAGCGGCGCGGTCAGCGTCACGCTGCCGAAGCCGACGTCCGCGATCCAGGCTTCGCCGCTTATGTCGACGCGCAACACCATATGCGTGCGCGGCGGAACGGCGTCCGACTCGCGACCCCACAGCACGCGCCCGAGCAACGGCGTGACCGTGAAGCCCAACTGAAGCAGCACGTCGGCGAACAGCGCGTTCTGTTCGAAACAGTAGCCGCCGCGGCGTTCGGTGATGAGTTTGCGCTCGACCGCCTCAAGATCCAGTTTCACCGGGCGCCGCGTGAGCGGGTTCAGATTCTCGAACGGGATCGCGCGCGGATGCAGCCGGTGAAGCGCCTGCAAGACTTCCAGCGTGGCCGCGCGCGGACCGTCGTAGCCTATGCGGGCGAAGTAGTTTTCCAGATTCACTGTGTGCGGCATCGGCAGGGTTCCGGTATGGTTTTGGGCGCCGGACGCTTATGCAACAGCGTGCGGCTGTGTGCGGTGATTTGCGGCCGGGCGGTTTCGGAAATCGATCATAGCCGCTTTCAGGGCCCGCTCGCTGCCGTGCTGCTTACCTGTTTTCGTAGGCAGCGGCCCGCGCCGCCCGTGCGAGGGCGGCGCGCTTTGCCGAGGCCGTATGTTGCCTGCCGCCTGCCTACTTCCCCTTACTGCCCGCCCTTCAACGCCGAGGTGGCAATAGACGGCACGCTGATGCCGTGGCTCGACGCGAACTGCACGGCCGAACTCAGCGTGGACATCAACGATTGCAACTGGCCCGGCGCCGATTGCGCGATGTACGAGGCGCTTTGCGCCGTCTGCGGATTCATGCCGGACTGCAGCAGTGACGACGGACTCATCTGGCCGATACTGCCGAGCCCCGACTGCAAGCTGGAATATTGGCTCACGCCTTTACCCAGCGACGACAACCCGTCCGTGAAGGCCTCCTTGTTGATGGGCGTAGCCGACGCACTGCCGCTCGCCCGGCTCGCAAAGGCTTGCGTCAGCGTTTGCGACAGCGACTGCTGCGTGCTGCCCACCTGAGTCAGTTGACTCACCGAGGGCGTGCCGCCGCTCAGCAATCCCGCCGCCTGCTGCGCCTGCCCCGCCGCGCTGCTCATGCCCATCGCGGAGGCAAGACTCGACTGGCCGCTGAGCACCTGCTGGTTCGCCCCCACATAGGTCTGCAACAACTGCGAGACACCGCCCGACGAAGCCGTCGCCCCGGCGCCCGCCGAACTGTCGCCGCCGCCTATGCCGAACTGTTTGAGATTCAATTGCGCATTCGACGCGCCACTCACCAGCAAACCGCTGCTCGCCAGCAGCGAAATCAACATCTTGCGTTTGTTCATATCCCTCTCCTGAATGGGCGTTTCGGGTATTCGTGCGAGTTCGACACGACACCCCGGAACGCGTTCGATATGTCCAGATCCATACGGTTTCATTACGCTTTCATTGACGGCGAATTACATGCAAATGCCGTTCAATAGCAGCCCGTAAAGAACAAAGTTATAAGTCAGTAATATTGATGCGAATCGTTCTCATTTGTGTTGACGCACCCATTTCGCATGCGTACGATCTCGCCATCTGCTGCAACGGGTGTCGCGAACCATGCGGCAAAATCGCGGGCACGCGCCAACGCGCCGCGATGGTTCAAATCAGTCGATACAACACCAATAAGGATTTCGATGAAGTTCGCCCAATTCAACGGACCTGGCGCGAAGGCGCGTCCGTTTCGCGATTCCGAGCCGCGCGCCAAGGCGGCGTGCCGTTCACGGTTGCCTTCCATGCGGCGCGCCGCGCTTTGCACGGCATTCGCCTGGGCGTCGCTGACTGCCGGCGCCGCGATGGCCGAAGCCAATCCCGACGCCACGCCGGAAGCGCCCGAGGCCGACCTGAAGATTCAGGCGACGCAGACGAACCAGTGGACCGGCTTCTGGAATCGACAGCAGATGCTCGGCGACATTGGCGGCTTGCGCCCGTGGCTCGGCAAATACGGTGTGACCTTCACGCTTACCGAAACCAGCGAAGTGCTCGCCAACCTGCGCGGCGGTCTCGCGCGTGGCGCCGACTACGACGGCCTGACGACCGGCACCGTGCAACTGGACACGCAAAAAGCCTTCGGCTTGCCGGGCGGCCTCTTCAACGTCAGCGCGTTGCAGATTCACGGCGCCAATCTCAGCGCCAACAAGCTCGGCACACTGAATACGGCGAGCGGCATCGAAGCGGATGACGCCACCCGCCTGTGGGAACTGTGGTACCAGCAGTCGTTCCTGAACAAGCGCCTCGACGTGAAGATCGGTCAGCAAAGTATCGACCAGGAATTCATCACGAGCCAGTACTCGGCGCTGTTCGTCAACACGATGTTCGGCTGGCCCGCCCTGCCCTCGTACGACATGCCGTCCGGCGGCCCGGCGTATCCGTTGTCCGATCTGGGCGTGCGCGTGCGCGGCCAGATCACGCCTTCATTGACCGCGTTAGCCGGCGTGTTCGACGGCGATCCGCTCGGCAACAACCCGGACAACAAGAGCGGCACCAACTTCAATCTGCACAACGGCACGCTGTTCATCGGCGAATTGCAGTACGCGATCAACCAGCCGGCCGACGGCGAAATGGTCGGCGCGGGCGGCGGCGGTTTGCCGGGCACCTACAAGCTCGGTGTCTGGTACAACAACGGCAGCTTCGCGGATCAGCGCTACGACAACACCGGCTTGTCGCTTGCGAATCCGGCGACGAGCGGCGTCGCGCAGAATCACCACGGCGACTACAGCTTCTACGCCGTGGCCGATCAGATGATCTGGCGTCCGGACCCGGACGAAGCGCGCAGCATCGGCGTATTTGCCCGCGTGATGGGCGCGCCCGGCGACCGCAACCTGGTGAGCCTCGCCGCCAACCTCGGCATAGTCATGAAAGCGCCGTTCGCCGGCCGCGACAACGATAGCGTCGGCCTCGCGCTCACGTACATCAAGGTCGGCAATCACGTGAACGGGCTCGATACGGATGCGCGCGCATTCAGCAATAGCCCGTACGGCATACGGACCAGTGAAACCACGCTCGAGGCGACCTATCAGTATCAGGTCAATCCGTGGTGGCAACTGCAAGCTGACGCGCAATACACGTTCAACGCCGGCGCCGGCCAGAATCCGAACGATCCGACCCAGCCGCTACGCAACACGTTCGTTATCGGCGTGCGAACCAACATCAATTTCTGATGACGTTCGCGCCCAACTCACACGCTACCGACCCATCGAATTCCATGCTTTCGATCATGACCGCAATCACCGCTTTGTGCGCAGGCACGGAGGCTCAATCGTGAACAACCCCACGCGCAAGTTTTCGCCGCGCGCCGCGCGGGCCCTCGCATGGCCGCTCGCACGGCCTTTGATCGCCGCCGCTGTCAGCGTGGCCGCATTCGCGACGGCCGGCAGCGCGCAGGCCGAGCCGCAAGGCTTCCTCGAAACCGTCAAGCATCACACCACGCTGATCAATACCGTGCCGGGCAACGGCGACCAGAATCCGTACGCCGTGGTGGTCGCGCCGGTCACGGCGGGCACCGTCAAACAAGGTGACGTGCTGGTCGGCAACTTCAACAACTCGACCAATCTGCAGGGCACCGGCAGCACGATCATCAACTATCACCCGGACACCAAAGAGATGACGGTGTTCGCCACGGTGCCGCGCGATCTGAAGGAATGCCCGGGCGGTATCGGCCTGTCGACCGCGATGACGATGCTCAAGTCCGGCTACGTAATCGTCGGCAGCACGCCGAGCAACGACGGCACCACGGGCACCAAGGGCGCCGGCTGCCTGATCGTGCTCGATCCGCAAGGCAAGGTCGCCTCGACCATCACGAGCCCGAACATCAATGACCCGTGGGGCAACATGGCGGTCGTCGACGACGGCACCAGCGCGACGCTGTTCGTCAGCAACGCCGGCTTCGGCGTGGGCGGCGCGGACGGCAATCCGCCGGTATTCAAGCAGGCCACCGTGCTGCGCCTGGATCTCGACGTGCCGGCCGGCAAACCGCCCGTCGTCAAGAAAGAAACGGTGGTGGGCAGCAACTTCGGCGCGCAGGCGGATAAGGGCGTGTTCCTCGTCGGCCCCACCGGCCTCGCGCTTTCGGCCGATCAGAAACTGCTCTACGTGTCCGACGCGATCGGCAACCGCATCACCGAAATCGACGAACCGATGACGCGCGACACGAGCGCGGGCGTCGGCCGTCAACTGACCGCCGACGGCCTGCTGCACCGCCCGCTCGCCATGGTTACCGCGCCGAACGGCCACCTGCTCGTGACCAATGCGCTGAACGGCCAGATCGTCGAAATCGATCCGGCGAGCGGCAAGCAGATTTACGCGCGCTGGATCGACACCGACAAGGCGCAATCGCCGCCGGGCAACGGCGATCTGTTCGGCCTCGCAATGACGCCTGAAGGCGACGGTTTCTACTACGTGCAGGACGACGTGAACACGCTCGTGCTCGCGAAGTGATTTCAATGTTCCAACGCCAAATGAAGGTGAAGTAACCATGGCAAACGATCACCCCCCGCGGCCTTCACGGCGCGGGTTTCTCAAGGCGGGCGGCGCCGCGGTCGCAGCAGGCGCGAGCCTCGGCGCGGGGCTGGCTACGTCGCAGAGCGCGCTCGCCAGAACGCAGGCGCATGCACCCGTCGATCCGCAACTTGCCGTCGAGCCGTTCTACGGCGCGCATCAGGGCGGCATCGTCACACCGCAGCAAAGCCACACCTACGTCGCCGCGCTCGATCTGACCACGGAGAAACGTGACGACGTGATCGCGCTGCTGCGCGCGTGGACCGACGCGGCCGCGCGTCTCACGCAAGGCGGCACGGCCGCGCCGCTGGCGACCGGCGACGCCGGCGACAACAAGGCCGCGCCCGATTCCGGCGATGTGCTCGGCCTCGGCCCCTGCGGCCTGACGATCACCTTCGGCTTCGGCCCCGGTCTTTTCACGCACGAAGGCAAGGATCGCTACGGCCTCGCCGCGCGCCGCCCCGCCGCGCTCGTCGATCTGCCGCGTTTTAACGGCGACCAGTTGATCAAGGAAAAAACCGGCGGCGATCTGTTCATTCAGGCCTGCGCGAACGATCAGCAGGTCGCGTTTCACGCGGTCCGGCAGTTGGCGCGTCTCGCTTACGGCACGGCGGCGATGCGCTGGGGCCAGTCCGGTTTCCTGTCGGGTCCGCGCGGTCAGACGCCGCGCAATCTGATGGGCTTCAAGGACGGCACCAACAATCCGTCCACCGCGAAGCCGCAGTTGATGAACGAATTCGTGTGGGCCGGCGCCAGCGCCGACGCGCCGTGGATGGAAGGCGGCACCTACACCGTCGTGCGACGCATCCGCATCACGCTGGAGCACTGGGACAACACCGAGCTGGACTTCCAGGAACAGGTATTCGGGCGCCACAAGTACAGCGGCGCGCCGATCGGCAAGAAGAACGAATTCGACGCCGTGGACCTGAAGGAAGAGGACAAGGACGGCAATCCGGTGATTCCGGAGAACTCGCACGTGCGTCTGTCGAATCAGGCGAGCAACAACGGCGCGCAGATTCTGCGGCGATCGTACTCGTATAACGACGGCACGAACTTCTACATCGAACGCTGGCCGCCATGGCGCCAGGAAACCGAATACGACGCGGGCCTCATTTTCATCGCGCATCAGGGCGACCCGCGCACCGGCTTCATTCCGATCAACGACAAGCTCGCGAAGTTCGACATGATGAACCAGTTCACGACGCACGTAGGCAGCGCGATTTTCGCCGTGCCGCCGGGCGCGAAGCCGGGTTCGTATATCGGCGCGGGATTGTTCGAGGCGTAATGCGAGCCGCGCAGTCGGCAAAACACAAATCAACTATCACATCACAACGGATTTCTGGATCATGGCTTACAACTGGTTTGGCACTCGTCTGCGTGTTCTGAGCAGCGCGGCCGCGCTCACGCTGGCCGCTTTCGCGACGGTGCCGTCGGCGGCGCACGCCGCGTCGATCACGCTGTATAACGCGCAGCACGAGCAGGTCGTCAATCTGCTCGCCAAGGACTTCGAAAAACAGTCGGGCATTTCGGTGAAGATCCGCAACGGCGAAGGGCCGGCCATGGCCGCGCAGATCGTCGCCGAAGGCGCCGCCACGCCCGCCGACGTGTACTTCACGGAAAACTCGCCCGAGCTCATGCTGCTCGAAGAGAAAGGCCTGCTGAACAAGGTGGACGCCTCGACGCTCGCCACCGTGCCGGCGCGCTTCAGTTCGCCGAGCGGCGCATGGGTGGCGGTGACCGCGCGTGAAAACGTGCTCGCCTATAACACCACCAAGGTGCAGGCATCGCAACTGCCGCAATCGCTGTTCGATCTCGCCAAGCCGGAATGGAAAGGCAAGATCGGCATTGCCCCGAGCGACGGTGACTTCCTGCCGCTCGTCTCCGCGGTGCTCGCGTTGAAGGGCGAGGCGCAAACGGTGCAGTGGCTCAAGGGCCTGAAAGCCAACGCGCAGATTTTCGACGACGACGAAGGCGTGGTCGCCGCAGTGAACCGCGGCGGTGTCGCGACCGGACTGATCAACAACTACTACTGGGCGCGCCTGCATGCCGAACTCGGCGACGGCAAAACCCGCAGCGCGATCTATCACTTCGGCAACGGCGACGCCGGCGCGGCCGTGAACGTGTCGGGCGCCGCGGTGCTGAAGTCCGCGCACAACACGGACGGCGCCCAGAAGTTTCTCGCGTACCTGGTCAGCGACCGCGCGCAGCAGTTGATGGCGAATAGCCACGTCATGTTCGAATATCCGCTGCACGCAGGTGTCGCGCCTGACCCGATTCTCAAACCGTTCGCTGAACTGAGCCCGCCGCCGCTGACCATCCAGCAACTCGGCGACGACAGCCAGGCCGGCAAGCTGCTGCGCCAGGCAGGCCTCCTGTAAATGAGCGAAGCATTGTCAGCCGGCCCGCCGGTTGTCCCCACTGCGCCGGCGCGCGCCCGTCCGCGCGCGCCGCGTGGCCTGTTCGCGGCGGCGGCACTGAGCGCTTTGCTGGTATTGCTGCCGATCGCGTTGACGTTCTGGCGCGCCGCGAGCTTTGGCGCCGGCGAGGCGATCGATCTGATCTTCCGTCCGCTGGTCGGCGAACTGCTGATCAACACGCTGATGATCACAGTCTCGACCACGCTGGTCTGCGCGGTGGTCGGCACGGCTGCCGCGTGGTTCGTCGAACGCACGCACTTGCCGGGACGCCGCGCGTGGGCCGTGTTGAGCGCCGCGCCGCTCGCCATGCCGGCCTTTATCTCGAGCTATGCATGGGTGTCGCTGAGCCTGGATTTGCAGGACTTCGCGGGCGCGCTGCTCGTGCTCACCTGCGCGTATTTTCCGCTCGTCTATCTGCCGGTCGCCGCGGCGCTGCGCAGCATGGATCCCGCGCTCGAAGAAAGCGCGCGCGCACTCGGCTGCAACCGTTGGACCACCTTCATTCGCGTGGTGCTGCCGCAACTGCGTCCCGCGTTGCTCGGCGGCATGCTGCTGGTCGCGCTCGGCGTGCTGTCCGAGTTCGGTGCGTTCACGCTGTTGCGTTTTCACACGTTCACCACGCAGATCTACGCGGAATTCCGCACCAGTTTCGATGGCGGCGGCGCGTCGCTGCTCGCGTGCCTGCTGATCGTGATCTGCCTGATCGCGCTGGCATTCGAGTTCCGCGTGCGCGGCGCGGCGCGTTATGAACGCGTCGATCGCGGCACCCGCCGCGCGGTGTTGCGCTACGACCTCGGCGTGTGGCGCTGGATCGTCGTCGGCGGCTTTGCGTTGCTGTCGCTCACCACGCTCGGCGTGCCGCTCGGCATGATCGGCTACTGGCTCACACAACCGGGCGCGGCCGCCGTCACGCCGGCCGACGTGTCGCCCGAACTGCTGTTCAATGCGACGCTCTCGTCGCTCGGTTTCGGTCTGGCCGCCGCGTTTCTGACCACGCTGCTGGTCGTGCCGCTCGCGTTCCTGCTGGTGCGCTATCCGACCCGTTTCGCGACGCTGTTCGAACGCACGGTGTTTCTCGCGCAAGGCGTGCCGGGTCTCGTGATCGCACTGGCGATCGTGTCGCTCGCGGTGCACGTGCTGCAACCGCTCTATCAGAGCGCGACATTGCTGGTGATCGCTTACGCGATGCTGTTCATGCCGGTGGCGCTGGTCAGCGTGCGCGCCGCCTTCATGCAGGCACAACCGCGCCTCGAAGAGACCGCACGCGCACTCGGCCTGAACTGGTCGCAAACGCTGTTTCGCGTGGTGTTGCCGCTGGCGGCGCCCGGACTCGGCGCGGCCGCAGCGATGGTGTTCATCTCGGTCGTCACCGAACTGAACGCGACGCTGCTGCTCTCCCCGCTCGACACGCAAACGCTCGCCACCCAGGTCTGGGCCGACACCTCGACCATGGCGTTCGCCGCCGCCGCGCCGTACGCGGCGCTGCTCACCGGCATTTCGCTATTCGCCTCGGGCCTGCTGTTCACGCTGCTCGGCAAGTCGGCGCTACTCGGCGAACGCGGCTGACGCGCCGCGCTTTTACCATCGGATTGTCATGAGCGAACTTCGTATCCGCGGGCTGCAAAAATCTTTCGACGGCCAACCGGTGCTGCACGGCATCGATCTTTCCGTCGAGCGCGGCACGCTGCTCGCGCTGCTGGGTCCGTCGGGCAGCGGCAAGACCACGCTGCTGCGCCTCTTGTGCGGTTTCGAACGCGCGGATGGCGGCAGTGTCGAAATCGACGGCCGCCGCGTGGCCGGCGACGGTCTGCATGTGCCGTCGGAACAGCGCCATATCGGCTACGTGCCGCAGGAAGGCGCGCTGTTTCCGCATCTGTCCGTGGCGGAGAACATCGTGTTCGGCTTGCCGCGCGCGCAACGCCGCGCGCGGCATCGCGTGGCCGAGTTGCTGGAGCTGGTCGGCTTGCCGGCGAACTTCGGCGAACGCGCGCCGCAGCAGCTATCGGGCGGCCAGCAGCAACGCGTCGCGCTGGCGCGCGCGCTCGCGCCGTCGCCCACGCTGGTGATGCTCGACGAACCTTTCTCCTCGCTCGATGCCGCGTTGCGGCTCGAAACCCGGCAAGCCGTGGCAAGCGCGCTGGCCGCGACCGGCGCGACGGCCGTGCTGGTCACGCACGATCAATCCGAGGCGTTGTCGCTCGGGCATGAGGTGGCCGTGTTGTGGAACGGCCGGCTGATCCAGACGGCGACGCCGGAAAACCTCTACCGTCGGCCCGTGACGCGCGAGCTGGCGTCGTTCGTCGGCGAGGCGGTGTTGTTGCCGGGCATGGTCAGTCAGAACCGCGTGAGTTGCGAACTGGGCGAATTGCCGCTGTCCGGGCCGATAGGCGAAGGCGCTGTCGATGTAATGGTGCGGCCCGAGCAGATCCGGCTGCTGCGCGCCGAGGACACGCTGCACAACGGCGCAACGGTGCATGACGCGGTCGTCACGGAAGTGGTCTTCCAGGGACAGGACGCAGGCGTCGCGCTGCAACTGCGTTCCGGCACGCGAACCCTGATCCGCGCGCGCGTGCCTGGTTATCTTTCCCCGCGGCCAGGCGAACAGGTCCGGCTCGCGGTAGATGGCGAGGTGACGGCCTACGCGCGTGCCTAGTCGCCGCGTTTGAACATCAGAAGGTACGAAGGCGGACTTAGCGGACTTAGCCGCCTTCGGCAACTCGACTCGCCGTCACCTCGTCTCGCCGTTAAGCGGCCGCCCCGCGCGACTGAGGCCGCACCGACAAATCCTGCACCATCTGCGCGGCCAGGTAATCACACGTCGGCCGGTCCGACTTGGCGCTGCGCGCCACCACGATTTCCAGCGGCGCGATGCTCGGCAAGCCCTGCGCTTCACCGAGAATCGCGAAGCGCGGCGGCACGCTGCAACGCGTGAGCGCAATCACCGACAACCCCGCATCCACGGTCGCCACCAGCCCCATCAGGCTCGCGCTGCTGAACGCCGCGCGATAGCGGACACGCGCGCCGTCCAGCGCGGCCAGCGTATGCTGGCGCGCCACGCAGCCCGGCTCGTAAAGTCCCACCGGTAGCGGCGACGCCGCCAGCACCGGTGTATCCACCGACGCCCCCACCCACACCATCGGCTCGCTGCGCACGAATTCGCCGCGCAACTTGCGGTCGCGCGTGACGAAGGCGAGGTCGATCTTGTTGTCGGCCAGCATCGGCGCGAGCGAGGTGCTCTGCGCGCAGACGATTTCGATCTCCACATGCGGATACAGATTCGAAAAACGCCGCAATACGGGCGACAGCAACGAGGATACGTAATCGTCCGGCGCACCGAGCACCACGCGCCCGGTGACCTCGGGCCGCACGATCGCCGACCACGCTTCCTCATGCAGCGCCAGCACGCGCCGCGCGTATTCGAGCAGCGTATTGCCCGGCCGCGTGAGCGACAGATTGCGCGTATTGCGGGCGAACAGCGTCGTGCCGAGCATGGTTTCGAGCCGCTTGATCTGCATGCTGACGGCCGCCTGCGAACGATGCACGGTCGCCGACGCCTTCGTGAAGCTGCCCGTTTCCACCACCGCGACGAAAGTGCGCAACAGATCGACGTCGAATTCCGGGTGCATGATTTATCAATTCAGCTTATGGAATTGCTCAATTTAATTCGTTTGTCGGTACCGTGCAAGCCGCGCAATACTCGCGACATCCCATCACGGAGACCGCTGCGCATGTCCCTCACCCAACGTCAACAAGGCGCCATCACGCTGGCCAGCGGCGGGCTGTTGATGGGCACCATCGGGATCTTCGTCGAGGAAGCGCGGCTCGGCGCGCTGACGCTGGTGTTCTTTCGCTGCCTGTTCGGCTTTCTCGCGCTCGCCGCGTATTGCGCCTGGAAAGGCTTCTTCACGCACGCGCATTTCACGCGACGCACCGTCGCGCTCGCGCTGATCTCGGGCGTGCTGATGGTCACGCAGTGGGTCGGGTTCTTCGATGCGATTCATCGCACCAGCATCGCGGTCGCTACCGTGGTATTTCACGTGCAGCCGTTCTGGGTCGTGCTGATGGGCGCGGCGTTGTTCAACGAGCGACTCGGCGTGGACCGGCTCGGATGGATTGCGACTGCCTTCGTGGGACTCGTGCTCGCGTCGGGCGTTGCGGCCACTGAGCATCTGCAAGGCCACACGAGCTATCTGATCGGCATTGGTGAAGCGCTCGCGGGTTCGGTGCTGTATGCGAGCGTTACGGTGATCGCCAAGGGGCTCGGCGATTTACGGCCGCATCTGCTGACGCTCGCGCAGTGTGCCGTGGGCGTCGTGTGCCTGCCGTTCATTGCGCCGCTCACCGCTGAGCATATCGGCCCGATGCAGTGGTTCTGGCTGGTCGGCATGGGCGTGCTGCATACGGGACTGTCGTATGTGCTGATTTACGGCGCGTTGCCCAAGCTGAGCACGCCGATCATTGCCGTGTTGCTGTTCGTGTACCCGTTGACGGCGATCCTGGTGGATGCCGTTGTGTACGGGCGGGCGTTATCGATGCCGCAGCTTGCCGGCATGGCGTTGATCGTGGTCGCGAGTCTGGGGGTCAATCTCGGGTGGCCGCTGCTTTCGTTGCTGCGGCCGGGTGGACGGGCGCGACGGCATTCGTGCGATTAATCGCCGGTAACCTGGCAGAGGTTCGCAACCCACTTCATCTGGATGCCGAATTAGTTTCACAGAATGAGATGCATGCCGACGATCCGACGATTGAACCGCCCTTGCGAAGGCTGACGGCACGCAATCATGCGCGAGGTCAGCCTCACCCCACTCAGCCAAGCCGCCAGCTCACTGCGGCAACACCTCGCCCTTCGTCTCCGGCGCAAACGGAATCACGAACAGGCCGACGATAAATGCCAGCGCCGTCAGCGCCACCGGCACGCCGAGCGTATGCATATGCAGCACTGCCGCGCCGAGCAGAAAATTGACGCCCGCGCCGACGAACCGCCCGAACGACGTGCAGAACGCAAACGCCGTCGCTCGCACCCGTGTTTCGAACTGCTCCGGCAGCCACAAGCTGAACAGCGCGAAATTGCCACCGAAGAATCCCAGCACGAACAGCCACGCAATGAACGGCGCGAGACCGTTAGGCAAATAAAATGCCCAGCCGAAACTGCCGACGATCGCGATCGCCATGCCGAGGAAGTAGATCGCCAGCGTCTTCTTGCGGCCGATGCGCTCGGCTAGCGGCGGCAACGCGAGACAGCCGAGGATCGTCGCGATGGACAACAAGCCCGTGGCCAGCGAGGCCGTTCTGATCGCGTCGTTCTTGGCCATGCCGGCCTTGGTCGCCAGTTGAATCACGGCGGACGGCTCGTACACCGCGCCGGCCCACAACCCGATGATGGCGATCGTCAGCAGAATGCAGGCCACCCAGGTGCGGCGCCGATACGCCGGTCCCATGATCTCGCGCAGCGGTTTGGTGCGCACCGTGCGCGCCTCGGCCTTCTGCCACTTCTCCGACTCTTTCACGCGCAGCAGGATCAGAATCGCGACCACCACGGGCACCGCGCCGGTCAGGAACATCGCGCGCCAGCCGTAATGCACGCCGACCGTGTAATTCAGCGCCGCAGCGAGGAAGAAGCCGGCGTAGTAACCCGTCTGCAGATAACCGGCGCCCATCTTGCGGCGATCCTCCGGCCACGCCTCCGCCACATACGTCCCGGCCAGCGCCCACTCGCCGCCAATACCGACACCGGCAATGAAACGATAGATGCCGAGTTCCCACACGTTGTGCGAGGTCGCCGCGAGGCCCGTGAAAATCGCGAACGTGAAGATCGTGCCGGCCAATACCTTGGTGCGGCCGTAGCGGTCGGCGAGCGGCCCCCAGATGAACGACAGGCCCCAGCCGACCAGAAACAGCGCGAACAGGATCGAACCGGCGAGGCCGACGTTCGCCGGCGTCGCGGCATAACCCGAGCGCGGCAGCAGTTCGGTCAACGCCGGCGTCAGCACGAGCGCATAGATGAACGAGTCCATCCCGTCGAGCGTCCAGCCTGCCCACGCTCCCCAGAAGCCTGCGATCTGCGAACGATTGAGCGGCGTGCGACGCCGCGTGACCGACGTGCGGTCGGTTAGTGAATTCATCATGCTCCTCCGGCCCAACGGTTAATGTACGTAACGGCAATGACGAGAGATGGCGCGGTTGTGATGACCTGACGGCGTCCATGCACGACGGGTCAGGAGCATTGGCGAGCAGAACGGCAAAAATCTTTTGCGGGTTTGCCCGCCTGTAATTCGCGTCTTTTCATATATAATATTTAATATTATGAGCGATGCAATAGATGGTTTTCCCCTGGACGCTTCGGCGCAAAGCCCGCTTTTACCTGCGGCCGCGCCGCGTGAGAGCACGTCCCACCTGATCGCGGAGGCGCTGCGTGCGGCGATAGTCAACGGCACGCTGGCGCCTGGCGCCCCGCTGCGGCAAGACGCGATCGCGCGGCATTTCTCAGTCAGCGCAATTCCCGTGCGCGAGGCCTTGCGGCAGTTGGAGAGCGAGGGATGGGCCAAAGCCGCTGTACACAAAGGCGCGACCGTCGCCCCTTTGTCGGCGGAAGAAGCGCGCGAGATCTACGAGATCCGCTCGGCGCTGGAAAGCCTTGCGATCGGTCTTGCGATTCCCCATCACACCGCCGCCACGCTGCGCGAAAGCGCCGGTCTGTGCCGCGCCGCCGAACGCGAAGCCGACCCTTGGCTGTATGTCGAGCGCAATGTGGCGTTTCACATGAGCCTGTACGCGCCCGCGGCGCGTCCGCAGCTTGCCGACATGATCGGTACGCTGCACCGGCGCGGCGAACGATATCTACGCCTGAAGTTCGGCTTGCCGTCGTACAAGGGCGAGTCCGACAATGAACACGCCGCCCTGCTCGACGCCGTGCAACGCCGCGACGTGCCCACCGCGCAGGCGTTGGTTGTCGCGCATCTGCTGGGCACGGGCGACCTGCTTTATCGTTTTTTGACCGAGCGCGCGCAGGCTGAAGCCGCGCTAGCGAATCAACCCAAGCCGCGCGGCAGACGCCCGCGCGCCGCCACCGGGAGCTGAGAGAAGCCGATGAACCGACCCGCCCAAGCCGCTGCGTCCGCAGTGTCGCCCCCTACCGCCGCCCGTTCGTGGACCACGCGCCGCGACGAAAAGAACCGCCGCCTCGCCGCCATTGCACCCTGGCTGGAAGACGGCGTGCTGCCGTCGAACCGTATCGTCGATGCCCTCGAAACGCTGATTCAGCCAGGTGACCGCGTCGCCCTCGAAGGCGACAACCAGAAACAGGCCGACTTCCTGTCGCGCTCGTTCGCCAAGGTCGATCCGCAAAAGATTCACGACGTGCATCTGCTAATTTCGAGCATTGGCCGTCCTGAGCATCTGACGCTGTTCGAGCGCGGCATCGCGCATAAAGTCGACTTCTCGTTCGCCGGGCCGCAAAGCCTGCGGGTCGCGCAACTGCTCGAAGACGGTCAGCTGGAAATCGGCGCGATCTATACGTATGTCGAGTTGTACGCGCGCATGTTCGTGGATCTGACGCCGCACGTCGCGCTGCTGTGCGCGGAAAAGGCCGACCGTCACGGCAATCTGTACACCGGCGCGAATACCGAAGACACGCCGACCATTGCCGAGGCAGCCGCCTTCCGTCATGGCATCGTGATCGTTCAGGTCAACGAGATCGTCGACGAATTGCCGCGCGTCGACATTCCGGGCTCATGGGTCGACGTGGTCGTGCAGGCGGACCGGCCGTTCGCCGTCGAGCCGCTGTTCACGCGCGATCCTCGCCATATCGGCGACCTGCAGGTGCTCACCGCAATGATGGTGATTCGCGGCATCTACGAACCGTACGGTGTGACATCGCTGAATCACGGTATTGGTTTCGACACCGCCGCGATCGAATTGCTGCTGCCCACTTACGGCGAGTCGCTCGGCCTGAAAGGCAAGATCTGCCGTAACTGGACGCTCAATCCACATCCCACCATGATTCCCGCGATCGAATCGGGCTGGGTCGACAGCATTCATTGTTTCGGCAGCGAAGTCGGCATGGAGGCGTATATCGAGGCGCGTCCCGACGTTTTCTTTACCGGTAACGACGGCAGCCTGCGCTCGAACCGCGTGCTCTGCCAACTGGCCGGGCAATACGGCGTCGATCTGTTCATCGGCTCGACCTTGCAGATCGATGCGGACGCGAATTCGTCCACCGTCACGCGGGGGCGTCTGGCCGGGTTCGGCGGCGCGCCGAACATGGGCCACGATCCGCGCGGCCGGCGTCATTCGAGCGAAGCGTGGCTCAAGCTGCTGCGCGATCAGGGCCCGGTGTCGCGTGGCCACAAGCTCGTCGTGCAAATGGCCGAGACCTACAAGAAAGGCGGCGAGCCGACCTTCGTCGATGAACTCGACGCCGTCGCGGTCGGCGCGAAAAGCGGCATGCCGATCGCGCCCGTGATGATCTACGGCGACGACGTCAGCCATGTCGTCACCGAGGAAGGCATCGCGCATCTGCATAAGGCCGAAGGTATCGACGAGCGGCGCGCGGCGATCGCCGCCGTGGCCGGCGTGACGCCGATCGGGCTGCGCGCCAAACCGGAGAAGACCGCGGAGCTGCGCCGGCGCGGCATCGTCGCGTATCCCGAGGATCTCGGCATTCGTCGCGGCGAGGCCAAGCGCTCGCTGCTGGCGGCGCGCAGCATCGACGATCTGGTGACGTGGTCGGGGGGGTTGTACGAACCGCCGGCGCGCTTCAGGAGCTGGTAAGCATGGCGCCCGCTGCTTTGCTCGCGCGTACGGCGCAAGCGTCGACTCCGAGCGCTCGCGCCGTACGCGCGACGCAGGCCGATCTTCGCGCCGGACCTGCCGGAGTGGCTGGAGTGGCTGCACTTGCCGGCGCCGCTGACCGCACGACCGTTCTGCACACCGCTCCGCGCACCGCCCGCCTCGCGCCCGCGCCCTCCGACGCGCAACTCGCCCATTACGCAGTCTCCGCGCTAATCGACGAAGCGCAACTCACGCCAAAGCCCGCGCTGGTCGACCGGCGCGGCAGCGGCGCGCATCGCGACCTCGATCTCGCCACCATGCTGCGTTCGGCCAACGCACTCGAGCCGACCTTTGCCGCACTCGCACGCGCAGCGCGCCGCCGGTGCGAACCGTCCGCGTTGCTGCGCACCGAGCTCGCGCAGATCGGCCGCGCCGGCGAACTGGACATGCTGCACGCCACAGGCGGCAGCAACGCGCATCGCGGCGCGATCTGGATCGTCGGGCTGCTGGTCGCGGGCGCGTCGCTGCCTGGAGGCGCCATGGGTCTGAACGCATCGCGAATCTGCACGGGGGCCGCGCAGATCGCGTGCTTCCCGGATCGCTTTGCCGCACCGTCAGACAGTCATGGCGAGCGCGCGCGTCAGCGCTACCACGTCGGTGGCGCGCGCCGCGAAGCGCAAGACGGCTTCCCGCACGTCATCGACGTCGGGCTGCCCGCTTTGCTCGCGGCACGCGCGCGAGGCATCGACGAAAACGAAGCGCGCGTCGACGCCCTGCTCTCGATCATGGCGTTGCTGGACGACACCTGCCTGTTGCATCGCGCGGGGTTGCCCGGCCTGCACGCCGGACAGCACGGCGCGCAACGCGTACTGGACGCGGGCGGCAGCTCGACGCCCGCGGGCCGCGCCGCCCTCGCTGTGCTCGAACGCGAATTGCTGTCGCTCAATGCATCGCCCGGCGGCGCAGCCGATCTGCTCGCCGCCACTCTCTTTCTCGACATGCTGGCGCATCACGACGCCAGCGGGAGCCAGGACTCATGGAACATCTGACCTTCGACTATCCGGCGCAACGCGTCGTCACGACCCGCGCGCATGTCGGCGTGGTGGGTTCGGGCGACCTTGAAGTATTGCTCTCGCCCGCCGATCCGGCCGGCGCGCTGAGCGCGCATGTGGTCGTGCGCACCAGCGTGGACGGCTACAGCCACATCTGGAAAAGCGTGCTCGACCGCTTCTTCACTCGCTACGACGGCGCCGCGCAAATCGAAATCAACGACTTCGGCGCGACGCCCGGCGTGGTCGCATTGCGGCTCGCGGAAGCCGTCGAAGCCGCCGAACAGGGAGACGACGCATGAATACGGTTGCGAGCACCCATCCCGCGCCGATGCTGCGCGAAAGTTTCATCGAACTGCCGGCGCGCGAACGCGCCCGCTCACTGCTGGACGCGGGCACCTTCCGCGAACTGCTCGGTCCATTCGACCGGATCGAGTCGCCGTGGCTGCCGCTGCAAGGCGTCGTCTGCCAGGCGGATGACGGTTGCGTGATCGCGCGCGGCACCATCGACGGCGAGCCCGCCGTGGTCGCCGCGATCGAATCCGCGTTCCAGGGCGGCAGCATCGGCGAAGTGTCGGGCAGCAAGATCGCCGCGGCGCTCGAACTGGCCCTGCGCGACTGCGAAAACGGCAAGATCGTGCGGCCGGTCGTGCTGTTCGAAACCGGTGGCGTGCGGCTTCAGGAAGCCAACCTCGGCCTCGCGGTGATCTCCGAGATTCAGGCCGCGATCGTCGCGCTGCGCCGGCATGTGCCGGTGGTCGGCGTGATCGCGGGCATGGTCGGCTGCTTTGGCGGCATGTCGCTGGCGGCTGCGCTGTGCTCGTATCTGGTCGTCACGAAGCAGGGGCGGCTTGGCATGAACGGCCCCGAAGTGATCGAACAGGAAGCCGGCATCGAAGAACTCGACGCCAGCGATCGCCGCCGCGTGTGGCAACTGATCGGCGGCGAACAGCGAACGGCAACCGCGCTCGCCGATCAACTGGTCGACGACGATGCCGACGCGGTGCGCGCCGCCGTGCGTACCGCGTTCACGCAAGGTGTGCCGGCCGCGCATCGCACCGAACAGGTCGACCTTTTTCTGAACCGGCTCGCGCGGATCGATCCCGCCAGCGTCACGCCGGAAACCATGCGCGACGTGTTCAACCGTCAGGCGCAGAACGAGCAGAACGCATTGCGCAAGGAGCAAGCATGAGCGACGTACAACTCAGCCGCGGCGCGCGCTGGTTCCAGGCGCTCGCCGGCGAATCGGCCAGCCAGGCGCCCGTGTGGAGCGGCGACGCGCAACTCGGCGACGAAACCGCCCACTTCTTCTCGGTGGTGCCCGATCCATCAAACCGCTTTCCTCGCGCCACCGACAACGTGGTCGGCCTCGAACAGGGCTGGCGGCTCGCTCGCGCCGTGCGCGACGTCATTGCACGAGACGAAGCGAGCGGCACGCGCCGCCCGATCGTCGCGATCGTCGACGTGAAAAGTCAGGCTTACGGCTATCGCGAGGAAATGCTCGGCATTCACCTCGCGTGTGCGGCGGCCGTCGACGCCTACGCGGCCGCGCGCGACGCGGGTCATCCCGTGATCGCGCTGATCGTCGGACCGGCGATGTCGGGCGCCTTCCTCGCGCACGGTTATCAGGCCAACCGCATCGTCGCGCTCGACGCGCCCGGCACCATGGTTCACGCCATGGGCAAGGAAGCCGCCGCGCGCGTCACGCGCCGCACGGTCGAAGCACTCGACGCGCTCGGCGAAACCATCGTGCCGATGTCGTACTCGATGGCGTCGTTCGCCAAGCTCGGCCTGCTGGACCAGTTGATCGACGGCATCGATGCCGACGCGCCCGACGCCGCGCAGATCGAGCGCGTGCGCGAAGTTCTGAGCGAACAGATTCGCAGCGTGCGCGACGATGGTCGCCGCAACCTCGCGCATCGGCTGGAATCGGCGGCGGCGCAGAAGAACCGCGCGGCGTCGATCGAAGTGCGCCGCCGTCTCGCCGAACAATGGGATGCCGCGTGATGCAGGTGTGCGCCGCGCCGCCGTTTGCAATCGACCACGCGTTGTCGTGCAGTGCGCGGTGGCGGCCGCATGACTTGCTGCGCTTGCGACATTTGCAGGCTTTCGAGGGCGAACCGGCGTGGGTGCGCGAGGCTTTCGGACGCGCGCCGTATGCGGTCGTAAGACGCGCACTGGCGGCTGAGGGGTTCGTTGCAATCGGTATGCGCGGTGCCGGGCGCTCGCAACGCTACGGGACGTGGGCGTCGTCGGCGGATGTAGTGAGCGCCGTGTCGCCGGAAGCGCTGGCGTCAAGCACCCCGCTCGAAGGGCGCGGCGCATTGCCCGCGTTCGCCGCGCTCGCCGCGTTGCAGGACGACGCGGCCGGCCCGTTAGCCGCGTTGACGTGGGGCCCGAGCGGCAGCGCCGGCTTTGAACTGGCCACACGCGTGGCGACGGTGACGGCGTCGAGCGATCTCGATCTGCTCATCCGAATGGACGAAAAACCGCTCGCGCGAAACCACGCGATTGAATTGCTGGATCACCTGCAGGTACTGGCGCAACGTGTGGGCGTTCGCGTGGACGCGCAACTCGAAACACCCGCGGGTGGCGTGGCGCTGGCCGAATGGGCCGCGGGAAAATCGCGCGTGATGGCACGCCATGCGAGCGGCCCGCGCCTGATTACCGATCCGTGGGCCACCGCGACTTACGGTAGCCACGCCTGATGCTCGCCCTGCTTTTCCCCGGACAAGGCGCGCAGACCGATGGGTTCCTGCATCGCCTGCCTCGGCATCATGCAGTGCGCGACACGCTCGAGGAAGCTTCGCAGGTGCTCGGCGTCGACGTGCTCACACTGGACACGCCGGACGCACTGCGCTCGACCGTCGCCGTGCAGATCGGCTTGACGGTGGCAGGCGTGGCGCTCACGCGCGCGCTGGCCGATGAACAGCTCGTGCCGGAGATCAGCGCGGGCTTATCGGTCGGCGCCTATGCAGCGGCGGTAAGCTGCGGCGCGATTCATTTCGACGATACGCTGAAGATGGTTCGCCGCCGCGCCGAGCTGATGGAAACGGCCTACCCATCCGGCTACGGTCTCGCCGCCATATCCGGTTTGACCGAATATCAAGTGGAAACACTCGCCGTACGGCATGCCGATGAAGACCACCAGCATGTCTACATCGGCAACGTGAATGCGCCGCGCCAGATCGTGATAGCGGGCGCGAACGAAGCGCTCGACGCCTTCATCGCACGCGCGCTGGCCGCCGGCGCGCGCAAGGCCACGCGCCTCGCGGTGAGCGTGCCGTCGCATTGCGAACTGCTCGCGCAGGCCACGGACGAATTGGCCGCTTACGCTAAGGACGTGCCTTTTCACGCGCCGCACAGCACGTATGTCGGCAATCGCGGCGGACGTCCTTTGTACACGGCGGACGCGATCCGCAACGATCTCGCGACCAACATGCGCTACACCGTGCGCTGGTTCGACGCGCTCACCGTGATGCAGGAAATGGGCGCGCGCGTGCTGATCGAAGCGCCGCCGGGACAGGTATTGACCGACATTGCGCGAGAGCACTTTCCGGATACCGCCGCGCTCGCCGCCAGCACGTTCTCGTTCGATCGGCTCGTGGCCACTGTGCGACGGCGTCTGGACGCGCGCTGAATGAGCCACGGCGTGTTCGTCAGCATGCCTCAGCGTTTCCCGATCAACTGCCGTCCCATCGCCTTCGCATACTGATCGCAAGCGTTGCGCGCGACACGGGATGCCGCGAGCACACCGACGTCGGCATCGTCGCGGTAGTACATCGCGACGTCGATCGGTGGCGGCAATGGCCGTACCTGCAATTGGCCCAGTTCGCCACGGGTCAGATAAGGCTCGACGAATAACGCGGGCACGGCCGCCACCCCATAACCGTCGCGCAGCAGTTTCACGATCACCGCGACCGACGGCATGCAGGTCACCTGCGTCTGCGCGAGCGGCACGCCGGCGCGCTTTGCGAGCGCCTGCACGATCCCTTCGACCGCGATTTGAGGCGCGGTGCCACGGCCGAACGTCAGCACGGGCTTGCTCAATACCGTCTGCACATGTTTCGCGCGGCTGGCCGGTATCAGATCGCTGCGCGCGATCCAGCGCACGGGATAGCTCGCCAGCAAGGTCGAGACGATCGACGCCTCGTGCTCCGCGGTTTCGTCCACCTGAATCACCAGATCCAGTTCGCCCGCCCGCAAACGCGGTCCGAGTATCGCGCTCGAATCGACGGTGAGGTCCACGACGATGCGGTTGTATTCGAGGTTCAGCATCCGGATGTAGTCCGGCAGCCAGCTATGCACCACCGTCTCGATCACGCCGAGGCGCAAACGCGTCGCCACTTGCGTCTCGTCCTGAGCGGCCAGTTGCAGCGAGCGCGTGGCCTGCACCACCGAGCGCGCATGCGCGAGCAGCCGCTCGCCATTCGCGGTGAGCTGAAAGTCAGCGGCATCGCGCTCGATCAACTCGACGCCCAACTCGGCTTCGAGCGTTTTGATGCGCAACGAAATCGCGGCGGGCGTCGCGTGCATGGCGGTGGCGGTCGCGCGAAAACTGCCCAGGCGGGCGAGCGTCAGAAAGGTTTCGACAAAGCGGGTATTCATTGCGGAGCTCTCTCAACAACGGCGGAATGCACGCGATCATCGCCGCAAACCGGCTGCGGCGCTGTTAAGTTTAATTTAACGAAACGCAATAAAAACTCGCTGGATGGATATTTTTGACGTTACTAATCTGGGTCGCAACGCTGAAGTGTTTTCAGCCACACCGGTCTACCTGGAGCCGAGCAGTTCATGTCCTACACGCCATCCGAGTTTCGTCAGCAGATTCGCGCTCGCCGATTGTCCGGTCCCACCGCCGGCTACTGCGGAGATTATGCGCAAGCCAACCTCGCCATCCTGCCCCATCAATACGCCGACGATTTTCTGCGCTTCTGCACGCTCAACCCGAAAGCGTGTCCGCTGCTGGGTATCGGCGAACCGGGCGACTGGCGCGTGCCCGCGCTCGGCGCCGATCTCGACATCCGCAACGATGTGCCGGCGTTTTACGTGTACCGGCATGGCGAGCGCGCCGAGGAAGTGCGCAGTCTCGACGAACTGTGGCGCGACGACCTGGTGGTGTTCGCGATCGGCTGCTCGTTTTCCTTCGAAGAAATGCTGCGGCGCGAAGGCATCGCGTTACGTCATATCGAACAGCAGGTCAACGTGCCGATGTATCGCACGCGCGAGCGCAACGTGGCGGCCGGCGTATTCGGCGGCAACCGCGTCGTGTCGATGCGGCCCATGAAGGCCGCCGACGCCATCCGCGCGATCCAGATCACCAGCCGCTTTCCCGCCGTGCACGGCGCGCCGGTTCATATCGGCGATCCGTCGCTGATCGGCATTCGCGATCTGGCGCGTCCCGATTTCGGCGACGCTGTCGAAGTGCGCAGCGACGAACTGCCGGTGTTCTGGGCTTGCGGCGTCACACCGCAAGCCGCCATCGAAAGCGCGCGTCTGCCGTTCGCGATCGCTCACAAGCCGGGACACATGCTCGTCACCGACATTCCCAACACCACGCTCGCGGTGCTGTAGACAACACGTTCATTCCCTCACCTGCCGCGCGACGAGCCGCGGCCCACGACGACCGGAGTGCAAGCATGGAAACCGAAGCGCAGTTGACCGCCGACGCTGAAACTTACGGCGCATCCGGCACAGGGAAAGGCCCGTTCGCGTGGTATCGGCAGATCTCCGGCAGTGAGAAGCGCGCCTTCTGGAGTTGCAAGATCGGCTACGTGCTCGACGCGATGGACACGCAATTTCTGAGCTTCGTCATTCCGACGTTGATCGCGACATGGGGCATCACGCGCGGCGACGCCGGCCTGATCGGCACCGTCACGCTGCTGAGTTCGGCGCTCGGCGGCTGGGCCGCCGGCGTGCTGTCGGATCGCATCGGCCGCGTCAAAACCTTGCAGATCACGATTCTCTGGTTTGCCGTCTTCACGCTGGCTTGCGCGCTGGCGCAGAATTTCGCGCAATTGCTATGGGCGCGCGGGCTGATGGGCCTCGGCTTCGGCGGCGAGTGGACGGCAGGCGCGGTGTTGATCGGCGAAGTGATCCGCGCGCGCGATCGCGGCAAAGCGGTGGGCCTCGTGCAGGCGGGCTGGGCGATCGGCTGGGGCATTTCCACGCTGCTCTTCATGGCCGTGTTCTCGCTCGTGCCGCCCGATTACGCGTGGCGTGTGCTGTTCGCCATCGGTATCGCGCCGGCGCCGTTCGTGATCTGGATCCGACGCTTCGTCGACGAGCCCGAGGTGCATCGGCAGCAGAAAGCGGCGCAGGCCGCCTCGCAAACGCGCACCTCGCTGCTCGACATTTTCCGTGGCGAGATTCTGTGGACGACGCTGCGCGCATCGGTGCTGGCAACCGGTGTACAAGGCGGCTACTACGCAGTGACGACCTGGCTGCCGACGTATCTGAAGACCGAACGGCATCTGAGCGTGATCGGCACCGGCAGCTATCTGGGCGTGGTGATTATCGGCTCGTACTGCGGCTATCTCACGGGCGCCTATGTCAGCGACAGGATCGGGCGTAAGCGTGCCTTCATCGCGTTCGCGCTGGCGTCGTGCGCGATTGCGCTGATCTACACGCAATTGCCGCTCGACAATCTCTCGATGCTGGTGCTCGGCTTCCCGCTCGGCTTCTGCGCGTCGGGCATTTTCTCGGGCATGGGCGCGTTCCTCACCGAGCTGTTTCCCACCCGCATGCGCGGCTCCGGCCAGGGCTTTTGCTACAACTTCGGGCGGGCAATCGGCGCAACGTTTCCGTTCCTGATCGGCTACGTCTCGCAAACGATGACGCTCGGCCACGCGATCGGCGTGTTCGCGGCGGCGGCGTACGGTGTCGTGATCCTCGCTGCGTTGACGCTGCCCGAAACCCGAGGCCGGCAACTCAGCGCGTGAGGCACCGCCGCACTGCTCACGCCTGTTCGGGCGCGCGTCCAATCACATGCGAGTCCGACGGCGCCGATCCGTCCGCGTGCCCGCGTTCGCGTCCCGCGGTCACGACTGCGCCGGTGCCGCCAGGGCGCCCCACTGATTTCGCGTGACGCTCGATCAGGCGTTGCAACAGGCAGAATGCGCAGAGCAACGCGCCGATCACGATGCGGGTCCACCACGAACTGAGCGTGCCGTCGAAAGTGATCAGCGTCTGGATCGTGCCGAGAATGCCGACGCCGAACAGCGAGCCGATCACATAGCCCACCCCGCCAGTCAGCAGTGTGCCGCCGATCACGGTCGCCGCGATCGCATCGAGTTCCATGCCCTGCCCTTGCAAACCGTAGCCCGACAATACGTAGAACGTGAAGACCGCGCCGCCGAGCGCCGAACAGAAGCCGCTCAGCGCATACACGCCGACGCGTGTGCGCGCGACCGGCAAGCCCATCAGCAAGGCCGAGCGCGCATTGCCACCGATCGCGTACACGTTGCGGCCAAAGCGCGTGAAATGTGCGACGTAGATTGCTGCCAGCAGCGTGACGAACGCAATCAGCACGTTGGCGGTGACCGAGCCGACGCCGATGTCGAGACGAAACGCCGAAATCTTCTGGAACGTCGGGTCGGTGATGGTGATCGACTGCGTCGTGATCAGAAAGCACAGGCCGCGCGCGAAGAACATGCCGGCCAGCGTGACGATGAAAGCCTGCAAGCGGAAGAAGTGGATCAACGCGCCCTGCACCGCGCCGAACACGGTGCCCATCAGCAACACGATCGGCAGGATCGCCCACACGGGCCAATGCATGTGTTCGGAGAGCACCGCCTCGACGATGGTCGTCAGCGCGACGACCGAGCCCACCGACAGGTCGATGCCGCCGGACACGATCACGAACGTCATGCCGATCGCCACGATCAGCAGGAACGCGTTGTCGACCAGCAGATCGAGCAGCACTTGCCACGAGAAGAAGCCGGTGTACATCACCGAGCCGAAGCCGAACAACGCGCAGAACAGCAGGATCGTGACGGCAATCGGCAGCGTGCGCGGATCGACGATATGAGCCCATGCTTCGAGGATTCGTCTCATTGCGCCGCTCCATGTTGCTTGACGAGCGACCTGCGGACCGACATGCCGAACGACATGGCGAGCGAGCGCGCCGCCGGCGACTGGATCAGGCTCACCGCCAGCACCACGGCCGCCTTGACGACGAGCGTGGCCTCGGGGGGCACGCCGATCGAATAGGTGGTGTAAGTCAGCGTCTGAATGATCAGCGCGCCCAGCACCGTGCCCACGAGGCTGAAGCGGCCGCCTAGCAGCGAGGTGCCGCCGAGCGTCACCGCGAGAATCGCGTCCAGTTCGAGCAGCAGACCGGCATTGTTGCCATCGGCGCTACGCACGTTCGAGCTGATGAGAATTCCCGCCATTGCCGCGGTCAACCCCGAGAAACCGTACACCGCGAAGACGAGCGCCTTGGACCGCAGACCCACCAGACGCGTGGCGACCGGATTGACACCGATCGCGCGGATGAAAAGCCCGAGCGCCGTGCCTTCGACGAGCGCGGCGGTGGCCAGCACCGCCACTGCGGCGATCCAGACCGAACACGGCACGCCGAGCCAGTAACCACCGCCCACGAACAGATAGCCCGGCGCGCCGATCGGAATGATCTGCCCTGCTGTCAGCAATTGCGCGACGCCACGCCCGGCGACCATCAGTATCAAGGTGGCGATGATCGGCTGCATGCCGACGAAGGACACCAGCAACCCGTTCCACATGCCGCTCAGCAAACCCGTGATCAACGCAGCCAGCAGCGCCTGCGCAATCAGTCCGGCGGACGCCACCGGCTGGGTCGCCAGAATGGTGGCCGCGGCGGCGCCCGCGATCGCCACCACCGCGCCCACCGAAATGTCGATGCCGCGCGTCGCGATCACCAGTGTCATGCCGGTGGCGACGAGTACCAGCGGCGCGGCGCGATTCAGCACATCGATCGGGGCGCCGAACAGATGGCCGTCGAGCATGCGCAGCGACAGAAAATGCGGATTGACCCACAGGTTCAGGCCGCACAGCAACAGCAACGTCACGCACGGCCAGATCAACGGACGCTCGGCGCCGTCGCGCGCGATCCAGTTCGAAAGCTTCATTCGCCGCTCCCCGCGATAAGTCGATAGATATTGTCTTCGTTGGAGGCCTGGCCGCTCACTTCGGCGATTTTGCGGCGGTCGCGCAACACCGCCACGCGATGACTGACGCGCAGCACCTCGCTGATCTCCGACGAAATGAACAGGATGCTCAGGCCGCTCGCGCACAGCGCCAGCAGACGATCCATGATGTCGAACTTGGCCGCGATGTCGATGCCGCGCGTGGGTTCATCGAGTATCAGCAGCCTGGGATCGGTGGCGAGCCAGCGCGCCAGTAGCGCTTTCTGCTGATTGCCGCCGGACAGCAAGCCGATCGGCTGTTCCGCGTCCGACGCCTTGATGCCGAGCCGCTCGATCCATAGATCAGCCAGTTCGCGCGCGCGTTGCCGGCTGATCTTGCGCCACCATCCGCGCCTTGCCTGCAACGCCAGCAGGATGTTCTCGCGGATCGACAGCTCGGCGACGATGCCTTCTTTCTTGCGGTCCTCCGCGCAATAGCCGATGCCGTGGCGCACCGCGTCGCGTGGCGAACGCAGCCGCACGGGCCGGCCTTCCACCAGCATCGTGCCGCTGTCGGCGCGATCGGCTCCAAACAGGAGCCGCGCGGTTTCCGTGCGGCCCGAGCCGAGCAAACCGGCAAGGCCGAGAATCTGCCCCGGCTGCACGTCGAGGTCGATCGGCTGCATCGAGCCGCGCCGTCCGACGCCGCGCAACGCCATGAACGGCTGGCCGGCCTGCGCACCCTGCGGCCCTGCATGGCCGTTGTGGCCGTCGTGGCTTGCGTGCGCCGCTTCGCGCAATCGCGCGCTCATGCGCTCGTGGCCGACCATCCTGGACACAAGCTGATCGGCTGGCAGATCGCGTGCGAGATATTCGCCTTCGCGCTCGCCATTGCGCATTACCGTAATGCGATCGGAAATGGCATACGTCTGCTCGATAAAATGCGTAACGAACAGAATCGCAATGCCAGACTGCTTAAGATGCCGAAGTATTTTGAACAGCTGCGCAACTTCGCTGTCATCGAGGCTCGAGGTCGGCTCGTCGAGGATCAGCACGCGTGCATCGACCGAGAGCGCCCGCGCGATGGCGACCATCTGCTGTACGGCGATCGGATAGGCGTCGAGCGAACGGGTGACGTCGAGCGTCACGTCGAGGCGCGCCAGCGCGGCTTGAGCCCGCCGCTTGATGTCGTTCCAGTCGATCGCGCCAAAGCGCTTCGGCTGCCGGCCCGCAAATATGTTCTCCGCCACAGAGAGGTTCGAGCACAGGTTCACTTCCTGATACAGCGTGCGGATGCCGGCCGCTTCGGCCTCCTGCGGCGAGGCAAACGCCACCACCTTGCCACCGAGGCGAATAGTGCCGGCCTCGGGCGCGACCACGCCCGTGAGCACGTTGATCAAAGTAGATTTGCCGGCGCCGTTCTGTCCCATCAATGTGTGAATCTCGCCGGGGAACAGGCGGAAATCGACGCGCTGCAACGCCTTCACGCCCGGGAATGTCTTGCTGACGCCGGCAGTGGCGAGAACGGGTTCGAGTGCGCTCGCGGCGCCGCCGGGCAGGATTGCGGCGGCGCCAGCCAGCGGCTTTGAACTGGAAGGGTGATGCGTCATAGGCCTCGCTCGATCGGCGGTGCGTGGTTCGGCGGCCTCCAGCGGGGCTGCGCGCAAAAGAGGCCGTCCGCTGCCCAAGCAGTCGGACGGCCAGGCACCGCTGGAGAAACCTTTTTCGATCTGTCGGTACGGCGCTTCCCGGCTGCGCCTTCGTCTACTCTTTCGTCTACGCGGCCGGGCACGCTTGTCACAATCAGGAAGCCTGATTTACTTAATGTCAGTATTTACGTGTTGGCAGCGTTTGCGCAGCGACGCTCATCGGGAACACTGTCTCTTCTGTCAGGATACGCTTGGGCAGCGGCTTGCCGGCCACCACATCCTTCACCGCCGACATCAATTGCGGTCCCAGCAACGGACTGCACTCCACGTCCACGTTCATCTTGCCGGCAGCCATAGCCTGGAAGCCGCCTTTGGTGGCGTCGAACGAAACGATGGTGATGTCCTTGCCCGGATGCATGCCGGCCTCTTCCATCGCCTGGATGGCGCCTAGCGCCATATCGTCGTTATGCGCATAGACCACATTGATTTTATTTCCATAGGTCTTGATGAACGCCTCCATGACCTGCTTGCCGCCAGCGAGCGTGAAGTCTCCGCTTTGCGAGGCGATGATCTTGAACTTGGGATCGTTTTTGATGACTTCCAGCAGACCGGAGTGCCGATCGTTGGCTGGCGCCGATCCGACGGTGCCCTGGAGTTCGGCGATGTTGATGGGGCCCTGCTCGCTCTTATAGTGATCCGCGAGCCAGTGACCGCCGCGCCGCCCTTCTTCCAGGAAGTCGGATCCGATCATCGTGACGTACAGCGAGGTGTCTTTCACGTCGACGTTGCGGTCGGTGAGGATCACCGGAATCTTTGCGGCTTTAGCCTCGCGCAGAACCGGCTCCCAGCCCGACTCGACTACCGGTGAAAAGGCGATCACGTCGACTTTCTGCGCGATATAGGAGCGAATCGCCTTGATCTGGTTTTCCTGCTTTTGCTGCGCGTCAGAGAATTTGAGCTTGATCTTCGCGTCCGCCGCCGCGGACTTGACCGACTCGGTGTTGGCGGTTCGCCACGCGCTTTCCGCGCCGACCTGGGCAAAGCCGAGGGTAATCTGTTTGTCTTGCGCGTAAGCGCCCGGCGCGGCCAGCGTCAGCGCGCCAAAACCCGCGCAGAGTGCGAGTGCGCTCAACGCACGACATGCTGCGCGTCGTGAATTCGCCATGACTGTCTCCTGATCGTTGTTATTCAAGCGATCCATCTCACCCGTCCAGCCGTTGCGGCCCTCACGGTGCGTGGATCGTGATGTAGCGTAGTGTGCGGGGCGTTAACCGTCCAATCAAATGATTCGCGTCAGTGATATCGATTTTGGTATAGACCGCGATGTCGGTGGTAGCGCGGCGCCTGGGCGAGATTTGGCGTCGTTTGGCTGATGGCGGCTGGCGTGGGATCCGCTTTGTGCTTTCTTATGTGCTTACGTGGGTGGTGCTTCTTTGGGGCTGGCGCCTGTCCCAAACTGCCGCTGGCTCAGATTGGCGCCCCCATTGACAGGCGATTCACCGCCCCTCCCTGCGCGGTGTCACCCATCGGAAAGTCAGATTGATCCGCTCGCCCGCTACGCGCGGCTCCTTCGGCACCCGGTGCCGCCAATCCGCCTGCGTATTGCCCTTCATCACCAGCAAGCTGCCGCCCTTGAGCGAAAAAGACTGCACGACGCCGGTCTTGTTATGCCGCAGGTCGAACGTGCGCGCGACGCCCAGGCTCACCGACGCAATCACCGGCTGAGCGCCGAGTTCGGGCTCGCGGTCGGCATGCCAGCCCATGCTGTCGGTGCCGCTGCGATAGCGGTTGATCAATACGCTATTAAAACGCGCGTCGCAAACCGACTCCGCGGCGGCCTTCAGTTCGGCAACCGTCGGCGTCCATGGTTGCGGCACGTTGCGAATTCCCGAGTAAACGTAGACGGCGTCGGGTTCGCCTTGCCACGCAGTCAGCCGCGGCAGCGGCACGCGGCCGGCGGGCGTGCCCATCATGTCCTGGCGCCATTCGACTTCTTCGACGAGTCGCGTCAAGGCGTGCGCCGCGTCCGCGGGCGGCAGCCAATCGGGATACCAGTCGACGTCGGGCGTCGGCAAAGCATCGGAAGAATGCGCGAAAAGATCCGTCATGAGATTGCCTGGTATGATCGCGCGCTCAAAGCGCGAGCGGTTGAAAACCCTGGCTATTATGGCGACAACCAGGACGACGCTCACGCGCGCCACTTGCGCTTCCATTCGTGACCGTCGTATTCATTCCCCACACGCAACCTTCAAAGGATCCCCAACATGATTCTCTCCGACCAGGCGCTCGATCAGCTTTTTCGCGAAGCGCGCACGCATAACGGCTGGCAGGCGAAACCCGTCGAGGACGCCGTGCTCGAACAACTCATCGAACTCGTCCTGCTCGGCCCGACCTCGGCCAATTCGAGCCCGGGCCGCTTTGTCTTCGTCAAAACGGAGGAAGGCAAGGAGAAGCTGCGTCCGGCTTTGTCTGCAGGCAATCTCGAGAAGACGATGGCAGCGCCGGTCACGGTGATCGTCGGGATGGATATGGCGTTTTACGAGCATCTGCCGAAGCTGTTTCCGCACGCCGACGCGCGCAGCTGGTTCGCGGGTAACGACAAGGCGATCGCCGACACGGCATTTCGTAATTCGACGCTGCAGGGTGGCTATCTGATTCTCGCCGCCCGCGCGCTAGGCCTGGACACGGGTCCCATGTCGGGTTTCGACGCCGCCAAGGTCGACGAAGCTTTCTTCGCCGGCACGACCGTAAAGTCGAACTTCCTGATCAATCTGGGCTACGGCGACGCGTCGAAGCTGTTTCCGCGCAGCCCGCGCTTCGCTTTCGACGAAGCCGCGCGGATCGTCTGACATACGGCGCCCGGGCGCCGTTGAGCAGGGTCAACGGAGGAGCGCCACGTAAAACACCACGGCGCCGATCAGCGCGCCGATGAAACAGAAGCCCTCTTCGGCGTCGTCACCGCTTGACCTGACCCATGCCCCGACGACGCCAAACAATCCAGCGATACCGAGGGCAACGCAGAGCATGACGACATCGAATAGCGCACTTTTGCCCAACTCGGAAAAGTCGATATCGCGCACGCCGAAGTACAAGCCGATCGCCATCACCGATATGACCACGAGCGGCAGCATGACATGGCTGCCCTCGCGTCCGACGTGATGCGCGTGGTGCGCATGGCGGAACGGGTTGCCTGATCTGAGCAGCTTCATTTGCGCCTCCTGCCTCGCCTTCTGCCGGCGATAAAAAGAACCGCTACTGGTCTGCGGGGCCTTCGCGGTGGCCCTTGCTTTAGCTTTGATCCAAGCCGGTTCTATTTCAGGATAGCTCACGCCCGAGCACAATTCAAAGCCCATTTAATTGCGCCGCATTAGCCGGCTGGACGGGTCAAGCACGCCGCGTTAATGGTGCATTGCAGTACCTTTCGGGCACTTCAGGCGGTGGGCGGCTGGTCACCCCGCGACCAAATTTGGCGCCCTCGGCACGCGATTACACATCTCGGTAGAATGGGTCGGCTCGTTCCATTACTGCATTGCCGCAGCGGACGAGTAGCCGCCGCTCCTATGCTCGTGCCGGCCCCTTCCCGCCTTGATCCTCTCTATGCGCCGCTCATCGTTTCTTGTTCGCATCATTCTGATTGGCATCCTGCTGCACATCTACGTCGGCTTGCGTCTGATTCCGGACATGCCGATCGATACCGCCGGCCGTTGGCTGTGTGCGCTGTGGCTCGTGCTGTCGATCTTTATCATTCCGCTCGGCATGCTGGCGCGCACGATCAAACAACAGCCGCTCAGCGACCGACTCGCGTGGGTCGGTCTGCTGGCCATGGGCTTCTTCTCGTCACTGCTGGTACTGACCTTCGTGCGGGACCTCGCGCTCGCCTCACTGCTGACCGTCGACGCAATCTGGCCGAACACCATCGCGATCGCGCACTGGCGTACCGGTTCAGCAGCGGCTGTGCCGGTGCTCGCGCTGCTCTCCACGCTTGTCGGCCTGTTCAACGCTCGCCGTCGCGCCAAGGTCGTAACGATCGAAGTGCCGATCGACGATTTACCCGCCGCGCTCGACGGCTTCACGATCGTGCAGATCAGCGACATTCACGTTGGCCCGACCATTAAAGGCCGCTATGTGGACGCAATCGTCGACGCGGTGAATCGCCTCAAGCCGGATCTGATCGCAGTCACCGGCGATATCGTGGACGGCAGCGTACCGCAACTGACCCGACACACGCAGCCGTTGTCACGGTTGAGCGCGCGCCACGGCGCTTTTCTCGTGACCGGCAATCACGAGTATTACGCCGGCGCCAACGCCTGGATCGACGAATTCCGGCGCCTGGGATTGAATGTCCTGCTGAACGAGCACGTGATCGTGGACCACGACGGCGCACGCGCCGTGATCGCCGGCGTGACCGATTTTTCAGCGGGCCATCACGACCCGTTGCACCGCAGCGATCCGGTCGCGGCGCTCGCCGGCGCGCCTGGCGACGTGCTGATCAAGGTACTGCTCGCCCACCAGCCGCGCTCTGCCGAGGCCGCAGCAGCGGCCGGTTTCACGTTGCAACTCTCCGGGCACACGCATGGTGGCCAGTTCTTCCCGTGGAACTTCTTCGTGCGGTTTCAGCAGCCGTTCACCGCCGGT
This sequence comes from Paraburkholderia sp. RL17-380-BIE-A, assembly GCF_046028085.1. Taxonomy (NCBI): domain Bacteria; kingdom Pseudomonadati; phylum Pseudomonadota; class Betaproteobacteria; order Burkholderiales; family Burkholderiaceae; genus Paraburkholderia; species Paraburkholderia sp. RL17-380-BIE-A. The sequence continues at coordinate 180,893 of NZ_JARESQ010000016.1, forward strand.
CTGGCGCGACTGAACGGACTCTGGGTCTACACGAGCCGGGGCACAGGCTACTGGGGGCCGCCGAAGCGTTTGGGCGCGCCTTCCGAAATCACGCGCCTGCGCCTCGTGCCCGGCGAGCCCGATTGAGGCACCGTTACTGCGTGGGCGCCACAGCCACGCTGACTTGCGGCGCGAACGCCACGACCACTTGCATGCCGGGCGTCACACCCGCGGTCTTTGCCGGGTCGCGGCCCTGTATATGGAACACCGACCCGTCCGCGCCTTTCAGCGCCATGATGCCGGAAGCATGGTCAATGGCCTCGACTCGGGCTGTCACGCTCTGAATCGCGTTCGACTGCCCAAACTGGGCCGCCGTGCTTTGCCCGTCCGCACTGCGCGTGACGCTTATCACCGCACTGCGCATCATGCGGATGTGAACCTTGCCGCCTTGCTTGATCTGCCCAAGACTGCGCGTATCGGTAACGTTGAACGACGCTTCGCCGCCCTGCGCGTCGAGTACCGTGACCGAATGGTTTGCCTGATCGACCGCCTTCACGATGCCATCTGCCTGCAGCGTGCTGCTGCCTTCAAACGGCGCCGGTAAAGCCGCGGCGAACGATACGAGCGGAGCAGCCGCGATCAACGCGCCGGCAATGACACCAAGAGCTTTAACTTTCATACATTCCTCAATTCGGATGGGCGGCGAAAACGGCAAGAAGCGGTAGGCAGCGCCAAGAACCGGCCACGTAGTGCGCATCCTGGCGCAACGGCATCTGGACAATGCGTAAGCGGAACCGCCGGAAAAAACCGCGGATCACGCGCCAAGGCCCGCACGAAGTGCCCGCGTTATGCAGACAGTGTGTTTTCCGGGATGGATACCGTCAACATTCGGAGTCCGTATTTGTGTGGGAATAGGTCTCCGATTTGCACGGAAACTTCCCAAATCACTCAGGGCAACTCATTCGTCGCCTCGCTTCATCATGGCTTGACTTAATTTTGCACAGGCGCCTAAAATCCGCGCAGTTTACTTATCCGGAAATACGATCTTGGACAGTAGCAGTAGTACCCGTCGAGCTTCGATTCGCCCGATCGCCTGATCGGCAAGATTTCCGCGCCAGCCTTTGCCTGTCGCCGTCTTGCCTGCGGGCTGACGGTGCACGTCGTTGATTCCCTTACCCACTTGTTGCCAGTCAAGTTGCAGTGATATCCGCATGGCTGAACGCCGTGCCGGCCATCCTTGCCTTTGAGCGTCGCGACGCTTTGCTCGCGCGCTGCGTCACGACTGCTCGCGCCTGTTCGATCGGGACGGACGCGCCGGTGTCACGCGCAAGGTTCACACTGTGCGAACTCGCGCCTCACCCTTGCAGACCGATGACAATCGAATTTCTCTTACGGCTTCTCGCCGCCTTCGCCTGTGGCATGGCGATCGGCCTTGAACGGCAGATGCGTCAGCGCAATGCCGGCTTGCGCACCATCACGCTGGTCGCAAGCGGCGCGTGCCTGTTCGTTACGCTCGGCGTGCTGACCGGCAACGGCACGACCGGCATCACCCAGATCGCCGCATACGTGGTCTCCGGCGTCGGCTTTCTCGGCGGCGGCGTGATCATGCGCGACAAGGGTTCCATTCAGGGAATCAACACCGCGGCGACCTTGTGGTGCTCGGCGGCGGTGGGTGTATTGTGCGGCGCCGGTCATTACGGGCCGGCGCTGGCCGGCACCGTGGTCGTACTGCTGACCAACACCGTGCTGCGTGAAGTCAGCCGTATGATCAACGCGACGCCTGTATCGAACGCCGACCTGGTGCGCGAATACGTGCTGACGATCGTCTGCCGCGAGGCCGACGAAATTCATATTCGTACCGCGGTCTCCAACTCCATGTATTCGACGCCGTTGTCGTTTCAAAGCCTGACGAGCGAAGACGTCGAAAACGACCCTGGACGCATTCGTGTGACGGCAACGCTAAAGATGCATCCCAAAGATCAGTCGAAGCTCGAACAGATGGCCAGCCGCATCAGCATGGAAAAGAGTGTCTCCAGCGTGAGTTGGACTGCCAGAGAAGCGGAGCCGACGCCTGAGTAAGCATAGGGCGTAAGTTCCCCATATTCGCGTGCATCGTCTACACTTAGCTTGCAATAGATTTAGACAATGTTAATTCCGCGTCCTGAATATGGACTGTCCCATAACCTTCGACTAAGCTCTGACACCGTGAATTTTTCACATTCAACCATGGAGTCTCGATTATGGAACACGGCATCATTGCATGGCTCATCATCGGCGCGATCGCCGGCTGGCTGGCAGGTGTGCTCGTCAAGGGCGGCGGCTTCGGCCTGATCGTCGACATCATTGTCGGGATTGTCGGCGCGTTCATCGGCGGCTGGCTCGCCGGCGTGCTGCATATTTCGCTCGGCGGCGGCTGGATCGGCTCGATCATCACCGCGGTCATCGGCGCGGTCATTCTATTGTTTCTTATCCGCCTCATCCGGCGAGGTACCTGAGCGCCGCATGAGAAGTCTCACGGCGTCAGGGGCGAAAGCCACCTGACGCCGGTTTGACGTTAAACCCGTCCGACTTTAAAGCCCCGCTTCCTGCGCCGGCAACATCGAACCGGTATCACGCAGCCGCGTGTGCAAGGCGAAGGCCTGATCCAACTGATGCGGCGTTTGCCCGCCGCCCTTCAATGCTTCCCGATAGTAGTCGCGCAATACATCGCGATACAGCGGATGCACGCAATTTTCGATGATCAACGTGGCGCGTTCCCGCGGGGCGAGCCCGCGCAAATCGGCGAGTCCCTGCTCCGTCACGACCACGTCCACGTCGTGCTCGTTGTGATCGCAATGCGGCACCATCGGCACGATGCTCGAAATACGACCGCCCTTGGCCATCGACTTGGTCGCGAAGATCGCGCACGACGCGTTGCGCGCGAAATCGCCGGACCCGCCGATACCGTTCATCATGTGCGTGCCGCCTACGTGGGTCGAATTCACATTGCCGTAAATGTCGAATTCCAGCGCGGTATTCAACGCAATCAGACCGAGCCGGCGAATCACTTCCGGATGGTTGCTGACCTCTTGCGGACGCAACACCAGACGATCGCGATAGCGTTCGAGTTCGCCGAACACCTGCGCCTGGCGCGTGGCCGACAACGTGATCGACGCGCCGGAGGCGAACGTTACCTTACCCGCGTCCATCAGGTCGAAGGTCGAATCCTGCAGCACTTCTGAGTAAATTTCGAAGGCTTCGAAAGGCGAATCGACAAAGCCGGCCAGCACGGCATTGGCAATCGTGCCGATGCCCGCCTGCAACGGCGGCAACTGCCGGGGCATGCGCCCGTGCGCCACTTCGTGCTGGAAAAACTCGATCAGATGACCGGCGATCAACTGTGTTTCGGCATCCGCCGGCAGCACCGTGGACGAACTGTCCGGCATATCGGTGATGACGATCGCCGCGATCTTCTCAGGCGGGATCTCGATCGCTTTGGTGCCGACACGATCTTGCGGACGGACGATCGGCAGCGGCTCACGGTGCGGCCTGCGGCCCGGAATCCAGATGTCGTGCAGTCCCTCGAGCGCGAGCGACTGAGCCAGATTGATTTCGACGATGACCTTGTCGGCAAGAATCGCAAAGCTGGCCGAATTGCCTACCGACGTGGTCGGCACAATGCCGCCGGTTTCGGTGATCGCGACGGCTTCGATAATGGCGATGTCGAGTTTGCCGAGCTGGTTCGCGCGCAGCATCTCGACGGTTTCAGACAGATGCTGATCGACGAACATGACCTCGCCGCGATTGATGGCGTCACGAAGCGTCTTGTCCACCTGGAACGGCAAGCGCCGAGCCAGCACGTGCGCCTCGGTGAGCATGCGATCCACATCGTGACCGAGCGAGGCACCGGTCATCAACGTAATGCGCAGCGGCTTGCCTTCCTGACGCGCGCGCTCGGCAAGCGCAACAGGAACGGCTTTGGCATCGCCCGCGCGGGTAAAACCGCTCGCGCCGACGCGCATGCCGTCCTGAATCAGGAGCGCCGCTTCGGCGGCTGAAGTGATTTTTCCGCGCAGCGAGGCGCAGCGAATCCGGTCTTGGTACATGAAACTCAGTCTCTCCATAATCACCAGTCCGGCCTACCGATGCGCACGTCTGCGGTGTGCTTCACTCAATAGCCGGATTGTCACCCCCGCCGCGGCGTCACGACAGGACGGCGTCGCGGCCGGGGAGTTCGTCGCGCGTCAGATGTTCGCGACAGGTCTTGCACGTATTTCAAGGGCGATGCGCGACGCTGCCTTAGCTGCCGAAGTAGATGTTGCAGAAGCTCACAGGCCCGACGCACTCTTCAGCTTTGGCTGCCGGCGCAGCGGCACGGCCGCGCGTATCCGCGTTCGCGTCGCGCTGCGCAGTGGCTTGCGCGGTCTGTTGCGGGGCGGCGGGAGCCGTTTGCGCCTGAGCGACGACAGCAGACAAAGAGCAGGCGATCAGGGCGATTTTCAACACTTTCATTTCTCTCTCCAGGACTTACGATTACTGCGAGGCAGTGATGAAACTATATGGTTACCATCCACGCAGATAAACGGGGCCGCCCGGAAGTGATCTTTCCATCCTGAAGAAGGATCGGCGTATAGGGTGGATCGTGGCGTGTGCGAGTGACGGCGGTGAATCGAGGCTTATAAGTTGAGCGACAGGATTCGGGCGACAGGATTCAAGCCGCTTGATTCGGGCCACATGCTTCATGTCGACATAACTGAAGCCACATGACTCCGCGTCCATCCCTCAACGCACATTGAACGGTGCGTCCTTGTCGAGCAACGCAGCGCGGATAAAGTGCAGGCAACTCAAAATGCGCTGCAGGTCGTGACGCTTGTCGCGCTCGGCATGAACCGTTTGCAGCACATCCTGCGCAATCCGCGCGGCCGAGTTCACGGACGCCAGCGCGCGTTCGAGACTCCGCGCATCGGGCCGCTCGAAGAGCCGCGCGAGGTCGTCACGCGTGTGCTCGACGGCGCTGCCCCAACGCGGATGCAGTGCGTGCGCATACTCCGCGCGGACCGCTTCGTTGCGCAGATCGATCACGGCGTGGCCCACTTCAAGCGTCGCGAGCATCCAGCGCAAAGCATCGCGGCGACGCCGGGAGCGTCGCGCCAATAGCACGCGCAACTGGGAAGTCAGATCGTGTGTGCTCGACTGAAAGCGTTGATTGAGTCCCGGCAATTCGTCCTTGCATGCAGACACGACTTGCGCGCGCAGGTCGCCCATGATTTTCCCGATGAGCCAAGGCATGTCAGCCGGGAAGACGATCGCGAATACAAGCGCCGCCAGCAACAGCGACGCGGTAAGCGCAATGCCATTGTTGATCAGCAGATCCGGCGCGTAAGCGACGACGTTGTCGGGTCCGGCGAGCAGGCAAAAAAACACCGAGAAACCGATCCCATATCCCGCCGCGAGTTTGCGCGTGGCGACGAATGCACCGAGCGCGAGCACCGGCGCAAGCGTGATGCACAGGAGCGGAAAGCCGTCGATGTTGGGATACACGTAGCAGGTGAACAGATAACCGGTCATGGTCGCCAGCACGGCGCCGACGGCCATCTGTACGGCCATCTTCGAGGGGTTCGGCGCGGTCGACGTCAACGCGCACACCAGTGCCGCGCCGATCACGGCCAGGCCTCCGCTCGGCCAGTCTGTCGCGATCCAGAACCAGCCTGCGATCGCCATGACCACGGCCGAGCGGATAAATGTCATCGCGACGACAAAGCTGTTGGTTTTGCTCACGTAACGGCTGGTGGCTTGCGGCTGACCTGCCTGCTTACGCAGCGTCAGCGACGCGTAGGTCCCCGAGTAGCGGATCCATTCGTCGACGAACCGGTACAGCAGTTCCGCAGCAGTATCGAAGTCCGCAAGCGATTCCGCAGGCGAAGCTTCCAGCGGCCTTCTCGTTTCGCGCACGCGCCGCGGCAAGCTCGCCTGAAAGTGCTGCAAACGGGTTGCCATGCGCGATGCGTCGACGGTCGCCTCGGGCGGCTGCGCCATGAGCGCAGCCAATTCGTGGAAGTACGGCTTGATCGCCGTGGCGATCGCCATCGAACCATTTACACGCAGACGCTTGAGCAGCTGATGCAGCGCATGCAACCGCGCGCAGGCATCCATAAACTCGCTGTTCAGACGGCCGAGATGCTGGCTGCGGGAACGCATGGCCGGATCTTCGAAGGCGGCAAACGTGCGCGTCGCCTCGAAACCGACGATCTCATCGACGAGATTCGCAAAGCGTCGCTCGAATTGACCACGCTCAAGGCCGCGAACCAGCACGTCGGCGGCGAACGCAGTAAAATTTCTGTATCGAGACTGTAGTGTGTGCCGCAGCGCAAGGCTCGATCGTTGTGGCACGATCAGCGCGCTCACCGCGCTCGAAGACACGATGCCGACCGCCACTTCCGCCGCGCGCGTAAGCGCCGCCAGAAACAGGTCATGAGGCGCCGTGACATTCGGGATGCCGATCAGCGCAGCGGTGTAACCTGCCAGCACAAAGCCGTACCACCTGAAATGCCGAAACCGGACCGCTGCCGCAATGCAGGCGCTGACCCAGCAAATCATGCCGATCATGTACAACTCGGGCTGCTGGACGAACAATGCACCAAGCACGAGCGCAGCGGCTGTGCCCACTGCAGTCCCGAGAATTCGGTAGAAACTCTTGGCGAGTACCATTCCGCTGAACGGCTGCATCAGCACGAACACCGTAGTCATCGCAATGCGCGGTTGCGGCAGATCCAGCAGCATCGCAATGCCCAGCGCCAGCAGACCAGCGGTGACCGTTTTCAGCAGATGCAGCCAGACCAGGCCATCGCTATTAGCCCAATCCAGAACGACTGGACTGAGCGATCGCAACATGACGCTCCACTGCCGGACGGAATCGGCCGTCGGCCTGATCGCATGTTCGCGTTTCATTTGAAAGCAATACACCTCGGTTGGTCGCGGAAAGACGCACCGGAGAACACTGTTGCTCACTCCGGCACGCAAGGCGCCGATTGTAGGAGCATGCTACGCGCGCATTAAGGGGACCGAGGCGGAACGTTCCTTCCAAAACGAACAACAATGCGCATCCTAGACAGGCGGACAATATGGCCTCTGCCGTGAAATAGAAGGATCGATGGATACGTTACAAAATATGCGAGTGTTCGTGCGCGTGGTCGAAGCCGGTAGTTTCACCGGCGCCGCGCAGTCGCTCAATTCAACGACTGGCGCGATGTCTCGCGCGGTTTCGGAGCTCGAAGCTCATTTGCGGACTCGGTTGCTGAACCGTTCCACGCGACGGCTTGCGCTTACCACCGCAGGCGAACGTTATCTGAAACGATGTCAGCAGATACTTGCAGATGTCGGCACCGCGGAAGAAGAAGCCAGTTGCGCGCACGAGCGCCCTACCGGCGCTTTGCGGATGCATAGCTTTGCCAGCATTGGTCAGCATTATGTGCTGCCGGCTATTTCGCGCTATCGCGCGCTGTATCCCGAGGTGACTGTCGAACTGACGATGTCGCAGCGCATGCCCGATCTTTTCGAAGGCAGTGCCGATGTCGCGGTGATCCTCGCTTCCACGTTGCCTAATTCAGATCTCGTGTCGCTTCCGTTGGGAACGACCTTCAGCATCTTGTGCGCTTCGCCGGCGTACGTGCGCACTCACGGCGCGCCGCAGAAACCAGCCGAGCTGGCGCATCATGAGTGTTTGATTCTGCACACTCCGGCGTTTCCGCCGCACGATTGGGTGCTCGACGGGCCGAATGGCTGCGAAACGATGGAGGTGAATGGGCCGGTGCACGTGAACATCGCCGAGTCGCTGATTGTCGCGATTCGTGAAGGGATGGGCATTGGCATGGTGCCGCTGTACGCTGCGATTTCAGGTTTGCGTGACGGAACGTTGGTGCGCGTGTTGCCGGAATATACAGCGCAGAAGATGAATATTTACGCACTGTACCCGTCACGTAAGTTCATCGACGCTAAGACACGGACTTGGGTCGAATTCTTGCGTACGCATCTGCCCAAAGTCATTGCACGCGA
>NZ_JARESQ010000017.1:0-174212 GCF_046028085.1 Paraburkholderia sp. RL17-380-BIE-A
TTTCGGCCCACCCCCGCTTATTCCACCCAGTGGGCCTTTGTGGGGGGGGGGGGCTACTTCCCCCGCCCCCCGGCAGGCGTCCGGCGACGTGATGTCGAGCCTCACGCGAGTGGGCGTTTCCGGCTCGTTGCGCCCGGCGACCGTTTCGATCACAGTGTGGCCTCGGCCGAGCAGGTTATCGACCAGATAGCGGCCAGTGAAGCCGCTCGCGCCGGTTACGAGCGTACGGATGGGTTGCTGCGCATGAAAAGACGACATGCTGTTCTCCGTTCACGAGGGTCATCGTGTTGTGCTGCAATATCGCGCGCGCCGTTCGCCGGGGCGCTTGCCGGCGGCGTCTTGCGCCGCCTGACGCGATACGGGCACTTCAAACGGGCTATTATGTCACGCTAGCATGCTGCACTGCCCAACGCGGCACGCCTCGTGCGTAACAGCATGTATCAAACCGCACCTACTTCCTCGATGACACCCGCCACTCCGTCTTTCGCTTCCTCCGCCCAGCACCCGGACCCGCTCGCGTTCGGGGATCTGCAAGGTTGCCGCACGCCGTTCCAGCAACTGCTCGCCAAGGCCGCGCCGCCGGCCGGCACGCCGCTGTGGTTCGCGGGCGACCTGATCAACCGCGGCGCAGAGTCGCTCGCCACGCTGCGCGACGTGATCGCGCTGGGCGAGCGCGCGGTGCCGGTGCTGGGCAATCACGATCTGCACCTGCTGTCGGTGTCCGCGGGGATTCGCAAGTCGAAGAAAGGCGACACGATCGACGAGATTCTCGCCGCGCCGGATGCCGCCGACCTGCTCGAATGGGTCCGGCACCGTCCGCTCGCCCACTTCGACAACGGCATGCTGATGGTCCATGCCGGCGTTCTGCCGCAGTGGGATGCGACCATGACGCTCGAACTCGCCGACGAATTGCAGCGCGCCCTGCGCGCGCCGGACTGGAAGGAAACGCTCGCCGGTTTGTACGGCAATGAGCCGAACCGGTGGAAGCCGGGACTGAAGGGCATCGAGCGCCTGCGCCTGACGTGCAGCGCGTTGACGCGACTGCGCTTCTGCAACGCCGAAGGCACGATGGATTTCAGCAGCAGCGGCGGCCTGAACGCGGCGCCGCCCGGTTGCATGCCGTGGTTCGATGTGCCGTCGCGCGAGACTGCCGACGTGACGGTCGTGTTCGGTCATTGGGCCGCGCTCGGCTTGACCTTGCGCGACAACCTGATTGGACTCGACTCAGGCTGCGTGTGGGGTGAAAAACTGTCTGCCGTGCGACTCGCGCGGAATCCCGCGGAACGCACGCTGACGCAGGTCGATTGCGATAACTGTCGCGCGCCGGGCGGCGGCAACTAAGGCAGTCACTAAGGGCGGTCACTAAGGGCGGTCACTAAGGGCAGCCACTAAGCGCCACAATTACGCGCGGGCAAGTGAGGAAGACAACCAGGAGCGGCAATCGAGCGCGCCAACCAGGGGCGCCACATAAGCGCAGCGACCCGGCCCAACGCCGTTAGGCCGAACGCCCTGATTGATCGACCTCACTAACCTGATTCGCCTGATCGGCCACTTCGATCGACGTTACCGTGGAGGCGGGTGTGGCGGCCCGCTCCACGATCACCGCACCGCTCAGCGCGGCGCCGCTTTGCATCTGCCGCAACGCCTGCGCAATCACGCCTTCCGCCTCCGCCGCCAGCGTGCGACGGTCCGCCCCCGGCGCGAGCGGCGCGCCCACGTAGACATGCGCGGTCAGTGGTCCGCCACGCAGCAGCAGATTCAACGAATCGGCGAGCGACAGATCGTCGATATAGGCCGGCGCGGTGGACTGCCGGCCCTGCGCGTCCTCATACATGATGCACAGCGGCTGCACCGGCACGGACGCCGACACGGCCGCCTGAAACATGTTCGCGTGAAACGGCAGCACCGCGAGTCCATTGGACGTGGTGCCCTCGGGAAACACGCACATCAATTCGCCTGCACCGAGACGGTCGGACAGTTCGTGCATGATCCGCTTCGCGTCGCTACGCTTCTCGCGCTGAATGAACACCGTGTCCAGCTGCTGCGCGAGCCAGCCGACCACCGGCCATTGCCGGATTTCGGCCTTCGAGACAAACGGCGTGGGACGCCACGCGTTGATCACGTAAATGTCGATCCACGAAATGTGGTTGGCGACCACCAGCGCGCCGCGGTCGAGCCGCGCGCTGTCGTTATGCACGACGAGCCGCATGCCGCACAGGCGCAACATCTTCAGCGACCATTCGCGATTGAGCGCGTGCCGCACGTCGGCGCCGGCTTTGGGAAAGCGCGTCGCCACGATCCACATGCCGTGCAGCAGATGAGCGACGAGGCGGGCCTTGCGTAACGCGAGCTTCATGGTCGGGGCGTTCCTTAACGTGCCAATGAGGGGGCCGCTGAACGGCCCGATGCTGCGGACATTAGCGCTGTTCGAATGCGACGTGACCGGACACGATGGTCGCACGCACGCGCGCCGGCAACTCGTAGCCGAGGAACGGCGTGTTGTGCCCCTGGCTCTTCAACGCACGCGGCTCGACGCGCCAATGCGCGTTGCGATCGAACACGCAGAGATCGGCCACGCCGCCCACGGCGATACGCCCCGCCGCTTCCAGCTTGAGCACGTCGGCCGGCGCCGTGGTGATGCGATTCAGCGCCTTGGCGAGCGGCACGCCCGCTTCGTCGGCCCACTTCACCGTCAGCGACAGGAACAGCTCCAGGCCGGTCGCCCCGGGCGTCGCTTCGGCGAACGGCAGCAGCTTTTCGTCGTCGTCGACCGGCGTGTGGTCGGAGCAGATCGCGTCGATCGTGCCGTCGACCAGACCCGCGCGGATCGCTTCGCGATCGCGCTGTTGGCGCAGCGGCGGATCGAGCCGGAACTGCGCGTCGAAGTAACCGATATCGAGGTCGATCAGATGCACGTGATTCACGGTGACATCGCACGAGACCGGCAAGCCCTCCGCCTTCGCGGCACGCATCAGCGCAATCCCCGCCGCCGACGAGACGTGCGACAGATGCACCCGCGCGCCCGTCACACGCACCAGCTCGAAGATGGTGTGCAGAGCGATGGTTTCCGCCGACACCGGCACGCCCGACAGCCCCAATCGCGACGCCAGCGCGCCGCTCGCGGCCACGCCGCCCTTGCCGAGATACGCGTCCACCGGACGCAGCCACACGGTGTAGCCGTAGGTCTTCGCGTATTGCAGCGCGCGCATCAGCACCTGCGTATCGACCACCGGCACGTCCGCCTGCGAAAAGCCGATGCAGCCCGCCTCCGTCAGCTCGACCATCTCGGTGATCACCTGGCCCTTCAGGCCGACCGTGAGCGCGCCGAGCGGATAGACGTGCGCCTGGTTCAGATTGCGCGCCCGGAACTTGAGCATCTCGACGAGGCCCGGTTCATCGAGCGTCGGATCGGTGTCCGGCGGACAGACGAGGCTCGTCACGCCGCCGGCGAGCGCCGCGGCCATTTCGGATTCGAGCGTCGCCTTGTGTTCGTAGCCTGGTTCGCGCAAACGCGCGGACAGATCGACCAGCCCCGGCACGACACAGAGGCCGCGGGCGTCGATCGTCTTCGCCGCGTTGAAGTCCGCGGGCGCGTTGCCGATGGCGACGATCTTGCCCGCTGCGATAAAAATGTCCTGCTGCTGTTCGGTGCCCGCTGCCGGATCGATCAGCGTGCCGCCTTGAATATGAATCTTCATGCGCTGCCTTATGTTCAGCCTAACGTTCAGCTACGTTCCGCGTGATATGCCGCGTGTCCGCACTGTGCTTTCGGGACGCCGCGCCGTGACGCCCATGCGTGACGGCGCACCGCGTCTTTCGGAATTAGTCGTGATTGCCCGCGACGATCCCCATCACCGCCATGCGCACCGCGATGCCGAAGGTCACCTGGTTCAGAATCACCGATTGCGGGCCGTCGGCCACTTGCGAATCGATTTCGACGCCGCGATTCATCGGGCCCGGATGCATCACGATCGCGTCGGGCGCGGCGAGCGCGAGACGCTCGGGCGTCAAGCCCCAACTCTTGAAGTACTCCTGCGCCGACGGCAGCAATGCGCCGCTCATGCGCTCGTTCTGCAGACGCAGCATGATGATCACGTCGACGTCCTTCAGGCCTTCGTCGAGGTTGTGAAACACGCGCACGCCCATCTGTTCGAGGCCGCCCGGCAGCAGCGTGCGCGGACCGATTGCGCGCACTTCCGGCACGCCGAGCGTGGTCAGCGCGTGAATGTCCGAACGCGCGACCCGCGAATGCAGAATGTCGCCGACGATCGCCACGCGCAGCTTCGTGAAATCCTTCTTGTAGTGGCGGATCGTGTACATGTCGAGCAGCCCCTGCGTGGGGTGCGCATGACGGCCGTCGCCGGCATTGATCACGTGCACGTGCGGCGCGCAATGCTGGGCGATCAGATACGGCGCGCCGCTCGACGCGTGGCGCACGACAAACATGTCGGCGTGCATTGCCGAGAGGTTGTTGATCGTGTCGAGCAGCGACTCGCCCTTGCTGGTCGACGACGCGTTGATGTTCAGATTCAGCACGTCGGCGGACAAACGCGTCGCCGCGATCTCGAAGGTGGTGCGGGTGCGCGTCGAGTTCTCGAAGAACAGGTTGAACACCGACTTGCCGCGCAATAGCGGCACCTTCTTCACTTCGCGATCGGTCACGCTGACGAACTGGTCGGCGGTATCGAGAATGTGATTGACGATCGCCTTCGGCAAGCCCTCGATCGACAACAGATGTTTGAGCTCGCCGTTTTTCGTGAGCTGCGGGTTGCCCTTCAGGAAGCCATAACGGAAGCGCTCGGTGGCGCTATCGGCGGAATCCTTGGGAGCCTGGGTGGCGGTGTTCATGATTTACCTGCTTCAAATACGGGCTTCAACGTGATCGGTGTCGATGCTGACTGCGTGTGACGATCCCGAACCGATCTTTGCGCGCGAGGCTGCGGCGACCGACTCGAAAAATCCAGTTTGCGTGGCGTGTGATGGCTCGATGCGATGCGCCAATGGCCACGGCTTCGATGCGCGGCTCGCGCACCTCGCGCCGCATTCAATCGACGCGTGCTTCTGTGTGAAAAGTAAAACCTTGCGAATGAGGCGCGCCGCCTGCTTCGCCGCCGTCCGTGCGGGCCAGCACGAGCGTGGCGTCGGCGGGAACGTTCACCACGCCGCCGACAAAGCGCGCCGCCACCGGCAATTCGCGCCCGCCACGATCGGCGAGCACCGCCAGTTCGACCGACGCCGGGCGGCCGTAGTCGTACAGCTCGTTGAGCGCCGCGCGAATCGTGCGGCCGGTGTACAGCACGTCGTCGACCAGCACGATATGGCGGCCGTCGACCGAAAACGGCAGCGAGGTCGGGCTTGCCTGCGAATGCAGGCCCTTCTTTGCGTAATCGTCGCGATGCAGCGCAACGTTCACCACGCCGAAGCTCGGCAGGTTCAGGTCGCTCGCGAGCCGTTGCGCAAGCCACGCGCCGCCGCTATAGATGCCGGCCAGCACGGCGCCTTCAGTGCCGTCCTGTGCGGCGCCGAGCCTGTCGCCGTACACCGCGCGAATCTGGTCGAGCAACGCGCGATAAAGCGCTTCGGCGTCAATGGAACTCATGATCGTCGGAAAGTCCGTCTAGATATTGCTGGAGGATGATGCTCGCGGCTTCGGCGTCGAGCATGTCGGCGCGGCCGTTGCCGGCGCGGATCTCCGCCTTCGCCTCGACCGACGAATAGCGTTCGTCGATCCACGTGACCGGGAGATTGAAGCGGCCGTTCAGCTGATTGCCGAAGCGCTTCGCGAGTTGCGTCATTTCGTGCGGCGTGCCGTCCGGATGCATCGGCAAGCCGACAATCAAGGCGTCCGGCTTCCATTCGGCGATCAGTTTGCCAACCGCTTCGAACCGGTATTCGCGGCTGCGATTCTGCACGATCACGAGCGGCCGCGCGCTCTTCGTCAGCGAATTGCCGACCGCCACGCCGATGCGTTTTTCACCGTAGTCGAACGCAAGCAGCGTCGCCTCACGTCCGGCCGGCAGACTCATGCGTGACCCGCCTCGCCCGAGAGCATGGACAGGTTGATGCCGAGAAGCGCCAATGCGGCTTCGAGACGCTCTTCGGCGGGCACGTCGAAGACGATTTTCGGGTCGGCTTCGACCGTCAGCCAGCCGTTTTTCGAAATCTCTTCTTCGAGCTGCCCCGCCCCCCAGCCGGCATGGCCGAGCGTGAGCAGGAAACGTTCGGGACCCGTGCCGCTCGCCACGGCTTCGAGCACGTCTTTCGACGTGGTCATCTCGAGACCGCCCGGCACCGACATGGACGAGGTGTACGCATTGCCGTCTTTCGGATCGTGCAGCACGAAGCCGCGCTCGGTTTGCACCGGGCCGCCGAAATACACGGGTACATGGAGAAGGGGTTCGATCTCGAGCTTGAGATCGATGCGACTGAAGAGCGCTTGCAGGTCGATATCGGTCGGCCGGTTGATCACGAGGCCGAGCGCGCCGCGCTCACTGTGATCGCAAAGGTAGACCACCGTTCCTGAAAACGTCGGATCCGCCATGTTCGGCATGGCGATCAGGAACTGGTTGGTCAGATTGATGCGATCGGTACTCTTGGACATAGTTCGGATTTTAGCAAAGACGATGCAGGATGGCGGGCTTTGAGCGTGGAACCGCGATGTGTGCCATGGAGCGTGCCGCGAGCCATCGACGGCGAATCAAGTTGCACTCTATCACGCACGCGGGCGCTCGCCACGGTGCGGCTTCGCGCTGTTTTGCGGCACGGCTGTTGCGTGCCGCCGGGTTGCGCCATGGCGGCCCGGTGCGGGCGCCTTACCAACGGACCAGCGCGCCGAACCTGCGACGGCGGCCGCTCATGCGCCGCCATGTTCGATCGAACGGGTCAACGCGGCCAGCGCGGCATTGCCGCCAGCCGGTGCGACACCCGCCGCCACTTTGTGCAGCGTGGCACGCAGCGCCTCCGCGGCCTGCTCGAGCGTACTCGCCGCCGGTGCGCCCACGATCACATGCGCGCGCACCGCGGGCGTCGACACACCGGCATGCGCGCGACGCCGCCACGCGAGCCCCAGCGCGTCGGCCAGCAGCGCGACATGGCCGAGACCCAGCGCGCACGCGGCGGAGCCGAGACGGTAGGCGGCGTCGCCGGCTTGCAGCGCTTCGCTGGGGTCGGCCTTCTCCGGCTGGTCGGCCGCACGGGCATGCTCGGTCAGCGCGGCGATCGAGGCGTCCGCCGTCTGCAAAAAATCTTCGTACGCGTTCGCGTTGACGGTCAGCACGCCCAATTCGCGCGTCAATGCGCTGCGGGTCGCGCTGATCGCCTGCGCCTGTACCGCACCCGCCTCCCAAAGCATTTCCGACGCCTGGGTGCCCGCGACGTGCCAGTCCACCGTCAAGCCATAGTCGTGCAGCACCTCGACCTGATCGGCGTCTTCCGCCGCGGCGCCAAACAAGGCGTAATCGCGCCACAGCAGCGCGAGCGTTGCGCGCACGAGAGAGCGTGGCGCAAGCTGGATCCCGCGCGCATGATCGGCCAGCGCGAGATTGCAACGCGCGTAGAAACGCCGCGCGTCGGTTTCCGCCGCGGCCCGGCCGCTGACCCGCAAGGCCTTGGCGCAGGCCTTGGCGAGGCGCCAGAAATCGTAGGGATCCGGGCCGGCCAGTTCGCTGAAAACGGCGTCCAGTTCGTCGAGCGCCGCGTTGGTGACGGCAAGCGCCGCCGCACTGCCGGTATTCGCCTGCGAGCGCAGCACCGGCAAGAGCGCGCGCTCATAGCGTGCCCGCAGATGCGCCAGTTGGTCAGCGGACTGCGCGTGAAGCGAGACGGGCGGCACCGGCCGCGCGGTCAACGCAAGATCTTCGAACGCGACGGTAGTGCCGGGCGTGTGCTCGGACAGGTGCGTGCAAAGTGACCGGTAATGGTTGAACAGAACGGGCGAACAGGACAGCTCGCGCAGATTGTGACGCTCCAGCGCGCCGCGGAACTCGCGTAAAGCCGCGCCGAAGACGGGCCGCGCGCTTGCCGCGTCGGACGGGTCGCCCTCCGCGAGGGGAGAAAGCCGCACCAGCGCGTCGGCGAAGCGCTGCGCGCTGAGCCAGCCGGCTCCACGCAATGCATGTGATGCACGCAGCAGCGCCGAAGTGCTCTCGCTGTGCTGTTCGAACGCCAGCAGCGCCTCGGCCAGGGCGAGTTCGGCGGGACGGACGGCGCCGCCGCGCGGATTCGGCAAAGCGTCGAAGGAAACGGGTGCAGCGGATCGAAGGGTCATGGGCAGGCGACACGAAGCTGACGGGCCGTCGCTTCGCGCCGCGCGCCGACTGATCGGCTAACGCGCGAACCGGCGACAGGACAATGACAGACTAACGTTGCGACACGGCGCGCCCAGGGACGTTCCGTATCGACGCATTGGGGCACACTTCAGAGCACGCCTCGCGCGTTCGATCCGGCGCGACGCGCTGGCCGCGAAACACCTGCCAACGCCGCGCCGCAGACACGCGGCGCGCCCCCCAAGGCCGACATGCCGGCCGCCCCCGAACTTCAGATCTGGACCATCTCGAAGTCTTCCTTGCGCGCACCGCACTCCGGACAGGTCCAGTTAATGGGAACGTCTTCCCAGCGGGTGCCCGGCGCAATGCCTTCGTCCGGCAAACCGGCTTCTTCGTCGTAAATCCAGCCGCAAATCAGGCACATCCAGCTTTGATATTCCATTCTTGTGTCGCGTCGTAGAGTCCGTGGAAACGGGAGCCATGATGGTACCGTGTTGCCGCCCCAATGCCTAGCAATCAGAAACGCGCAATCGTAGCCTGCGACGGCCTTTGACTATGCCGTTTGCGTCGGCCGCCACGGTGATTGCGGCGCGATGCCGCGCGCGTGCCGCCGCCCGCTTGCCGCAATGCGTCGCAGAATGCGAAAAAACGCCCCGGCGACGGTTTAGGCCGCATAATTGAGCTGATTGCGCACCCTCTGCGCCCAAATTCAGCTCTTTTTTGTCAATCTTCATGCCCAGCGATACGCCTCCGATCGTCCTCACCTTCGGCCTTTCCGATCCCACCGGCGGCTCCGGCCTGCAAGCCGACCTGATGACCCTTGCCAGCATGGGCTGCCACGGCGTCTCCGTGCTGACGGGCTACACCGTGCGTGACTCGGCGAGCTGCGACGAAGTCACCGGGCTCGACCCCGAAGTGGTCGCGACCCAGGCCCGCATGCTGCTCGAAGACATGCCAATCGCCGCGTTCAAGGTGGGGGCCTGCACTCGCGCGGAAGTGGTGAGCGCGATTGCCGAAGTCGTCGCCGATTACGACGATATTCCGCTGATTCTCGCCCCCGACTTCACGCTCGACGACGAGCACGTCCTCTCCGCCGACGAACTGCGCGAAGCAATCGCCGATCTGCTGGCGCCGCAAACCACCTTGCTGGTCGCCGACGCGGCCACGCTGCTCGCGCTCGCCCAGCCGGACGGCGACGCGGAGGCGCCAAGCCTCGACGCCGCCATCTCGCATCTGCTCTCGCAAGGCTGCGAATATATTCTGTCGACGGAGACCGGCACGCACCGCCACGTCAACACGCTTTTCAGCGAAGACGGCCAGTTGCGTCAGGACATGTGGGACCGTGGCAGCCACCGGATCATGGGGCTGACGGATACGTTGGGCTCGGCGATTGCCGCGTTGCTGGCGAACGGCCAGGAGCCTGCTGAAGCCGTGCGCGAGGCGCAGGAGTATTTGTACCAGGCCGTGCGCAACGCGTTCCGGCCGGGCATGGGCGCGTATATGCCGGACCGTTTCTTCTGGGCCCGCAGCAGCGACGACGATACGCCGCCCGCGGCGGGCAAGGACGCGGCGCCGGGCGAAGCGCGGCATTGAGCGCCAGCACGCGGCTCGCCGGCCGCGTTCAGTAATCCGGGCGCCTGAGTCTACGGCGAGCGCCCATAAAAAAACCCGCATTGTCTGCGGGTTTTTTCTTTTGGGAAGCACGCCTCGCGGCGCGCTTCCCCATGTGCTCCCAACCGGGCCCCGAAACGAGGCCCGATCCGGAATTACATGTCCATGCCCATGCCGCCCATGCCGCCGGGCATGCCGCCAGCCATCGGTGCATCTTCCTTCGGCAGTTCGCAAACAGCTGCGTCGGTCGTCAGCAGGAGACCTGCGACCGAAGCTGCGTTTTGCAGCGCCGTGCGCGTCACCTTCGTCGGGTCGACAACACCGGCGTCGACCAGGTCGACGTACTCGCCGGTTGCTGCGTTGTAGCCGTAGTTGCCTTGGCCAGCAGCAACTGCTGCCACCACGACGCTGGCTTCTTCGCCACCGTTCGTGACGATCTGACGCAGCGGCTCTTCCATCGCGCGCAGCACGATCTTGATACCTGCGTCCTGATCGGCGTTAGCGCCCTTCAGGCCAGCGATAGCCGTACGTGCGCGGATCAGCGCGACGCCGCCACCTGCCACGATGCCTTCTTCCACAGCTGCGCGCGTTGCGTGCAGTGCGTCTTCGACACGTGCCTTCTTTTCCTTCATTTCGACTTCGGTCGCAGCGCCGACCTTGATCACTGCAACACCGCCTGCCAGCTTGGCAACGCGCTCTTGCAGCTTTTCACGGTCGTAGTCCGACGTTGCTTCTTCGATTTGCGTGCGAACTTGCTTCACACGTGCTTCGATGTTCGCAGCTTCGCCAGCGCCGTCGATGATCGTGGTGTTTTCCTTGCCCACTTCGATACGCTTCGCCTGGCCCAGTTCAGCCAGCGTTGCCTTTTCGAGCGTCAGGCCGGTTTCTTCAGCGATGACTTGACCGCCGGTCAGGATCGCGATGTCTTCCAGCATGGCCTTACGACGATCGCCGAAGCCCGGAGCCTTGACAGCAACCGTCTTCAGGATGCCGCGGATGTTGTTCACAACCAGCGTTGCCAGTGCTTCGCCTTCGACGTCTTCTGCGATGATCAGCAGCGGACGGCCAGCCTTAGCGACTTGTTCCAGGACCGGCAGCAGATCACGGATGTTCGACACCTTCTTGTCGTGCAGCAGCACGAACGGGTTCTCCAACACGGCGACTTGCTTGTCCGGGTTGTTGATGAAGTACGGCGACAGGTAGCCGCGGTCGAATTGCATGCCTTCGACAACGTCCAGCTCGTCTTGCAGCGACTTGCCGTCTTCGACGGTGATCACGCCTTCCTTGCCGACCTTGTCCATCGCTTCAGCGATACGATCGCCGATCGACGAGTCGCTGTTTGCCGAAATCGCGCCAACTTGTGCGATTTCCTTGTTGGTCGTGCACGGCTTGCTGATCTTGCGCAGCTCTTCGATTGCGGCCGTCACAGCCTTGTCGATACCGCGCTTCAGGTCCATCGGGTTCATGCCCGATGCAACGTACTTCATGCCTTCGCGGACGATCGACTGAGCCAGGACCGTTGCGGTCGTGGTGCCGTCACCTGCGTTGTCGCTGGTCTTGGAAGCCACTTCCTTGACCATTTGCGCGCCCATGTTCTGGAGCTTGTCTTTCAGTTCGATCTCTTTCGCGACCGACACACCGTCCTTGGTGACCGTCGGGCCGCCGAAGCTGCGTTCCAGCACAACGTTGCGACCCTTCGGGCCCAGCGTGACCTTCACAGCGTTCGCGAGGATGTTCACGCCTTCAACCATCTTGGCACGGGCGGAATCACCGAATACGACGTCTTTAGCTGCCATCTTCTAACTCCTTGAATTCTTTGGGATATGACCGGGAAAAGTAGCGGCTTGCGCTTACTTCTGCACCACGGCCATGATGTCTTCTTCGCGCATCACGAGCAGTTCGTTGCCGTCGACCTTGACGGTCTGGCCTGCGTACTTGCCGAACAGAACGCGGTCACCAACCTTCACGTCGAGTGCGATCTGGGCACCCTTATCGTCACGCTTGCCCGGGCCGACTGCCAGGATTTCGCCTTGATCCGGCTTTTCCGCTGCGGCTTCGGGGATCACGATGCCCGACGCAGTCTTGGTTTCTTGATCCAGACGTTTGACGATCACGCGATCATGCAAAGGACGAAGGTTCATACATACTCCTCTCTTGATTGAGACTGAAGAACGCTGAGAAAACCCGGCTGGCTGAGCCAACCGGCGATGTTGTTAGCACTCTCGTGCAGCGAGTGCTAATTATATGGACGGGTGGTGACAAATTCAAGAAGGGAGGGTGCGGAGATTCAGTTAACTTTGAACGCTGTTCGCTGAGCGTGCATTCCCAATGCACATCCGGACCGCGCCTCGACCGGCGATTTTCCGCTAAAACAGAGACTTAGGAACGAATCGTTATCACCCGTATCGCGTGAGCAGTGCAACGCAATGCCCTGAATAACTGCATTCGACCGCGCGTTACGGCGGCTTCCCCAGGGAAAGCCCTAACCAGGTCGTACGCAAAGCTCCCCGCCGACACGGCAGTCGCTTCAGCCGTTCGACGCCGCAGCATTGTGACGATTGAATGGAAGGAGACGCAACATGGAAAACCTACTGGAAAAGTGGCTGCCCCTTTCCGCGCTGGCTTTGTTGCTCGCTGGCTGCGCGGCGGGCAGCAGCCCGCAAAGCGAAGCGCATCTGAGCACATCGCAGTGCCGCGACCTGGCCGCGCTCAAGAACAACGCCCCTCCGACCGCGGAGCGAAACCGCAGCGAACTGGCTGCTCTCAGGAAAGCAGGCTACGACCCGTCACCGTGGTTCGACCCGCACTACCCGGAGGATCTACAAGCGGCACAGCGCCAGGTCGATAGCTGGTTCCAGGCGGAATGCCAGCAGGCCCCGCCCGCTTGACGGCCAGTTCATTTGAGCTTTAGTTCACCCGACGCGCTTTGACCGACCTCGCGAAGCGAAAAGTCTGCCGTTCAGGACGCTTAACGGACGTTCGCCGACGCGAAGTGGTTCGCTCACCGCAGCAGGGTCATCTGCACGACTTTAGCGATGACCAGGCAGACAGCGACAATGAGATAGCCGCGCAGCACACCCATCCAGATGCGGCTGGACAACGTCAGCCGCGGCGCCGGCAACTCGTTCAACGGTGGCATGCGCCACGTGTCACGCGACTCCTTCGGATCGCCCGACACGTCGCCGTGAGTTTCGCCATCCGCCGACTCCTGGCGAAGCTTGCGAAACCCGGTCGTGCCGGCATAGCCCGCGATCGCAAGCAGCGTGCCCCCACCAAGCACCTCAAGGATGATCTGGCCGGAGATATCTGGGTACATGACAGAAGCGGTGAGGATGATCGACAGCATCACCAGAACCCAGATGACGGCGCCCGTGAACAGGTTCAGCTTCCTCGAATTGACCCACGGACCCAGCACGGCCTTGTCGTTACACAGAAGCAGCAGGAACACCGTCGCACTGGGGAGCAACACGCCAGCAAGCGTTTGCACGGCTTCAGTCAGGAGTCCGAGCGGGCTTCCGGGAATCAGAACGAGCGCCGCAGCCAGCATGACAATGGCAAAGTACACCAGGTAGAAGCCCTTCGCGTCCGTCACGCCGCGGTGAAGCGAGTGGCGAATCTTGAACACGTCGCCGATGGCATATGCGGTCGATAGCGATACCGCCGCCGCGCCGATGATGCAGGCATCGAGCAGCGCCACGGCGAAGATGACGGCCGCCGTGCGCCCCACGTATTTGTCCAGGCCGGCGATGACGCCACCCGCGTCCGTGAAATTGCCAAACTCGGGCTTCCCGGCAAACAGCGCGGCACAGAACGAAATCATCGCCACCGCACCGATCAGCACGAACACAATGCCAATCCACAGGTCTGCTTTTTCGTACTTCATGAAACGCGGCGTGATGCGTTTGTCGACTATGTAGCTTTGCTGGAAAAACAGCTGCCACGGCGCGACGGTAGTACCGACAATGCCGATGACGAGGAGCATCGTGTCGCTCAGTTTCGAGTGGGCAGGCCAGTTGGGAATCAGGAAGTCTCGCGTCATCTGGGCAACCGGCGGGTGAACCGACACCAGCACGGGCACCAGCAAGAGACTCAGCAGGCACAGCACCAGGGCGAAGCGTTCGAAGCGCCTGAAATTGCCTGTGCTGACAGCAGCCATGGTCAGCGCCGCAGCAATGCAGACGCCCAGAACCTTGGAGACGCCGAAGAATTCGAGCACGAAGGTGATCCCGATGAACTCGGTCACGATAGTGAGCGCGTTCAGGATGAAGAGGTCGACAACGCTGAACGCGCCCCAGAATTTACCGAATCGTTCGAAGATGAGGCGCGCGTGGCCGACACCAGTGACGGCGCCGAGTCGCAGCACCATCTCCTGGTTGACGAAGAGGACTGGCACCAGCAGCAGCATGGTCCACAGCAAGGTGGTCCCATAGTTCTGTCCGGCCTGGGTGTACGTACCAAAGGCGCCGGCGTCGTTATCGCCGACCATCACGATAAGGCCGGGGCCGAGAATGGCAAGCAGCGTACGCAAGCGTGCCCACCAGTTGGTGCGCGGCGCAGTGTCGTGGTGGGCGATGGTGCCCAACGCACCCTTGATGTCGCCAATGTGCGCAGAGTCAAGCACGGCGCTGCGTGGCGGTGAAACGTTAGCTGGAGTGGCCATTTTGTTTTCTTTCCCCATTCTGATTATTAAAAGGAAATTGCGCGCCTCGGCCATACGTCTGGGCGTGCACCGTCGAACGACGGAGCCGCGTGGGTATGGCAGAAATAGCGCAGTGGCTTACGAAACGAGAGCTTTGAGGCGTTGCCAGAATGCAGCGAACCTGTGCGGTTCATTGGCATGCAGCGCCAGCATGGCGTCGTAGTGGACGCGCGACTCTTCAACGTGCGGCAGTTTCGACAGAAGGAGGCCGAAGTTCATGATATTTCTCCAGGCGTTGGCTCAACGCGGTTCTCGGAAAGCCAGCGGACATGGAGGTCGGGCGCACTATGCGCGCATTGACGAACGTCTACTCGCTTTCCTCAGGCAAAGGTAAAGGTGAGTGGCATAAGGGATAACTGTCACTGTCCGGCATGGCGGCTCCTTATCGGCGTTCTGGTACGCGTGCTTGCGACACGCGTGCTTATCCACGCGTTGGTTCTCGCCTGAATCGAACAGGCACGAACGAACGCTGCCACGAGCCAACGCTCGCGGCGCGGTGCCATGTAGACGCGCACAAACGCTGCGTCCACATGGCGCTAATCAAGGTGCACGGGAGAGGGATACTACGGCGCGCACCGTCTGCCTGAAGGCAAGACGGCGGCTGGGAAAAGAGAGCGCGGACGTCCTGCCGGTCAGGCAGCGAAACTATTCGAAGGTCGACTACTGCAGGTGTCCAAGGCATTAGCCCCGTTTGTGAAGATGCGCGAATTTTAGGCGGCGCCTTAATCCAAAGTCAACATGATTTGCTAAGCACCACCAATATAATTTCCCCGCACCACTCAGCCTTTCCGAATGACAGGAACGACAGGCATACGAAAGAAAATGCCTGCTTCTGCGGATGTGAAGCAGAACCGTTTGCCCGCTGTATTGGCGGCAGATTCGGAGTGCGCTTTTCGTTACGGTTTTTTTACTTGCGGTTTGCCACGCGTGCCGAATACAATCCGCCCGTCTCATCAAAAGGAGTCCCGCGTGGACATATGCTCTAGTAGTGAAAGTACGATGCCGGCGCGGGCCGGCGAAGTCACCGCGAGATAGCCGCCGCAGGATCACTCCTTCGCCGCTAACTCGCTTTTGTCGGGTTAGCGCGCTTCATTTACTGACTGGTTTTGCGCCGGTCTGTCAGTAGCACGCTCCCTTTGTTTGGCCGCTTATCGCAAGTCCGCTTGCGAGACGCAGTCACGTCGTCACACGTCGCCCGGCTTGGCCGGGCAGGACGGGGGGTGCGCTTATGTTCATCAAATCATTCGTTACGTTTTTCGGCAGCGGCATGCCGGGCCGAAAAAATAGCCGTACGTTCCGCGCTTCGGGCACCTATACAGGTAACCCGCTAACGCCTATCGGGTACGCGATTGTCGCCGTCACGGTCGCTGCTTTCGCGTTGGTCGCGATGTTGTGCACTTCCTCTGTCGGCAATGAACTTGGGCGCTCGTTACGGCTGAGCTGGTGGTTCTCCTGAACCAGGGCCGGTCACGGCCCTGGTTCACATCGTGCGTCATATCGATCAAATAAGCGGATTGATCCGCCTGACAATCTCGACTCCACTTGTTATGAAGAAAACCCTCAAGACCACATTGCTGATGTGCGGCGCGCCCCTCAGCTTGACCTGCCTGCTCTCTCTGGGCATTGTGCAGCCCGCGCTAGCGCAGGCGAGCGGCGAAGCCTCGCCTGTTACGACGCCGGCCGAGTCCGCGCCGTCGTCTTCGCCGCTCGCAACGGACGCGATTCAAGCGGAACAGACCCCGCCGGCGCCGACCGGTTTCTGGGACCGTGCGGCACTTTTCGGTGACATGGGTGGCTTGCGGCCCTGGCTCGGCGACCACGGTGTGACCTTAAGTCTGCAAGAAACCAGCGAGTACTTGAGTAACCTCTCCGGAGGCGTCAAACGCGGTGGCGCCTACGACGGGCTGACGCAACTTGCTGTCGTGGTGGATACGCAAAGGGCGTTCGGGCTGCCGGGTGGGACGTTCAACGTTTCGGCACTGCAGATTCATGGCACCAACCTCACCCAGCGCAATTTGCTGACGCTGCAGAGTGCGAGCGGCATCGAAGCCGATGCGACGACCCGCCTGTGGGAACTCTGGTATCAGCAATCGCTATCCGGCGGCAAGGTGGATGTCAAAGTCGGTCAGCAAAGTCTCGACCAGGAATTCATGGTGAGCCAGTTCGCGACGCCGTTCATGAACGCGACATTCGGATGGCCCGTGCTCCCCTCGGTCGACATGCCGGCGGGTGGCCCGGCTTACCCGCTTTCGTCACTGGGTTTGCGGGTACGCGCCAAACCGTCCGACTCGTGGACAGTGTTGGCCGGCGTGTTCGACGGTAATCCCGCGGGCAGTGATGTCGGCGACCCGCAGAAACAGAACAGTCACGGCACGAACTTCAACCTGCATAACGGCGCGCTGTTCATTGGTGAAGTGCAGTACGCGCTCAACCCGGCACCGTCTGATTCTTCTGACCGGAAATCTGCCGGCCTCCCCGGCACCTACAAGCTGGGCTTCTGGTACAACACCGGACAATTCGCCGACCAGCGCCTCGACAACACTGGTGTGTCGCTTGCGAGCCCGGCGACCACGGGTGTCCCGCAGCCTCACCGGGGCAACTACAGTTTCTACGCCGTTGCCGACCAGATGATCTGGCGCCCGAGCGCGGACAGTCCGCAATCCGTCGGCGTGTTTGCCAGAATCATGGGCGCGCCGGGTGACCGTAACCTGGTTGACCTTGGCGTGAACGCCGGCGTGACATTGAAGGCGCCGTTCAAAGGACGCGACAACGACATGGTTGGGTTGGCGGTGGGCTACGCGAAAATCGGCTCACACGCGCAGGGCCTTGCCAGCGACACGGCCTCTCTGACCACGCCGGGTTATCCGTCGCGCAGCGCCGAGACCATCATTGAGGCGACCTACCAGTTTCAGGTCACACCGTGGTGGCAGATGCAGGCCGACTTCCAATACGCGTTCCGTCCGGCGGGTGGCATCCCGAATCCGGAGAAACCTTCGGAGCGGGTCGGCAATGAAGCGGTCGTGGGCGTGCGCGCCACTATCGTGTTCTGACCCGCTGCAATTGGGACCTTCCGCGTTGTACGAAACACTCGCGAGGGTCCAGAAGGATGACACCCCAAAAGCACGTGCACGACGACCTGGCCAGGCCGGAGCGCGGCCGTCGCCAGGGAAATCCCTTGGCAATCTGAAAACGAATGACCGCGTTCCTCATAACGCTTTCAAAGCGGGCAGCAGCCGGTCGAATTCGCGCCTCACCACGCCGTAGCATTCGCACACACGTTTTTCGAGTCCCGGCCTGTCCAGCACCTCGATATGACCATGGCTGTAGCGAATCAACCCCGCGTCCTGCAATTTCAGCGCGGCCTCGGTGACGCCGGATCGGCGCACGCCCAGCATATTGGCGATCAGTTCCTGCGTCATCTTCAGTTCGTTTGAAGAGAGGCGGTCAATGCTGAGCAGAAGCCACCTGCACAACTGCTGATCGATCGAGTGGTGTCGATTACAGACTGCCGTCTGCGCCATCTGCGTGATCAACGCCTGCGTATAGCGCAGCAGGAGGCGCTGCACAGGGCCGGCGCGATGAAATTCTTCTTTCAGTATCTGGGCGTCGAGGCGATAAGCCTTGCCTGCGCTTTGTACGACTGCCCGGCTGGGTGTGGTCTCGCCGCCCATGAAAAGCGCGATGCCGATGAGCCCTTCATTGCCGACGATCGCGATTTCGGCGGATGCACCGTCCTCCATCACATACAGCAGCGACACGATACAGGTGGTCGGAAAATAAACGTAATTAAGCCGATCGCCCGATTCGTAGACGACGTTGCCAAGCGGCATATCCACGAGCACCAGATGCGGCGCCAGTCGCTCCCACTCGAGGTCAGGCAGCACGGCCAGCAGATGATTTTCGTTTTCTTGATGACCTTGGGCCATTTCGCACTCTCCGCAGCTCGCCCGGAACCGCGCCGCTTTCGCCGACGATTTCCTGACGGTAAATATCGATAGAAGGAGGAATGCTCCAACGCCTTGACGGACAGTGCCGAAGCACGAAAACGGGCGGCAAGCTTCACGCGCCCGAAGTCTGGCCCATATGTAATGGATTATAAGTCGCGTCGAGATGACGGCGCGGATTCGCGCCCTGGCGTGACACCGCATGACGGCGCAACCGTGGACGCGCATTGCACGAACTTCGAGAATGACGCCCCCGTTCGCCTGTCAACCTCAGTTCACAGGCTGAAAAGCGATCGCGCGCTTCACTTATACGCTGACATAAAAAGACCTGCTGCCAGACGTGACTACGCGACGATCGGCAGCTTGAGCGTGAACTCACTGCCTTGCCCCGGACCTGCGCTCGCTGCCGAAACCGCCCCGCCGTGAGCTTGAGCAATCGCGTTCACAACCGCGAGGCCAATGCCGAGGCCGCCCGCGCTGAAGGCGATCGTTCTGCTGGATTGCGCGAACAACTCGAAAATGTGCGGCAGCAGGACGGGCGAGATCCCCGCCCCATCGTCCTTGATTTTGATGACAACATTGTTGCCCTCGGCAAGCACGGTCATGCGTATATTGCCGCGCGCCGGCGTGTATTTCACCGCGTTATGCAAGAGGTTGCTGACGGCCTGCGTCAAACGCACGGGGTCACCCTCAACGCGCAAGGTCCGGTCTGGAATCGACACGCTAAAAGCCTGATTCTTTGCCGTGGCGGCGGCGGCCGTAATCTCGCAACTGTCAGCGAGCAGGGTGGCAATCTCCAGATCGACTTTGTTGAGCCGGAGCGCGCCCCGATCGACGCGGGTTGCATCCATCAAATCCTGCGCGAGCCGCGCGATTCCATTGACCTGCCGATCGATCATATCGATCAGCCGGAGTATCTCCGGACGTTCGGCCGAGGCGCTGCGGATCAACTCGCTGGCCATCCGCAGCGGCGTCAACGGACCGCGCAACTCGTGCGCCACCATCGCCAGAATCTCATTGCTCAATGGTGGCGCTTCGACAGGTTGCTCCGTCGCATACGCACCCGTCAGGAAGCCACCCGCGGAAGCACGGCAAGCTGGCTTCATCATCGCGTCGGTCACGACCAGACAGTTCAATGCAGAACCAACCGAAGAGAATTCGGTGGACGCCAGATGTGCTGACATGTTGATCCCCATTTCGCGGCCCATTGGGCAACGAAGAGCAAAGCGAGATGCGTATCGGCCGAGTGTTCAGGGAAAGCAGCAGGGCTGCTTGCAAGGCACCGGCACCGCGCGGTTCGCTAGTGCCTGCCTCGCCTGACACGATTCAGGAATCCGCGGGCGGTGGGCAGGTTGAAAGAACAGCATCGCAAATGCGGTTCGGTAAGTCTGTACGGTGGCGTTCAGATCGGCAAGAGCGACCGATTGACATGGAATCCGGTCGAGCCCCAAAAGTGAAAGACACCTGGTAATCCCCATCAGTCGGCGGGAGTATGCCTGTCCGACTGCACGGCTGTGTCTGTGACGATCAACATGGATTGTGCGTTCGAACATAGACAGCCGTCTGTACGTTGTCGTACCGCATTTCTGCGTGCGGACGCGTAGCGTGGTGGTTCGAGGGGCGTGCGTGAAACCGCGAACGCAGCGTCGGTCACGTATCGGATGTCATCTACGACGACGCCGACGGGGCGATTCGCTATCTGGTCGTGCAGACCCGCAATAGGTGGTCTGGCGGCAAAGCCAAACAACTTCCAACGGACTGGGGCGCCACGCGGACCGCGGCTCTCGTCGAATCCGGAAAGCACCGGATCGATTGGAAGCGAAAAGCTTTAAAAGCACCAAAGGCAGGAGCAGGTCATGAGGCAAAACATTCAGAAGTTATATCAAGCGCGCATCCACACATTCACTCCCGAATGCCTGGAACTGCAGGACGGCACATTTAAATTTCTCCTTCGGCATGCGGTGGAAGGCACGCTTCCTTCAGCGGATAAGCACTACGAGGTCGGCATTTTTTCGACGAGCGAGGAAGGCTATGCGGCCGCACTTGCCTATGGCGACAAATACATTGCGGAGCATAAATTCGGCATGTAGCAGCGCCGACGCTTATCGGTGACCCGCAAGCCTCAACCAGCACGGACGACAACCAGTATGGCTATCGTTCAATCAGACGGACGGCGCTATGGCAGAAAGAATCATTTCAAGCACGACACACGACGCGTACATGAGCGTCAAGGATCATATAGCCGATGGCTGGGTGGCAAGTGTACGTATCGTTCCGAAGGGCGCATCGAAGGGCGGCGAGCGCATCGAACTCGACACGGTCTTCGAACGTGAAGATCTCGCATGGGAATCCGTCGAGACGCTAGCGCGTGCCGAGCTCAACAATCTGAAGTAGCGCGCCGCCGCACTTTCGGACCTCGGCGTGCACGATGCAGCGCCCGATGCGCCCGTGCAAAAGCTGATCGACATCAAACTTCTGACGGGTTCCGACCGGCTGTTACGCTGCCGATGTTCAGACCGGGGCCAGCGGAATAAACTGTCGGAAGAAATGCGTCATCGTCGATGGCAAGGTTCACGCTGCGGCGCTTTGAGCGCAGACAATCCAATCCCACGGCGGGGCTCGCCATCCTGGCCAATTCCTGGAGGCCGACATGTATCAACGCATTCTGGTAGCGATCGACGGCAGCGAGACGTCCGAACATGCATTCGCCAGCGCGCTGCAACTCGCTCACGACAATGGCGCACAGTTGCAGCCGCTCTATGTGATCGACAACCCATTGATGCCATACGACGCGTCCGGCTACGATCCGACCATCTTGCGCGACGCCTGCATGCAGGAAGGCCAGCGGTTGCTCGCGGACGCTCTGGCGCGGATGAAGCATGAGAACGTGGCCGGCGAGCCAAGGATCGTCGACGTCGCACCGATCGGCGAAGACATCGCGGAACGGATCCGCATCTCGGCCGACGAATTCAATGCGGACCTGCTGGTGCTAGGCACGCACGGGCGGCGGGGATTCAAGCGCATGGTTCTGGGCAGCGTGGCCGAACGCGTCGTGCGCGGTGCGCACCTGCCAGTGTTGCTGGTGCCGAGCCGGCAAGCGCAAACCACCGTCGCGCCGACCGCCAGACACGGACACGCCGACGTCGCCGCGGCGATGTACGAATTGCGCCGCTAACCGCGGCGCGGTCACTGCGACAAGCCAGGACCGCACGGCCCTCTATGGCGTCTCGACCCATGAGTACTCCGCAGCACCGCGCCGCCAGCGCCCCGCTCATGCCGGAAAGCGGCGAGCTGCCGCCCACGGCGAAGCCCGGCGTCGAGACCGGCCTCGTGCGCATCGCTCCCGGCTTGCTCGGCAAAACATCGCGGCTGCGCTCCGTCATGTTCTGGATCGTCGGGGTGACGGGCTGTATCGCGGTCGTTCTGGTGGTGCTGCACCTCGGCTCACTACAGAAGATGGCCGAACTGATCCGCTCTGCTCGCCCCGGCTGGATGCTGGTCGCGCTTGCGGTTCAGTGCGGCACCTATGTCAGCGCGGCGTTCGTGTGGCGCGAGGCATTGCGCGAAGCCGGACATCCGCTGTCTCTACGCACCCTGACTCCACTGGGCATCGCCAAGGTATTCACCGATCAGGTGCTGCCTAGCGGCGGCATCAGCGGCACGATGCTGGTGGTGCGCGGTCTCAGCGGCCGGCATGTCCCAGCCGGAATCGCGATGGCCGCCATGCTGGTCGGCATGGTGTCTTACGACATCGCCTACCTGCTCGTCGTGCTTGCCAGCGCAAGCATGCTGTGGCTGCAGCATCGGCTGAACATGGCACTGATCGCAGGGGTGGCGATCTTCGTCGTGATCACGGTGGCGGTACCGGCTGCCGTGCTGGGACTCAAACAATGGGGGCAACGCGCGCCGATCGCATGGCTCAGCAAATGGCTGGGTGTCACCACCCTGCTTCGGCAGTTGACCGACGCGCCCACGCTGCTGCTGCACAACCCTCGCCTGCTACTGCGAACCGTCGGGCTGCAACTGGCCATCTTCGTATTCGATGCGTTGACGCTCTGGCTCGCGTTCCATGCGATCGGCGAAGTGCCGCCGTTCTGGGTCGTATTCGTCAGCTTCATCATCGCGTCGATGGTGGCCACCATCGGTCCGATTCCGGTCGGCCTCGGCACTTTCGAAGCCACCTCCGTGGGCATGCTGAGTTTGCTCGGCGTGTCGGTGGAAGCGGCGCTCGCCGCCACGCTTCTGTTGCGCGCCCTGACCTTCTGGCTGCCGATGCTGCCCGGCATCTGGCTGGCGCGCCGGGAGATCCGGCTTCAGTAGGCGGCCCCGCTCGCTTGCGAAATCAGCGATCCCACTCGCGGTACGCTAGCGCAAACAGGTGCGGACGCCTCGCCGGCGATCCTATTCGAAAGCTCACTTCGGGCTACGAATCGTCATAAACGGCGAAAGTGCCTGCATTTCGCGGCAGTCAGGAGTGGGGTCTGACCGTTGCGGCTGCAACCTTTGTAAATGAAAGCGTGCTTGCGCCGACCGAAGGGTATACAGTCAGTGTACGGGTCGCGTTCGGCGCCCCTTGTTCTGGAATGACCATGCGATCACAAATCAAAGTTGCACCACGTACGAGCGGCACGATGAGCGAATATGCTCTGTCTCGTCAGGCACAAGCACTTCTGCTCGAACAGGCGGACCGGGCACGCGCGGAACAACGGCGCGTCAATGACGCTCGCATTGATTCCAACGCGAGCAAGTGGCGCTATTCAGTGGCGTTGGCAGGGAGTTGATCCCGGTCAGCCAAAGTTGAGGAGGGAAAGATGACCACAGCTATGTGGGGCGTTCTAGTCGGGATGATGTTAATCATCACAGTATCCCATTACAGGTATCGTCAAGTTCCAGTGGGAAAGTGAAAAGCAGGCTGACTGAATAAGAATGAGATGGTCGCGAAATCAGACCACGTTATGCAGTAGGGCTCTGTGCGCGCAGCGGCGGAGGGACCGGTCCGACATTGGCCGAAACATCAGTATTGCGGAGACTCTCCTCCATGCAAAGGACCGATGTGTCGCACCATCAGCTTGAACAAGATCTCGTTCATCTCGAACACATATTGCCGCAACTCGTTGCCAATAGTGCGCTCGGCATGGTCTATTGGCGCCAGCGTATTACCGCACTCGAAACCGCTCAGTCATTGCTTCCCGATGGCGCTCGCAGAGTGACGCGCCTCCTGTCGATGATCAACCAGATAGACGACGCAACGCGCCGATCCTGAAGGCAGCGTACGCAGTCTTTGTACCGGTAGCGTAGTGCACTCAACGACGCGCCTCTCCGCGAACTGAACGCCCCTCAAAGAGTTGGCGGTAACGTGCCAAGTTGCCGGAACACGGATAGCCAATCCTCCAGGTGCCATGTTTTCGCAATCAGACTTCCGCGCATCTGGTGAAAAGAGTGAATGGCGAATCTGATGTGTTTAGAACTCGCCGCAATGCCAAGCAGTGTTCCGGTTTGAGTGCCGCTGATCTCCGCGCGAACGCCCACGCGGTCGCCATGAACGAGCACGTCGAGAATAGTCACCTTCATATCGGGCAGCGCTTTGGCGATATCGTCGAACAGTTGCACCATCTGGTCGGGTCCCGCAATAGCGCCGACGGGCTCGGGAATATATTCCCAATCAGGCGTGACGACCTGCCGCAGCAAGGCAACGCTCTTCTGCTCGAATGCGCGATAGAACCCTTCAGTCGCTTGACGAGCAAGAAGTTCATCGGCGGGCAAGGTCATCTCCAATACTCCTGACGAATGTGCGGTAAAGCGTCGACTGACGATACTACACGCTTTCCCTGTCTAATTCAGCGACGTGCCGGCGAGCAAAGACCTCATGCCCTGGAGCGGACATGGCAGTGCCAATGCCCGCGGCACATCAGTCTTGCCGAAACAATGATAGTCGCGATACGAATGCTTTCCTGACGGCCTGCTTGTGCCGCATTTGAGATACTCGCTTGCTCAACCGCCCTGAAATGGATGCGCATGGCACCTAAAAGACAAGCGCAGAAGAAAGAAGGTATTCTTCCTGATCGACATGCAGCCTTAAGCCCGGAATGAACGCATGATAATGATGTGACAGAGAATGAGAAGGCGCCGAATGCGATATGAAGCATCGGAAACGAGTATTAACGTCGCAATGCGATACCGACAAAACACGCTCATAGAAATTGAACGCCAAAGCCTTGATGAAGTTTCATAAACAGCCTGGGCGGTATAAGATCTGTGAAAATCGTGAACGTCAACTGCGTCGCGCACTGGTGCTCCTCATCCTGGTGAGGTGAGGCTAAATGGTCGCGCGAAGCGGTACAACAGCCAACCTGCTTCAGTCATTCGAACCAAAGATTCCCGCTTGCCTCGAGCAGGCAATCGCGCAGTCGGAAAAGCATTCGCTGTACTGCTGTCGGAATTCGCAACGATCCATTCATACCCAACCCGATGCCCAACGACATCCCAGAGCCGCAAGCCATTTGTAACGACGTCACCCGCAGCGCGATCTTTATCGTCGCGACGATCGAAGCCGGCAACGACCAGGCAGAAAAGGTACGCGCATGGTGCGGCGACGTCGCCGCTCTCGTGCGCTCTGTCGGCAAGCGGGTTCCCGCCGGCAATCTGTCGTGCGTGTGCGCCTTCGCCTCCGACGCGTGGGACACCCTGTTCGGCGCCCCTCGGCCCGCCTCCCTGCATCCGTTCCGGGAGTTCGGCTCGGGCGAGCGCCGGGCAGTCGGCACGGTGGGCGACGTGCTGCTGCATATTCGCGCCGACCACATGGATCTCTGTTTCGAGCTAGCCACGCAGCTACTGGGCGCACTCGGCGACGCAATCACCGTGATCGACGAAGTTCACGGTTTTCGCTACTTCGATATGCGCGCCATGGTGGGATTCGTCGACGGCACGGAAAACCCGACGGGTCGCGCCGCCAATGAATTTACCTTGATCGGTGACGAAGATCCGGCGTTCGAGGGCGGCAGTTATGTTGTCGTGCAGAAATACCTGCACGACATGACGGGCTGGAACGCGCTTTCCGTCGAGACTCAGGAACGCATTATCGGTCGCACAAAACTGTCCGACATCGAACTCGACGAAGCGGTGAAACCGTCCTGCTCGCACAGTTCGCTCACCACCCTCACCGAGAACGGCAAGGAAGTGAAGATACTGCGCGACAACATGCCGTTCGGCAAACCCGGCTCGGGCGAGTTCGGCACCTACTTCATCGGCTATGCCCGCTCGCCCGCGCCGATCGAGCAGATGCTGGAAAACATGTTCGTCGGGCGGCCGCCGGGCAATTACGACCGGCTGCTCGACTATAGCCGCGCGGTGACCGGCGGCCTCTTCTTCGTCCCGTCGGCGACCCTGCTTGAAGAACTCGCAGACCGCGATCCACAAACCGCCGCTGCTGCCGATGTCGAACAGCAGACCGATACGTCTTCGTCCGCAGAGCCGCATGAAGCCGGCTCGTTGAACATTGGCTCTCTCAAGGGAACGTCCCAATATGAATAACCTGCATCGCGAGCTCGCCCCAATCTCCCGTGCTGCCTGGTCGCAGATCGAAGACGAAGTGGCGCGCACCTTCAGGCGCAGCGTCGCCGGCCGTCGCGTGGTCGACGTCAAGGGTCCTGGCGGCACCGAACTGTCGGGCGTCGGCACCGGGCATCAGATCGCGATCGCCGCGCCGCAGCAGGGCGTCGTGGCGAAACTGGCGGAGGTCAAGAGCCTCGTCGAGTTGACCGTGCCGTTCGAATTGCAGCGCGAGGCAATCGACAGTGTCGTGCGCGGCGCGAAAGATGCTGACTGGCAGCCCGCGAAAGAAGCAGCAAAACAACTCGCCTACGCCGAAGACCGCGCGATTTTCGACGGCTATCCGGCTGCGGGCATCGGCGGGATTCGCGATGGTTCTTCCAATCCGCCGCTCGCCCTGCCGGCCGACGTTAGCGACTATCCGAACGCCATCAGTAACGCTCTCGAACAACTGCGGCTCGCCGGCGTGGACGGCCCCTATTCCGTGCTGCTCGGCGCCGATGCGTACACCGCATTGGGCGAGGCACGCGACCAGGGTTATCCGGTTATCGAGCACATCAAGCGGATTGTGAACGGCGACATCATCTGGGCGCCCGCGCTCGCCGGCGGCAGCGTGCTGTCCACACGCGGCGGCGACTTCGAGTTACACCTCGGCGAAGACCTGTCTATCGGCTACACGAGCCATACGGACACCGTGGTGCGACTTTATCTGCGCGAAACACTGACATTTTTGATGCTGACGAGCGAAGCATCGGTTTCAGTGACGCAGGTGGAATGAGCAGATTGAGTGGCTCGATGTTTTGCTAATGGCTTCACCCGGCTGAATGCCGTTCTGGTCCGGCATTCAGCGCCTTCCTCTGCGCAGTGATTCAATCA
Source organism: Paraburkholderia sp. RL17-380-BIE-A (assembly GCF_046028085.1). Taxonomy (NCBI): domain Bacteria; kingdom Pseudomonadati; phylum Pseudomonadota; class Betaproteobacteria; order Burkholderiales; family Burkholderiaceae; genus Paraburkholderia; species Paraburkholderia sp. RL17-380-BIE-A. Next base: position 26,943 of record NZ_JARESQ010000017.1, read on the forward strand.
CATCATGGTTAGCATAACGAACCCTGAATCCGTCCATGCATTTCATGAACGGACTGCGCAGAAGGGAATATTGATTTTCCAGTGTTAAGCATTGGCGGATCGACCCGACAAGTATCACCGGAAAGCCGTCATTTGCCGGTCTCGCGGCGACTCTGTTCCTCGACAGTGAAAATCGCTTCCGGCGTGACTTCGAGCCGAGCTTTCGGTATCGGCAGACCGCTCCCGTCGGAAAGACCGTAGGTGCCCTCCTTGATCTTCTGCAACGCGCGCTCGATGTCCGCGATGCGGTGGTCGTTCACGTCACGCAGCGCCTGGTTGACCTCCTTCTGGGCCATTGACTGCGCTTCGTCCTCGTACTCCTCCGCTTCATCGCCATGCTGCTCCTGCGTTGCCTGCTCGTCGGCGAGCGTGTTCTCCTCCCCGCCCAGCAGTTCCCGGCGAAGCGCCTCGAGGCGCTCGCGCTGCTGCGCGATGAACCCCTCACTCAACTCACCCTGTTGCTCCGCCATGATTCTCTCCCTTGCGTCGATTCGCTTTGCACGCGGTAGCGTGAAGCGTCACTCACCCAACTCCCGAAATGCGTGGCCATTCAGCTTCTCGTCTTGAAGTCTACGAGCAAGTCATGCCCAAGTGAAGCTGGGCTTCGCCGATGAGAGCGATTGACGGCGTGCGCGCGGCGCTTTGCCGTTCAGGCCGAATATCCCGCTGTCGGCATGGTGGAATTGCGGCATGATGGCTTCTTCTGAGAAGCATGCGCGCTGAATGCGAGCGGATGCCGATCACGAACGCTGCAAAGGAGAAAACGATGCCAACATGCACAGTTTCTTACGGCGAGTTTGAAATCGTGGTGCGGCCTGAACTTAACGAGCGCGGCGCCTGGGTTGCGAGTGTGAGCGTCAGCCGAGGCGCGGGAGCCGCAGTCTACGACCGTCCGATGACGACCCAACCGGAATGGCTGACTGAAGAGGAAGCCACGAGAGACGGGGTCGAATGGGCTTACAGGTTCGTCGATCAAGACTTGAATGCGCGACAACCCCACTCCAGCGTTGCCGAGCGCTCCCGAGCGGAAACCTGGTTCCGTGACGTCGAGCAATCGCGCAGTCCAAAGCCCACCCCATAGGGACCACAAGGGCGCAACATCGTGCCCGGTAGGCTTGCGTAGCGAGCGTGAGACCGGGCGCACTCAAGACACGCGCTCGTCTTCCGTCAGCCACGACAAGCCAGGTAAGGTTGGTCATCATGCACCTCCAGAACAGGAACTTCCCGGGTTTGACGACGCTCGCTTTGACTGGCCGGGCGCTCCCGGCACGGCCGGCATGCCCAGGGATAGCCCTGACTTTCCCGCCAATTCGCGCCTACGTGTCTTGATTCGACTGCAGGATGGCGGTTTCGCGCGCTATGGCAGTGTATTGCGTCGACAATACACGGTGTTACGCTCAGGAAAGCAGCCTTCGCGGCAGTGAGCCGCCGTTCAGCGGCAAAATCAGCAGCTATCAGAACATACCGCGAAGCGCGATTGCCTACGACAGGCGAAACATCGCTGCGGGAGCGACTGCGATGCAAATCAAAACATATACCGTACTGACGCTAGTGGTGTGCAGCAGTGCTGCCTTCGCATGGCAGCCGCTCACCTATCCGATTCGAAGTCAAAGCCCTTACCAGCGCAGTATCGACAACGCAACGTGTTACGCGGCGGCGAACAAGCAGACCAAGGTCAACATCAGCCGGGAACCGCAGATTCCGCCACGCAAGCCGGCTGCCACCAAGACCTCGTCGACGGGTGTGCCGTCGCGACCGCCATTGCCTTCCAGCAGTTTCTCGAGCGCGCCGATTGGCGCCAGCATGCCGGCCGCGGCCGCCGCAGCAGGCGCAAGTGCGCCCGCCGCTACCACGGCTGCTACGGCGCCGACCAAAGGTGCTTCGGCGCCCAAGGCGGCGAGCGCTCCGGTGGCGGGAACCACGACTACGGCGGCATCGTCGACATCTGCGACAAGCGCGGAAAACGGCGCCTCGGAAACGGCGGCTGCGAGTGCGGCCCAGGTGGCTGCGGCATCCGGTGTGAAGCTGCCGCCTCTGCCGGCGCCCGAGCCGCCAATGACACAGTATTGGGCCGCGTATGGCGCGTGCATGCAAGCGCGGGGTTACGTAGTCGCACAGTAACCTTGCTTGCAAGCTTCGTTACGGTGCCTTGTTTTTCTGATTGTGGCGCCGGCATTCGACGCCCCTTTGCGACACGGCGATGCTTAGCGACTTGACCTCCGATCAGCACGATCCATCCCGATGCGGACACTGCGGTGTCCCGCTAGCAGGTCGCTTCACGCCTTGTCCTTCGTGTCATCAGTGGCCGCACGAGTCGCTCGGCGCGCGCGCTGCCCCGCGTTCTTCCCTGCAAGTCCCGTTACACGAGCCGCTGAACGACTCACAGCCGCTGGTGGACCGCCGACTGCCCATCCGCAAGATCTGGAGCCCGTCCTCGCGCGCGCTGGTCAATCCTTATGAGTTCGTCGAGAAACCCGTCGTCGCGGTGCCCACGTATCAACGGTTGCGCCAGCCACTCGTGCTGGCCGCGTCGGTGCTGGTGGTGACGTCCGCGGTGTATCTGGGGTTCATCCGTAGCAACGACTCGAAGGTCGGCACGCCTATCGCGGTCTCCGGCAAGGTGCAGACACAGCGTGTCGCGCCGCTTGCCGTCCTGCCCCAGAAGTCCGCGCCCGCGGGCGCCCAGCGATCCGCGACCGCCACGCCTCAGAAACCCGCGACCATCCTCGCGCAGAAGCCCGTGGTCACGCTCCCGCAGAAGCCCGTTGCCGCCCCCGCGCAGCAGCCCGTTGCCGCTCTCCCGCAGAAACCCGTGGCGACCGTGGCCGCACAGAAACCTACGACGGTCGCCGCGCTTCGGCCCGCGCCGGCGCGTTCGCCACCGATTCCGCCACCGGCCGCTTCACCGCCGCTCGCGCGCCGCGTCGCATCCGTTGAGCCCGGCGCGAAAAGCGATTCGGGCGGCCAGTCAGGCAAGCCACCGGATAAGGTACGCGCGGACGTGTCCCGGCATCTGCGCGCCGCGCGCGCCAATCTTCAGGAGAACAATTTATCGGCAACCAAAGCGCGCCTCGCGGCAGCGATTGCCGCGCAACCGGATAATCGCGACGCGTTGAATATACGCTCGACGCTGAGCGCGCGCGAACAGCAACGCGATGCGTTACTGAGTCTCGCGCGAGGCTGCGGATATATCGCGCGATGGACGTGTGTCTCGCACAACGCCGGCACCGCGCTGCAGATCGATTCCAGCAGCAAGGAAGCTCAGCGTCTTGTCACGCTTGCGCAGCGCGAGACTGAACTCCAGATGCCGCCGGCCGCGGAACCCGCCCCCGAGTCGGTACCCGACACACGCGACCTCACCAGCCATCACTGATGGCACAGTCAGTTGCAAGCCGGTCATGAACCAACGACGACGAACGCTTGCGGGTGACGCGCCCTAACGGGCCGACACGGCAAGGCTTACCTGACGCGCGATCGCGCGATAACGGTCGGCGGTATCCCTGAGCGTCAAGCCAGTCAGCGAACGTTGCGCCCGCTCCTGCCCCAATGCGGCAATCACTGCGTCGGCGTAGCACTGCACATTGTCCGTATCGATCAGCTGGACACCCGGAAAGCCGTTCGCGAATGCGAAGGCCGGAATCTTGCTCGCCACGATCGGCACGCCGGAGGCCAACGCCTCGAGAAATGCCACACTGTGCGCCTCGGATTCCGACGGCATGACGAACACGTTCGACTCGGACAGCACAGTGGCGACGTCGGTGCGCGGGCCCGCGACCACGACGCGTTCCGCAATGCCAAGCGTTTTCGCCAGCGCAATGACCGCGCGCTGATAGTCCGGGTCTTCGACCACGCCGTACAGCACAAGACGTGCGTCTTTCCCCCGCCTGAGTACTTCGCTGAAAGCCCGCACCGTCGCAAGCTGATTCTTCACTGCCGCGTACCGGCCGATCTGCACCACCTGCGCCGCACGGCCGTCGCGCTCCGCGCCGTCAGTGAACGAAAAGCGTTCGAGGTCCACGCCGTTCGGCACTACGGTCATGGAAGGATGCGGCCCGATGGCCTGCACGTAGTCCGTCACGCCCTGCTCGGAAACGCCGATCACCACGCGGGCACGTCCCGAGAGGATATGCTCGACGCGCCGGAACAGCGGGCGCTCGAAGTCGTTGGTCGCCGAATGCATGACGTACACCACCGGCACGCGCAGCGGCAACGCACGCGCGTAGAACGACGGAATGGTCGCGTGCGCAAAAATCACATCCGGGCGAAAGCGCCGCACCGCGGCGAACAGATGACATAGCTTGATGAGCGCGCGATGCCGCCGCTGCGGAAATACGCACTCCACGCCATGGCGCTCCAATTCGTCCTGCAGGGGCGCGAACTCCGCATGCGCCGGCAACAGCGAAGCCACGCACACCGCCATGCCCTCGGCGCACTGATCGAGCGCGAGGTCTTTCGCCAGGACTTCGGCTCCCGACAGGCGCGGTGCAAGGACCAGATGAAATACGCGCATCATGGGGTCCTCGTTGTCAACGTCCTGAACAGCATCCACGCGGCGGCGCAGCCGAGGCCGAGCGTCATGGACCAGGCAATGCCCGTCACGCCCCACCAGTGAACGGCGGGAGGCGCGCTCAGCAGCAGCACCACGACCTGGATCGCCGATGCGTGCACGGTGGCTTTCGCGTCGCCCACTGCGCGCAGATAAGCCACCAGTACCGCGATCAACGCACCGATCGCCATGTTGATCACGAGGATTTTGAAGAGCGGCACCGCCGGCAGCCACGCCGCGCCGAGAACCAGCGAGAAGAGCGGCTCGGCGACCAGCCTCAGCAGCGCGACGAAACCGGTGAGCCCGATCGCGACCGCCAGCAGATAGATCTTGATGACGCGCGCCGCCGACTGCGGATTGCGCCGGTAATGCGCCGCGAACGTGGGGAACAGGTATTGCGACATGGCGATCGCGGCGTCCGCGAGCAGCATCTGTGCGAGCCGCGACGACATCTGATAGCTGCCCAGTTGAGCCGGCCCGAGCAGCTTGCCGACCACCACCTTGTCGAACTGGTTGAGCAGCAGGTTGATCACGCTGCTGGCCCAGATCCAGCGGCTGAAGCCGACATAGTGGCCGATGCCCGACCACACGGGGCGGATCGGCGGGCGCGGTTTCATGGTCGCCCAGGTCAGCGTGCTCTTCAGGCTTTCGCCTGCCACGAGGCCGAGCAGCACGGACGCAGCGCCCGCGCCGAAATACGCGAGCACGAGCCCGACCGAGCAATCGACGAACGCCGCCGCCACCTCCACCCCGGCGATGTGCTGGAACCGCCGCTCGCGCTGCACCACGTAATAAGCAGGCGAAGCCAGCCCGCGCAGCAAAGGCAACAGCGCGGCGAGCTGGATCAATACCAACGAGCCGTTCAGGTGAAACTGATCGCTCAGCAATGGGGCGAGCGCGACCAGCAGCAGCGAGATGAGCACGCCTCGCGCCGTCAATGTCGTCCACAGCGCGCCGAGTTGCGAGCGCGACGGCGGATGTTCGCCTTGAATGACCGCTTGCGCCAGCCCGGTGTCGGACAACGCCTCGGCAATCGCCACCGCGAGCAAAGCCACGCTCACGCTGCCGATCGCCGCCGGTCCGAGCATCCGCCCGATCGCAAGAAATTTGATCGCTACAAGTCCACGCACAGCGAACTGTTGCAGCAGGACCCACGTCGCCGCACTCGCGCCGAAGCTGCCCGCCATAGAGAACGCCGGAAGCCTGATCGCCCGCAAGCTATCTCTCCGTCGAATCGCAGCGCCGGTGAATCGGCCACGCACAGCGATTTCACGCATCGCTGCGAACGCCGCCGGCGCATAATTAGTTAGATTGCACCAGCAAGCTGGCGAAGTTTTTCATCGAATTCCATGCACGACCATACCGCGAGAGAATCGCCGACAACCGCCATCAGCTAGGCGGGTTCCGCCGCGGCCAACACCCCCTAGTACGTTAACCAACAAAGCGGGTCAAATTAGTGCTTCTACCCATTCCGGCGGTGCTAACGTTGCTCAGCCGACGCCGTTCAGAAACAGGCGCACGAGCACTTTTTCACCCAACGTAAATGGCTGCCGACGCAATGGAACAAGACTACGTCCTGATTGTGGAACCGAATCTGACCGGGCACCGCTGGCGCTATGTCGAGTGGACCATGCAGGCCTGCGCGGAGGCCGGCTATCCGTGCATGCTCGTGACCGAATGCGCGAACGAAGACCACCGGCTCGCGCGGCAAATCACCGCCGCTAACCGCCCGGACCAGCAGATCGCTTTCGTCGATCCCGAGGAGCGGCCGCGCAGCCGCCTGCGCGAGCCCAACGAATACTGGCGCTTTCACCGCTACTTCAAGCGCGTGTACACGATCATCAGCCGCATGCAGTCCATCCGTCTCGTGGTCGTGCCTTACGTCGATTACTTCTTTTATTCGCTGCCGTTTCTCGGCTCGCCATTCGGCGACACGCCGTGGATCGGCATCACGATGCGCGCGACGTTTCATCACCACAAGGTCGGCATCAAGGCGCCCGATCGTCCGCTCGTCAATGCGGTCAAGTCGCAGCTATTCAAGCGCGCGATCCGCACCACCGGCCTGCGCACGCTGCTGACGATCGACCCCACGCTGCCCGAATGGGCGGCCCATAACGCGTGGAAACACAGCGCGGCCATCGCCTATGTGGCCGACCCGTTCCCCGATGAGCAGGCGGAGGACCCGGCGCTGGCCCGCAACCGTCTGGGGCTCGATCCCGAACAACGCTATTTGCTGGTGTACGGCGCGATCACGGAACGCAAGGGCATCTACGAACTGGTTCATGCGCTCACGCGACTCGAGCATGCCCCCACGTTGATCGTGGCCGGCGAGCAGGATGCGGGCACGCGCCACTTCATGCGCAACCATGTGCGCAGCCTCAAGCCTGCACCGCTGGTGCTCGACACATTCATTTCCAATGATACGGAGCGCGACCTGTTCTCCGCGTGCGACGCAGTCTGGCTCGGCTATAAGGGGCACTACGGCATGAGCGGCGTGCTGGTGCAGGCGTACCGCTTCGGCAAACCCGTCATCGCCACGGAAGACGGTCTGATCGGCTGGTTCAGCCGGCGTTGCGAATTGGGGCCGATCCTGAGCGACCTGAGTTCCGCGTCGATCGGCCGTGCGATCACCGAGACGATGACCTCCTGGCCGCACGCGCCTGAAACCGTGCCGGGCGCCCGTGAAGATCTGTTGTCACGGCATACGCTTGGACAGTTCAAGCAGACCTTGCTGCAACAAATGGCCTGACTGCACAGCAGAAGTCTTTAAAAAACAAGAGGCGTCCGTCAATACGATGGACGCCTCTCCATTTGTGGCATCGGTTAATTGGCCGGATACACGCGTAACCGGCCACATTTCCCCCTGCTCAGGACAACTGGCCACCCGCCGCGGCGGCAGGCACCTGCTCGCGCACCGAACTGCTGCGCTTTTCCGGGAACAGCGCGTTGCGCATCAGCAGGAACGGGTACTCGATGGCGCGCGTGGTCACGTAGCCGATCGTAATCGCAATCGCAAACTGCGCCGCAAGCGCGACAACCCAGATGAGGCTCGGCGCAAGACCCAACGCGGTCGCTTTGCGAATCAGCATGTCGCCGGGCGCGAGCGCGAGCGAATGCCACAAGTAAATACCATACGAATAAAGGCCGATCCACGCCACGCCGCGATACAGCCACGATTGACGCAGCGACCCGGAGTACTCCAGTACCAGCACGATCAGCGCGGCGAATCCGATCGCCTGGATCGTATAGCCGATGCTTTCATCCAGCGCGAGATTCTTCGTTGCGAAGGCGAGCCATGCGCAAAGCAGGACGACGCTGAAAATCAGCAGCCACTTACGCTTCGCGAGTTGATGGTAGACGCCGGGTTTCATCCAGTAGATCGCGGAAAGAATCACGCCGACCAGCAAACTGTCGATCCGGTATTGCGTGTACGCGAAAGCCGCCTCGAGGTTGCCGCCCGCCACGGCGAAGCAGCGCGCGGTGAGCACTATCGCGCAGATGCCGGTGAGCACGCTGACGATCGTCCAGGCGCCGAGACGCCAGCGCGCGAACAGAAGCAGAAGCGCGGGCAGCACCAGATAGAAGTGTTCTTCGACGGCAAGGCTCCACGTCTGCGTAATCGAGGTGCCCAGATAGTTCTGCAAGTGGGTCAGGTTCTGGATCAGGAAGGAATTCCACGGGTGGCGTCCGGCCAGCACATGAAAGACGATCAGTACGTAGTACGCGGGCCAGATGCGGAAAATCCGCCGGATGATAAAGCGCCGTGCGTCGACGTGCCCGGTCTCGGCGTACTGTCGAAGCAGCAGGCCACCCACCAGAAAACCGCTGAGCGTGAAGAACAGATTCACGCCTTCGCGGCCGAAATTCTTCAGCGGGTACTCAATAATCTGAATGAGGTAATTGCCGGTGTGAACAGCATGAAAGTGAAAGCCCATCACCATGATGATGGCGATGCCGCGCACGAAGTCCAACTCGACCGCCCGCCCGGCTGTTGTGGGTCCCGCCCCGCCGAATAATTTCATGTTGTTCCCCCTGTCGACCAAAGTTGGCGCTTTAGCGCTTTTAGCCCTACTCTGATCCCATGCAAGATGGTCGCTGTCGTCGTTCACGGGCGCGTGGCCCTTTTCGCATCTTCGGTGTCGGCAAGCGTGCGTGCGCGCCAACTTCAAGGCATTGGCCGACAAGATACGCAAGTTTGCGCGCGTCTTGCAGAGCATGCGCTTTCCGCCGACGCCAGAACCCAGGCAATGCTCGACGAATGCGGTCCAGCCAACTAACAGCGCGGGAGATTCCTTCAAAATAACCCGATGCGAGACCGTCCGCTATAGACCGACGGCGGATCGAAGGCGACGGGGAGGAATCAGTAATGCGCCATCAGTATGCAACGCCCTGGATATGGATTTTTCTGCTACCGCTTGCGTTCGACTACAAGGCGACCGACGCGAATACCGGCCACTTCGCGCAGTTCATCTTCGTCCTTCCGGCGATCGCCGCGGGCATTGCGCTCCTTCTCATCGCACCGCGCTTTCGCGAACGTTCGCGGCTACGCTCGGCCGTGACGTGGAGTGTGATGCTGTGCGTGTTCGGCAGCATCGTCGCGCAACTGGTTCAGGATAACGACACCGGCAACTACTTGCGCGTGCTGTTGCCATTCGTCCTCTTCATGCTGGGCTATCTCGTGGCATGTCGCCCGTGGAGCGAATTCCGCATCGCCCAGTTCGAAAAAGCCCTGTTCGTCGCCAACGTCATCAGCCTCGTGTTCACCCTGGTCTACGGCATGGCGACCGGCGGCGGTCTCGACGACGTGCGCTTCCGCATCCTTTCCGTGACCTTGCTCGGTTTGCAAGGCGTGTTGCTCCACGAATTTATCGTGGCGAAGCGTTTTTCCTTTTTCACCGTGTCGGTGTTCGCCCTGAGCGTTGTCATCGAGCTGCTCAGTGTGACCCGCAGCGCGATGATCGGAACCGTGCTGCTGTTCCTGATCGCCATGGCGCTCAGCGCGCCGTCTATCCGCCATATCTGGCGCGCGATGAGCCGCACGATCATTATCAGTGCCGTGCTCGCCGGCGCGGCCGGCGTTGCGGCGCTGAGTTTCCCCACCGTCGCCGAACACTGGACGCAGCGCATTTTCTTCTCCGAAGAGACCCGCTCCGGCAAGGATCCGACCACCGTCACGCGTCTCGCGGAAATGCGAGACCAGTACGATCAGGTGACGGCGGAACCGGAGACGTTGCTATTCGGCGAGGGCTACGGTCACTACTATCGCTACTCACCGGTCTATCTGCCTGACCTCGCCGGTCAGATCAGCGAGAAAGACTTCTACGCAATCAGCGAGTGGGCCGCGGGACACAATTTCTGGGTCTATCAGTTCTTCGCGGGCGGCCTGCTGTTCGGCCTCGCCATGCCGTTGGTCACGCTCGCGGCGCTGGCGATCTGCTTCTTTTCGTATCGCTACTGGCGCTCTGTCGTGCCCGACGCGCCGATGTTGCCGGTGCTCGGGCGCGCCATCATGCTGTTTGCCGCGTTGCCGGCCACGTCGATCGGCGGCAATCCGCTCGGCCCGCGTTTTTCCGGCCTGATATTCGGCGTCGCGCTCGGCTTGATGATCGCCACTCACGCGCGCTTGCAGCGCGCGCTGCCGGCTCGCGCGCGACGCTTGCACCGTCCGCCGTCTGTACGGGCGGAGGCAATGCCCGAACTGCCCGGCCGAATCCAACCCGGTATGGGCCGCGCCGACCTCCCGGCCACGCTCGGCATGTCGAGCACAGCCAATACCGGCACCGACTCCCGCCAGTACGGCGCGCTCATCCCGCACACGCCGCAGAGGCACCGCTCCAACCGACCCGGTATCATCCGATGAAAATCCTCCACCTGCTTGCAAGCGTCGACCCACGTGCCGGCGGTCCCGTTGAAGGCGTGCGCCGCAGCGGCGTGGCCATGCAGGAAGCCGGGCACGAGATCGAAGTGGCGACGTGTGATGCGCCCAGCGAGGCCTACCTCGCGGCTTTCCCGTTCCCGGTCCACGCCTTCGGCCCGACCCGCGGCCGCTACAGCTTCAGCGAGCGCCTCGCGCCCTGGCTTGCCGCCAACGCGAAGCGCTTCGACGCGGTGATCGTCCACGGCTTGTGGCAATACCACGGCTTCGCGGCCTGGAAAGTCCTGCACAACAGCGAGGTACCGTATTACGTATATGTACACGGCATGCTGGACCCGTGGTTCAAAGAGGCCTACCCGCTCAAGCATCTTAAGAAGTGGCTGTACTGGCCGTGGGCCGAGTATCGCGTGTTGCGCGATGCGCGCGCCGTCATCTTCACGACAGAAGAAGAACGCACGCGAGCGCGCCAATCGTTCTGGCTGTACCGGGCGCACGAACGCATCGTGCCGTTCGGCACGGCGGTGCCGCAACTCGAAGCCGCGCCGCTGCGCGAAGCATTCCTGCAGGCCATCCCCAGCTTGCGCGGCAAGCGCATCGTGCTGTTTCTCGGCCGCGTGCATGCGAAAAAAGGCTGCGATCTGCTGATCGACGCATTCGCGCGCATTGCCAGCCGCGATCAAACGCTGCACCTCGTCATTGCCGGCCCGGACGAAACCGGCTGGGCCACGACACTGCGCACTCAGGCGCAGGCGGCCGGTGTCGCGCATCGTGTGAGTCTGCCGGGGATGCTGCAAGGCGACCTGAAGTGGGGTGCTTTTCATGCGAGCGATGTGTTCATTTTGCCGTCGCATCAGGAGAATTTCGGCGTGGCGGTGGCGGAGGCGCTCGGCTGCGGCCTACCGGCGCTGATCTCCGACAAGGTCAATGTGTGGCGCGAGATCGAAGCGGACGGTGCGGGGCTGGTGGCCGCGGATACGGTCGACGGTACGGAAAAGAATCTCATACGCTGGCTCGAACTCGACGACACCGCTCGCGAGGCGATGCGCGCGCAGGCGGCTCGCACATTCAATGCGCGTTTCCGGGTCGAGACCATGGTCAGCGCACTGACCGCCCTGCTCGAATCCAAGGGCCGCCACGAAGACGTGCGTGACAACACGCTCACCACACTGCGCGAAGCAACCCAGCAAAGCCGCTGAACGCGCGGGGCCAGTCACGCGGCGCGCAGTACGCGCACGCGCCTGGCTCATGACATCGCGACACTACAGCGCACAAAGTCCCAACCTGAATTGAAAATGGCGCGCCTGGGGCGCGCCATTTTTCCCTCGTCTTCATTGCGCGTTCACTGCTCCTTCATCAAGGGCGTCAAGGTCGATGCCGCGATCGGCAACGTATCGACCTGAGACTGCGACTGAAGCGACATGCTGGCGCTGTTCGCGGCGTCGACGCGGCTCGTGCCGACGAGATCCGGCAAATCGAGTTGCCGCTTCAGATGACCGGCGAGGCGCAGCGACAGCGCGGCAATCGTGATGGTCGGAAAATTGGCGCCGACGGTCGGAAACACCGAGCTGCCGCCAATGTACAGATTGCTCATGCCATGCACCTTGCAATCGCGATCGACCACGCCCTCGCGCGGCGAATCGTGCATGCGCGTGGTGCCCATGTGGTGCCACGTGCCTTCGAGTTTCACCGGCCACGTCCGGCCTTCGAGCGGCTCGTCGAGCGTGACGTCCGCGACGTTTGCCATCTGCAATTCCTGCGCGAGCAACTGGAACGTCTTATCGAAAGTGCGCTGCACCTGTTCGCCGAGGCGCCACTCCACGCGCACGCGCGGCATGCCGAAATGGTCGCGCTTATCGGTCGACAACGTCACGCGGCTATCCGGATCGGGCACCGCTTCGACGATCGCCTGCAGCGTGACGTCCGTGATCAGCGCGGGCCATTGCAACAGCCGCGTCAAACCGAAGCCGACGGTATGCAGCGGGTGCGAAATCATCGTCTCGATGTCGCGCTTCAGGCTGCGACCCGGCTGGTCCTTGCCCATCAACGCTTCCTTGAAACGGATCAGCGCCTCGGAGCCCGCACTGCCTTCGCCGTACCATTTCGAGTAGAGCCAGACACGCGAATTCAGCAGTTTCTCGCGTTCCATCCACTCCTGCTTTGGCGCGAACTGGGACGAGATCTTCGTACCGTGCGCCGACACCGCCGCATTCTGATAGTGATACTTGATGTCGTATAGCTTGTTGCGCGCGACGCCCGGACGAAAGCGCACTTTGCCCGACATCATGCGCGGATGGTCCATGAAGTAGCGGCCGACCAGATCGTTGGCATTGCCGAGGCCGGCGGCCTGCACATTGTTTGACGCGAGCAGCAGGCGCGCGTTTTCGATGCCACCTGTAGCCAGCACGAAAATCCTCGCGGTCACCGAAATTCGGCGGCCGCTGATCGTGCCCACTTTCACCCTCGAAATCGTCGTGCCTTGTGCGTCGGCGTCGATATTGAGCACGTTTGCGTGGAGGAACACGCGCACCCTCGTGGAGTGCGACAGTTCCTCGCGATACGTCTTGCCAAAGCGCACCGGCGGGCTGAACTGCGCGACGGTGTCACGCATATCGCCGGTGGCGAGCGGCAGACGGCGCACATCCTGGCGCCCGATCTCGCGCTCCCAGTAAGCGGGGTCGAAATTCTGCGGACCGAGCTTCAGCAACTCATGCGTGCGCGCATAGTAGGGCGCGAGTTCGTCGAGACCGAACGGCCAGCCGCTGTGCGCAATCCAGTCGCGCTTTTCGAAGTCCCAGGGGTCGAGCGGGCGGCACCAGCCACCCCAGCAGTTGCTGCTGCCGCCAAAGTACCGGCTACGCGAGCCGTCCGCGAACGTGTAGGGAAGCCCGACGTTCTCGCCGCGATACAGGTCGCGGGTTGCGTCGTCAGGCCCGAAGCCACCGCTTTCGAGCACGCAGGCGTCGATACCCGCCCTGGACATTTCGAGCGCAAGCGTAATTCCGGCAACGCCTGCACCGATGATGCAGACCGTCGTTTCAACAACCGTGTTTTGTTCAACAGTACGCGTATCGATGAACATCCCCTACTCCCGATCTTCTTCACGCATTTCTTGAGCGCGTCACGGTTCGCCGGCCACGGCCGGCAACCATGCTACGCAAACGTCGCAACCGGGCTCTGCAGGCGTGCCGCCTCGGGTGCCGCTCACCCTATCGCGCGACAATCCCCTTGCGGCAGCCCACATTCCGGCACTGCGACCTCGGCCTCCTCAGCGTACGAACGCTGTGGTTCTATGTCTGTGGGTCAGGTCACGGAGTCGAACCGTTTCCTGATGAAGCGGCACGGATTTCCACCGTACACGCCCTCGGCGTCCAGCGACCGATGCACGACCGACAAAGGCGTCACGACCGCCGAACGGCCAATCGTCACGCCCATTTGCACCACGCATTTCGACGTGATCCAGACACCGTCCTCGATGATGATCGGCGCTACGTGCAGATCCATCGTGGTGCTCATGTCGTGAGAGCCGGCGGTGAGGAACGTGCCTTGAGAGATGCACACGTTCGAGCCGATGCGAATCAGCGTCTGGTTGTAGATCCAGACATCGACACCGAACCAGCAGTTGTCGCCCACCTCGAGATTCCACGGCGCCTTCACGCGCACCGGATGCACGAACCGGCAACCTGTACCGATCTTCGCGCCGAACAGCCGCAGCAAGGCGACGCGCGCACCGGAAAACGGCAGCAGTTTGTTGTTGATCACACAGGCTTCGAGCACGAACCAGATCAGTTCGATCAGCGCGCCACGCCGCGCCTGATAGTTTCCTTTGCCGGCCTGCGCCAGCTCGATGACGCGACCGTCTTCGCGCACAGCATCGGCCCGCGGCATGCGGCCGATATGGGGATCGTCGGCAATGTTACCCATCAGCTTTCTCCGAACCACGAACAGTGGTAAACATACGCAGGCATGCCAGGCAAATTCTTTACATTATGTTGCGGCGCCTTGCGGGACTTTTCACTGTGGCCGTGCCGGCAAGCGTTTTGGCGGCTACACGCGTACTGGTTGGCGCACGATAGCTTTATCCCGACCGCATCTCCTTGGGGAACAAGATGAACACCTCGCTTCGACATACCGCTACCTGGATGCTTCTCGCGATCGGATCGTGCGCGATGCCGGCTTTCGCGCAGAAGGCCGCACCCGAACCCGCTCCCGCCGCGACCGCGGTCAACGCCTACGGTGTCAATGCTCAGCTTCCCGCCAACCGGCGCGCCGCGCACCGCGACAGCGAGAAGGCGTTGCTCGGCTCGCCGAATCCCTACGGCACGGACAACATGCAAGGCAATACCGACGACGCCCAGCGCGCCGCGTTGCTCGATACGCAACGCATGACCGTGCTGGGTGGGGGGCAGGGTGCGCAACCGGCGGTCGGCAAGGGCCAGCGCAAGGCGCCCGCCGCGGCCAACGGCCAGGTGCGTGTAGCGGGCCAGCCGGGTCGTCCGAATCCGGCTGCCAACGCGCTGGCGGCGGACGGCACCGCGAAAACCACCTATGCCGATCCCTACACGTCGGGCAAACGCGGCGTCTACCGTTCTCCGTGGTGAAATCAGCTTCATGATGAGGCCGCGGTCCGGATCAATCCGGCGCGGCTTCCTCCGCCGTCGCCGGCTTGTGCCGCCGCCGGCCGGATCCACCTGAAGCGCGCGGGCCGACTGGGGATGCCGCGCCTTTCGATTGTTTTCCTCCCGACTTACGCAACAGCACCGCGAGCCGTTCTTCGAAGGTGCGAATCGTCGACTCCGGCGAGAGCGCGCGCTCCGCATAATTGCGCGCGGCTTTGCCGAGCGCAGTGCGTCGTTCCGCGTCGCTGGCGAGCACCGTGATCGCCGCGGCCAGCGCCTTCACGTCGTCTGGCGGCACGACCACGCCGCGTGGCGCCACGGCTTCGTAGAGCGCCGTGCCACGGCGCGCCATCGCAATGGTCGCGCGCCCGCTTGCGAACATCCCGGTGAGCTTGGAGGGCATGACGAGATCCGCCGCGTCGCCGCGTTGCGGAAGCACGTGTATATCGGCAAGATTGAGCAGTTCGTTCAGGCGTTCGACCGGTTGTAGCGGCAGGAACACGCAATTCGTCAATCCCGAGCAGCGTTCCAGCAGATTCTCTTTGGCGGCGCCGCTGCCGCAGAACACGAAGGTGAGGTCCTTGCGCGCGGCGAGCGCGACCGCCGCATCGGCGAGCGTTTCGATGCCCTGCTTCGCGCCCATGTTGCCGGAGTACAGAATCACTTTCTGTTCGGCAGGAATTCCGAGGAGACGCCGGAATTCGCTCGGCCGCCCAAGCGGGAAGATGCTCGACACGTCGACCCAGTTTGGCAGGCACACCACCTTCGATGCGTCGACGCCCTTAGCCGTCGCGCGGGCGCTCATCTGCCGCGTGATCGACGACACCGCATCGAAGCGCCGAAGCAACGCGCTTTCGATCCAGCGTGCCGTGCGAGCCGCGCGTGGGCTTTTCAGCAGGCCCAGATCGAAAGCCGCATCGACCTCGTAGTCCTGAATATGCAGCCACGCGCTTGCGCGCGTGAGACGCGCGAGCATGAGCGAGCCCGGCGCGCACATCAAGGTCGGAGCGATCAGCATCACCGCATGGGGACGCCAGAGCACGTGCCGTGCGAGCAGCGGCAACGAGGTCGCCGCGAATGTCGCCAGATGCAGCATGCGCTTCAGGCCGCTCGGCCGCGACGGCACCCACAGCGGCGCGCGCCAGATGGCCACGCCGTCGCGCGTCTCGTGCTGATACCGCCACGACGCGTAGCCCTCTCCGACACGCCACTCCGGATAGTACGGCGGCGCGCACACCACCTGCACTTCATGTCCGCGGTTGGCCAGCAGCACGGCCATTTCCGCCGTGTACTTACCCACCCCCGTCAGTTCAGGCGCATAGTTGATGCCGTAGATCAGTATCTTCATCGTGACTGCCAGTGCGAGTGAGGGCGTCGTGCGCGCGACGTGGCTGGGCGTTAGCGACTCAGTCGCTCAACATCAACGCACAGCCCCGGGCGATATTGGCAGCCGCGGAAGGCGGGTCGAAACGGCGAATCACATCCATGCACCGGCGCGCGGTGCCGCCCGCATCGGCGAACGCTTCCATTGCCTTGAGCATGGTGCGCTGCAGCCCGGCGACATCGCCCGCGGTAAACGCGTAGCCGCTCACCCCGTCGATCACCAGTTCCGGCACGCAGCCACAACTCTCGCTGACCACCGCCGGGCAACCATGCGCGAGCGCTTCGTTGACCACCAGTCCCCACGGTTCGCTGTAGCTCGGCAGCACCATGCAGGTCGCGCCGTAATACTCCTGCGTAAGCGGCTCGTCCTGCAGACTGCCGACGAATGTCACCGCGTCGCCGAGTTCGAGCTCGGCCACCTTCGCATGCAAGGCTTCACGCATTGGGCCCGTGCCGACAATGCGCAGCTTCGCCGCCGGAACACGCCGCCGCAATCCGGCGAGCGCCTCGATCAGCGTGCCGATGCCTTTCTCTTCGGACAGACGCCCCACGAACAGAAACACCGGCTGATTGCCCGCGCGAGCGGCAACCCGCTCGACCAGCGCACGCTCCGGCGAAAACGAACCCGGCAACGCCGCCGCCTGACACGGCACGAAAATCTTCTCGCGCTTCGCACCGAGGGAAAGCAGATACTCGCGGCTGCGCTCGCCAAACCCGAAATAGCCGTCGCACAGCGAGAAAAACACGCGCTTGGGAATCGACGTCAGCAGCTTCTTGGGCCGGTCGCGCGCGGTCGAATCGCAGAACACCGCGCGCCGTTTGCCGGTCACGATGCAGGCCGCGAGCATGGCCCAATATTCCGGGCGGTGATAGCCCGGCAGCACGATCAGGTCCGACTTGGTGCGCAAGACTTCCCACGTGAGGCGCGCGATCAGCTTCATGGTCGGCACGTCTTCGTAGCAGCCGTCGAACAGCTTCTGCATCGGATAGCGGTGAAACGAATAATCGACGTCGGAAAACCCGACGCGGTCATGCTCCGTATCGGCGATCTGCACCATTGAATAGCGAATCGCGCCTGAAGCCGAAATGTTATGCAACGCGGAAAACACGACACCCTTGTGGCGCGACCACACGACGTTGTGAAAGATCGTGACTGACGCTGTCATTTTTATGCCACTCCTCGAAGATTCGTCCTGCGTGCATGGCGCGTTCCGCGCTCGCACAGCGTCCCCAGCTAGTCATTTCAAAGCCGCGCTGAAGCGGCAACCCGTGCGGCTATACCTCGACGGCGGCAGCGGGTGTCGAACCGGCATGGGATTCAACGAAGTCCCGGTACGTGGATGCGATCCCGTCCTCCAGACCGATCGTTGCGCGCCAGCCCATTTGCGCGAGGCGCGAGACGTCGAGCAGCTTGCGCGGCGTGCCGTCGGGTTTCGAGGCGTCGAACACGAGTTCACCGTCGAAGCCCGCCACCTTGCAGATGCATTCGGCCAGCTCGCGAATCGACAGGTCTTCACCCACGCCGACATTGAACAGGCCTTCCGTCACGTTGTGCTCGAGCACGAACAACGTGGCCGCGGCCAGATCGTCGACGTGCAGGAATTCGCGGCGCGGCGTGCCCGAACCCCACACCGACAGCGTGGCGTCGCCGTTCACCTTCGCTTCATGAGCCTTGCGCAGAAGCGCCGGCAACACGTGGCTGCTATTCAGATCGTAGTTGTCGTTCGGGCCGTACAGATTGGTCGGCATCAACGCCACGTACTGGGTGTTGTACTCACGGTTGTAGGCTTCGCACAACTTGACGCCGGCGATCTTCGCGATCGCATAGGCGTCGTTGGTCGGTTCGAGCGGCGAAGTCAGGAGATACTCCTCGCGGATAGGCTGCGGACACTGCTTCGGATAGATGCACGACGAACCGAAGAACACCAGCCGCTCGACCTTGGCCCGGTACGCCGCGTGAATCACGTTGGTTTCGATCACCAGGTTTTCATAGATGAACTCACCCGGGCGCGTCGCGTTCGCGAGAATGCCGCCCACGCGCGCGGCCGCGAGCAGCACCACGTCGATCTGTTCGCTTTCGAAGAAGCGATTCACGGCCGCCTGATCCGTGAGGTCGAGCTGCTGCCGCGAGCGGGTGATCACATTCGGATACCCCTCGGCGGCAAGACGCCTGACCAGCGCGGAGCCGACCATGCCACGGTGGCCCGCGACGAAAATGCGTGCTTGTTTGTTCATCGCAAGTTACTCGTGATGTTCCAGCGCCGTGAATCCGGCCAGCGTGACGAGCGCGTCACGTCGTGCAATCTGATAGTCCGCGCGCACCATTTCCTTGACGAGCGAGGCGAACGACGTGGTCGGCTGCCAGCCGAGCTTCGCATGCGCCTTCGACGGATCGCCGAGCAGCGTCTCGACTTCGGCGGGCCGGAAGTAGCGCGGATCGACGCGCACGATCACGTCGCCCGGCGACATCTTGATCTCGCGCCCTTCCACTTTCTCGACGATGCCGATTTCATCCACGCCGGTGCCTTCGAAGCGCACGGTGACGCCAAGCTCGGCGGCCGCGTGCTGCACGAACTGACGCACGCTGTACTGCACGCCCGTGGCGATGACGTAGTCCTCCGGCCGCTCCTGCTGGAGCATGCGCCATTGCATCTCGACGTAATCGCGGGCATGACCCCAGTCGCGCAGTGCCGACAGATTGCCGAGATACAGCGTCTTCTGCATGCCCACCGCGATACGCGCGACGGCGCGCGTAATCTTGCGCGTGACGAACGTCTCGCCGCGCACCGGCGATTCGTGATTGAACAGAATCCCGTTACAGGCATAGAGGCCGTAAGCCTCGCGATAATTGACCGTGGTCCAGTACGCGAACAGCTTGGCCACCGCATACGGGCTGCGCGGATAGAACGGTGTGGTCTCCGACTGCGGCACCTGCTGCACGAGGCCGTACAGCTCCGAAGTGGAAGCCTGGTAGAAGCGCGTCTTTTCTTGCAGCCCGAGAATCCGGATCGCTTCGAGAATCCGCAGCGCACCAAGGCCGTCCGCGTTAGCGGTGTATTCCGGCTCCTCGAACGACACCGCAACGTGGCTCTGCGCGGCGAGGTTGTAGATCTCGTCGGGCTCGACACGCTGAATCACGCGCAGAAGGCTGGTCGAGTCGGTCAAATCCGCGTGGTGGAGAAAGAGTCGCTGGTCCGGATCGTGGGGATCGCGGTACAGGTGATCGATCCGGTCTGTATTGAACAGGGATGACCTGCGTTTGATGCCGTGTACGTCGTAATCCTTGGCGAGCAACAACTCCGCCAGATACGATCCGTCCTGTCCTGTGATGCCGGTGATCAGCGCGACCTTACGTTTCATGGAGCATTCTCCTCGTTAACCTGTGCAATCCCAGTGCCATAGCCCGGTGCCATTAGCCTCGTGAACTTCGTCGAACCGCCGGCCGTCGGCCGCCGTCTCAACCGGCGATGCTGTCGTACCCGTAATAACCGCCCTGATAACCCGAGCCGAGGAACGCCCCTTCCTGCGGCACGTCGGTCAGCAGCACGCCTTTGAGCGGCACGCCGCCGTTGCGCAGCCGCTTGGCCGTCTCCATGACCTCGTTGAGCGGGTGACGGCCGTGGCGCACCACCAGCAGCGTCGTGCCCGCGTACTTGCCGATCAACGTCGAGTCGGTCACCGCGAGAACCGGTGGCGTATCCACGATCACGAGGTCGTAGTGCGACTTCAGTTCTTCGAGCATCGTTTCGAAGCGCTTGCTCATCAGCAGTTCGGCAGGATGCGAGGGCAGCGTGCCCTTGGCGAGCACGTCGAGACCCGGCAGCACGTCGCGCTGGATCATCGCGCTCAGGTCGCCGCCGCTCAGCACGTCGGACAGACCCGGCTGGTGCGCGACACCGAAATGCGAGTGCACGTCGCCGCGCCGCATATCGCCGTCGATGATCAGCACGCGCTTGTTCGCCGAGGCCACCAGCGCCGCCAGGTTCACCGAGAGGAACGACTTGCCGGAATCGGGCCGCGAGCCGGTGATCATCACCACGTTGTTCTCGGCGTGATCGAGCGAGAGTTGCAGCGAGGTGCGCAGATTGCGCACGCCTTCCACGGCGATGTCTTCCGGCGCCTGCTGCGCGAGCACATGCAGCCCGCGACGGCGCAGCATGACGTTCTCCTGCAGCTTCAACTGGGTCTGGCTGCGCGGCACCACCGCGAACACCGGCACGCCGAGCATGCCTTCGAGTTCGTCCGGCCGCTCCACGCCGCCGTACATGGCGCGCTTGAAGAAGGTCAGCAGAATGCCGAGCACGAGGCCGCCGCCGAGCGCGATCAGGATCGCGATCACGCGCTTCGGACGCACGGGTTCGTCAGGTGCTTCGGCGAAGTCGACCACGCGCACGTTGCCCACCTGGCCCGCCTTCGCGACGCGCAGTTGCTGCGCGCTGTTCAGCAGATTGGTGTACAGCTCCGTGTCGACGTGCACGTCACGCAGCAGACGCAAAGCGGTCTGCTCCGTATCCGGCATCACCGCCACGCTGCGGTTCATGTTCGCCGCGGCGCCTTGCAACGCGGCGATCTGCGCGTCGAGCGCGGCCACCGCCGGGTGATTCGCCGTGAAGCGTTGCGACATCTCCGCGCGTTGCTGCTGCAGATCCATCAGCTTGGTCTTGTTATCGACGATCTGTTGCAGCAACAGGCGGCTTTCTTCACCCAGGTCGACCGTGCCGTGCGTATTGCGGAACTTGTTGTAGCGTTGCTCGGCGTCGTCGAGTTCCTTGCGCAAGCCCGGCAGTTGCTGATCGAGGAAGGCGAGCATGTGCTCGGCTTCGGTCGAACGGCTCTCCACATCCTGACGCACGAATTCGCGCGCCATGCTGTTGACGATCGCCGCGGTCAAGCCGCTGTCGCCGCCTTCCAGGCTCGCGCGGATCACGCCGGACTGCAACGTGGTTTCCTGCACCACGAGCGCCTTTTGCAGGCGGTCCACCGTGCTCAGCGTCGAGGCGCGCTGCAGTTCGAAACGCGAGCCGGCGGGGCCGACCAGCTTGTCGACGCGCAGTGTGATCGGGCCGTCGGCGGTATCCGTTTCCACGGTCTCGCCCACTTTGCCCGACAGAATCGCGATACCGTTCTTGTCGCGCAGCACATAAGAACCGTCGGCGCCGGAAACCAGCGTGAAGGTCGTGTCGTACATTTCCTTCGACGTGTCGAACTGCGACACCGAAATGCTCTCGTCACCCCAGGCATAGCCGGACAGGTTGATGAACTGCGGCAACTTGAAGCCCCATTGCCCGTTCACCAACCCCGCAATCATTCCGCCGATGATCGGGAAATAACGCGGCCCAGCCGTGATATCCAGGTGCAGTTTCTTGACGGTTTCTTCCGTGACGAGACGCGACTTCAGCAACTCGATCTCAGCCGCCGTCGAAGGCTTGGTGTCGAACATGCCGGTAAGCGGCGGCAAGGAATCCTTGCCGTTCGCGTTGGCATTGGCCGTCTTGTCCTCGACGTGGAACAGGACATCCGCGCGGTAAGTCGGCGGCGCGAGGAAAGCGTACGCGCACCCCAGCGCGAGCGCGATCAGCGTCACCATCACGATCGTGCGCCAACCTCGCACGATCGTACGCAGATAGTCCGACAGATGAAGCTCGTCCGGTCCGGACACGTCGGTGTAGCGGTTTTCGAAGTTGATTGCCATTTTCTTCACCCAACAAAGCCCGGCGGTTCAAGATCACGTTGCACGGTTGTTATTTCGCGAGGACCACACCCGTTACAGCCGCATTGATCGCCGGCAGCAGCAGGTTCAACACACGGTTGAAGCGGACCAGACCGCCTTGACCGACGTACACCACGTCCTTCGGCTGCAGCTCGAACTGGTTGGCTAGCACCATCGACACCGGCGAGGTCGCATCGAGGTGGTACACCTCGGGCTTGTCGCTGGTCGAATTGCGGATCACGAACAGTTGCCGGGCCGCGGCCGTGTTTGAGTCGAAGCTGCCGCTGTCGGAAATCGCCTGCGAAAGCGTCAACGAACCGTTGCGCATCGGCAGGATGGTCGCCGGCTTGTTGACCTCGCCCATCACGTAGACGCCGCTGTCTTCACGCGAAGCCACACGCAGCACGTCGCCCGGTTGCAGATAGATATCCGACGGATTGCGGCCACGCTTGATCAGATCGTCCAGGTTGAGCTGATACGGCACGCCGTTGCGGAGCAACACCACGCGGCTGCGATCCGCATTCGCGCTAAGACCGCCGCTCAAGCTGATCGCGGTCGTGAGCGACATCGGAATGTCGTTGACCGATTGGGCGCCCGGCGTGCGCACTTCACCGTCGACATAGACCTGCGCCGCGCGGAACGAGGCCACGCGCACCGTCACTTCCGGCTTCTGATACACCT
This sequence comes from Paraburkholderia sp. RL17-380-BIE-A, assembly GCF_046028085.1. Lineage (NCBI taxonomy): Bacteria > Pseudomonadati > Pseudomonadota > Betaproteobacteria > Burkholderiales > Burkholderiaceae > Paraburkholderia > Paraburkholderia sp. RL17-380-BIE-A. The sequence goes on from NZ_JARESQ010000017.1 coordinate 49,793, forward strand.
TGCTCAGACGGCGCGACAGGTCCTTCTGGATCGAGGCGACGTCTTTGCCGGCCACGTGCACGGTGCCTGCATACGGAAACTGCACATCGCCGTTTTCGTCGATCAGGAAGCCAGGTGCGGCATCCGTCGCCTTCGGGTTCTGTGCCGGCTGGCCGAGCGCGGCAGCGAGTTCCGGGTGATCCCACACGACAATCTGCAGCACGTCGCCGGGGCCGACCTTATAAACGGTCGGCTTGCCGAACAGTGCGACCATTTGCGGCGAGAGCGGCGCGGTGCTCTGCGCCTGGCTCATCTTGCGCAGCATCGTGAGGTTGATGTCGGTGATTGGGATCTGTTGCTGCGTGTTCGCTTCGGTACTGAAATCACCACCCGTGTCCTGAATTGCGGCAGGCGTGATCATCCGCTGGCCCGGTGCGATCCCGCATCCGGAAAGCAGTGCTGCAGTAGCGAAAACCAGGAGACTTCCCGTGCGTAAACCAAGCGAGCTCATGATGTTTCCTCCGTGCGCCACGGCGTGTTCCTCGAGAGAGGTAGCGTCTGGCGTTTTGTTAACCACTTAGTAAGCGTTTCGATGCACCAGTCCGGCGACTATCGTCGCGCCGATAATCCGCATGTCGAGTGCGAACGACCAATGTCCCAGGTAATACAAGTCATGTTCCACCCGACGTTCCATCTTCTCGATGCGGTCGGTCTCGCCACGAAAGCCGTTGATCTGTGCCCACCCCGTGATCCCCGGTTTAATCCGGTAGCGATTGATATAGCCCGCGACCACTTTCTGATAGAGGTCGTCGTGCTCGAGTGCATGGGGACGCGGTCCAACGACCGACATGTCGCCAAGCAACACGTTGAAGAATTGCGGCAGTTCGTCGAGGCTCGTGCGGCGCAGGAACGCGCCCACTTTGGTGACGCGCGGATCGTTGCGCGTGGCCTGGCTGACGGTGCCTTTTTGCTCGGTATGCAGACGCATCGAGCGGAATTTGTAGATCGTGAATACCTGGCCGTCCGCGCCTTTGCGTTTCTGTTTGAACAGGATCGGACCGCGCGAGGACAGCTTCACCGCGATCGCAATCGCGAACATGACGGGTGCGAGGGCGATCAGCGCCGTCAACGCGAACAGGCGGTCGAAGATCTCTTTCTTCAGCATGGAACTCGCCGACAGCGGCGAAGCCACCAGGTTGATCGCCGGCACGCCGAGCAGATCGATCACGCCGCTGCCCTCGAAGAGCGCGAGGCTGCGCACGTCCGGCATGAAGCGGATGTTCACCAGATCGTCGCGGAATTCACTGACCAGCGAGCAGATCAGCGGCTCCTCGCTGAGCGAGAGCATGAGCCACAGTTCGTGTACGTCGTTGGTGCGCATATAGCCGGCCAGCGCATCGACCGTGTCAAACACCGGCACGCCTGGACTCGTGACCGGAGAAACATCCGGGCGCGCGTTGAATACCGCCGTGGCGCGAAAACCGGTGGTCGGCGCGGCGCCGATCCGGCGAATGATGGCGTCGCACTGCGAGCCGCTGCCGACAATGGCGACCTGATGCAGATTCAGGCCGGCGCTGCGTGCGCGCGCCAGCACGGCATGCGTCATCAGCCGGTACGCGATTAGCAGGCCACCGGTCACTGCCGTCCAGTACGAGAACCACAGACGCGACACGAAGTCGATACGATGCAGCGAATACATCAGCACGAGTGCGCTGCCCTGCACCATCAGCCATGCGAGCGAGACCTGGCCGGCCAGCGCCAGCTTGGAGCGGCCGCGCCATGATTCGTAGACGCCGAACGCCGGAAAGATGGCCAGCGCGAAGGCGGCGGAAAACATCACGAGCGCCCAATAGAACCCGGATTGAGCGAGGTAATCAAAACGGATCTGCGACGCCACCGCCGCACCCGCCAACACCAATGCAACATCAAAAACTCGCGCGAGCAAATCCTGAAACTTGCGCATTTTGGTCACCTCGTTCTTGCCGTTCTTGTCTGCAGTTGAATCCGGCGTGCTGTTTAGGAGCAGCGGCCGTAGTTGTCGTTGAACCTCACTATGTCGTCTTCACCGAGATAGGTGCCTGACTGGATTTCAATGATTTCGAGCGGCACCTTTCCCGGGTTTTCGAGCCGGTGGCGGGTGCCGAGCGGAATGTAGGTCGATTCGTTCTCACTCAACAGGAACTGCTCTTCACCGCGCGTGACGAGCGCCGTGCCACGCACGACGACCCAGTGTTCAGCGCGGTGGTGATGCAATTGCAACGACAGTTGCGCACCGGGCGTCACGACGATGCGCTTGACCTGGAAACGCTCGCCATGGTCGATCGAATCGTAGAAACCCCAAGGGCGGCGCACCTTGCGATGCGCGTCGGCCTCCGGCGCGTGCTGCGCCTTGATACGCGACACCAGACCCTTCACGTCCTGCACGTGCGAGCGGTCGACCACCAGCACCGCGTCGGCGGTCTCGACCACGACGACGTTAGTGGTGCCCACGCAGGCGACGAGGCGCCCTTCCGAATGCGCGTAGCTCGATACCGCGCCTTCGAACGTCACGCGGCCGCGTCCGGCGTTACCGTTGGCGTCCTTTTCCATCGCGGCCCACACGGCGTCCCAGGAACCCAGGTCCGACCAGCCGGCATTCAACCCGACCACGACGCCGGCCGGGTGCGCCGGCGCGTTCGCGGCCGCGTCATCCGTCGAGTCCGCTTCGGCCGTCTCGGTCAGGCGCTCCATCACTGCGTAGTCGATCGAATTCGCGGGCGCACTGAGGAACGCGTCGACCAACGGCCGGAAATACGCGCCATCCTGGTGCCCGCCGGTGAATGCGCGTTCGCAGGCGGCGTGCATTTCGGGTTGCAAACGCTTCAACGTATCGAGCCACACGCTCGCCCGGACAATGAAGATGCCGCTGTTCCACCAATACATGCCCGCCGCGACGTACTTCGCCGCGAGTTCTTCTGCCGGCTTTTCGACGAAACCGTCGATCGCATGGCCGCCGCCCGCCAACTCCGCGCCGATGCGGATATAACCGAAGCCGGTGTCGGGGCGCGTGGGCGGCACGCCCAGCGTCGCGATCGAGCCCTGTTCCGCGTAACGCGCTGCCAGTTCGAGCGCGGCCTGCAACGCGGGCACGTCGGCGATCGAGTGATCCGCCGGCATGACGACGAGAATCGCGTCGCCACCGTCCGCGCACGCCAGCGATGCCGCCAGCGTCAGCGCGGGCGCCGTATCGCGTCGCGCCGGCTCGACAATAAGACGAGCGTCGACGCCATTTTCATGAAGTTGTTCGGCGATCACGAAACGATGTTCCTCGCCGCACACGATGATCGGCGACGCCTCCACTTTCCAGCCCGCGGGAAACCCGTCCATGCGCCGCGCGGTGGCTTGCAGCAGTGAGTCGGAACCGACCACGTCGATCAGTTGCTTCGGAAAGTTTTCGCGCGACACCGGCCACAGCCGCGTGCCTGAACCGCCCGCCAGAATGACCGGGACGATGCGCGCGCAACGCCCGTGCGCCACTGCGGCACCCGCACCGTTAGGTTCGACCGACACGGCGCTCACAACTCCCTGAGTCAACATATTCGCATTCCTTATAATTCTCAAAGATCGGCGGAAATTCGGACCGAATGCCGTATTGCCACACGGCCCCCGGCTGGCCCCGTCGCGCTATTCGCCGACCAGTCGGCGGCTTTGAATCCGAAACTCGGTTGGCGAAATTCTCATCCGCTTGCGGAACACCTTCGCCAGACGGTCGCCATTGCCCATGCCGGTGCGCCGCGCGATCTTGTCGACCGGCAATTCGGATTCGGTCAACAGGCTGCAGGTCACCGCCAGACGCTCGTGCAACAGAAAACTCGAGGGCGTAATACCCATTTCCATCTTGAAGCGGCGCAGAAAGTTGCGCTCGCTCATCGCGGCGAACTGCGCGGCGTCGGCAATCGAAATCGCCTGCTGGCAATTCTCCTGAAGCCAGCGAGCGGCCGCGCGCACCTTGTCGCCAGGGCTCAGTCCGCCGTCTTCACCGAGCAGCGGCGCGAGATTCGAGCACGAATCGGCTAGCAGGCGCTCGGCAACCGTGCGCGCCGTGGCGCTGCCCAGATCGCGCTTGATCATGGCGAGCGCGCTTCTCATCGATTCGAGGCGATCGCCCGCGTCGGCACCCTGTTCAGGCTGGCGCGCCTGCGCGGACTGTCCATTCAGGTCCGCGCTGTCCTTGCTGTCCTTGTTCTCGGGCACGTACGCAGCGTCGAGCAGCGCCCGGCCTTCCGCGATCGGCCGGATCATGCCGGTGTTGCGGCGCACGCGACGCAGCCAGGCAATCAGCCGCTCGTCGCTCGCGGCGGCGAATGCGCCTTTACCGCCCGCCACATACAACGCATCGAAACCGCCGTAATGCCGTGCGTCGAGTCCGTCTGTCCACACCCGCAGCGCGGACGACGAAGTCACCATGCCGCCGTCGGCCGACAGGAACGAAACGTCGTATAACCAGCCGCCCGAACCGGACGAAGCCATTTCATTCGCAGCCTGGAACACCTCGGCAACAACCCCTGCTCCTTGCAGCGAGCAGTCGTTGAACATCAGTATCGCGATGCGACGCATACCCTTGTTCGGAGCGTGCACCCAGCGCAGCATTGCAGACTCGAGACTCGCGCAGGTCATAGTCATCCTCTCACCAGAAAACGGATCTACTTATCACTTCAGGCGGCCACAGAGAGGCCTCCTCTGTGCAGCGCATCATAGTCACCGCCAATCAAGCATTTAGCCGCCATGACCGAAAGCGCGTACATGTTGGCGTATTGACAGGGTGACCACCCAGGGATTTTCGGAACAACCCCGCTACCGCTGTCTTTTCAACGAATTAATTGCCGATTCCACATATGAATGAATTGGCATTCTGCGAATGTTAATGCAAATAAAACCGCGATTTCGTTCGGCACCGCACACACGGCGACTACTCGAAAAAGGCCGACTTACCAATCGAACCACCCATGGCCAAACCGATTTGAAGTGACTTTTTCCCGCCGGAACGTCAGAATGAGCGCAGCCGGCTTCGCTATACCGGCACCTGCTCTGCGGCAACGCCAGACCGGCTATCTTCTGACGATAAATCGTCGGAGTGGCAATAAGTAAAACGAACATCCAATATAAGCACTTGAAGGCGCGACAAAATTATTTAATTGGTTGTTATTGGATCGCGTGAATATAAAGCTGGCGATTAATGTTTCAAACGTGAAACACCGGAATAAGACAACTTTAGACCGCGCGGCAATAGACGGGCCAGTGGCGGAATCTGTCGAGTGGGAAGCGGGCCATTTCCGCCAGGGGTTTGCGGAAATACACTATGCGGTTTCCGCAACACATTGCCTGAAGGGGTGCCGCAAGGCGGGTCTGACCTGGTGAACTAGCAAATGGGCGACGCGTTTGTCGTCTGGGGGTAGTACAGCGAACGACACGGGGAACACATGTCGAATGTACGCGAACAGCGCGCGCTGCGAAAGCGCGCCGGCGGCTTGTCCGCCGAGCGTAGAGGACTGCGCATCAGCATGGTCGCCTCGGTGGCGGCTTCCATCTTGCTCGGCGTTTCAACGTTTCGATGCGCGGCGGCAGAAGCCGCACCGCAAGCGAATGGTGTGAGCAATGCCGAGTTCTCAGCGGACGGCAGAAAGTGGACACCGTGCGCGGCCGAATACGGCACCTGTCGGTTCAGTGGCACGCGCGACGTGCTATATGGCACGCCGCAACAGCATGTCGTCAAAACGTTCTCGAATAGCGCCGAATGCAACAACGGCGTATTCGGCGATCCGGCGCCAGGTGTCGAGAAGCGCTGTGCAATGGCGCCCACCGCAGCGGGCAGCACGCTCGTGCCTGCCACGAAGCCTGCCATCAATAACGACATGGCATCGAGCGCCGCAGCGCAATCCGCGACACCCTCCGATCTGAAGGCGCCGCCCGGCGAGGGCTTGCGTTGCTCGGCGCCTTCGTCACAAGTACCCACGAGCGCGAACGGCGATGTGCTCGAAGCCGACACGCCCAGCGACGGCACACGTCTGTTCGCCGTGGCGAAACCATTCGCGCTGGTTTTCACCTCACGCCCCAAGCAAAGCGACACGCTCAACTGGCAAATACGCGACGCGTGGAATGTCGTGCGCGCCAGTGGACGCTTCCCCGTTGCGGCCGGCGCGACCCTGTCCACGCTCAGTTGCGCTTCCAGCGTGGCGGGCTACTTCGCGGTATCGGCATCGCTGGAGCGTGCGCATGGTCAGCTCGAATCACGCGGCACACGTCCCGCAGGCATCGCGACGTTCGGCGTCTTGCCCGATCCCTCCATGGCGTTACCCGCCGTCCGTTTTCCGTATGAAGATCTGCACCGTTTCGGCGGGCAGGGCGCCGCCTATCTCGCACCCGGCCAGCACTGCTGCGACGGCGACGGTTACCGGCCGGTCTACACCGCGCTCGGTCTGACGTGGGTCAACGACAATCGCAACTGGTATATGGAAGAGCCGAAAAAAACCGGCACGTTCGACCCCGCGGCCAAACAGCTCACACCATTCTTCCGGCGCGGCGACCTCTTGCGATTGATCCAGCTCGACGGCATTCCCCAGTGGGCGAGTCCGACCGGCAAAGAGACGCACAGCTATGTGCCGACTTCGCTTGCGCAGATGAAGGACTACATGGCCAAAGTCGGCGCCGAATCGAATCGCGTTCGCACGACCTACTTTCCCAAACAGCGCGACAACTACTATCAGGTGACATGGGAGCCGGACGCCGACGGCGGTCTGCCGTGGCGCGATACCGACGCGAACTTCGTCGCCATGTACAAGGCGGTCTGGGAAGGGATCCATCAGACGGATCCGCATGCGGTGGTGATGGGGCTGACCTATTCGTCGGTGCAGGGCAATGTCACGTGGATGCGCAAACTCGGTCCGCTTGGAATCGGCCGCTATATGGATGGCATGACGATTCACGGTTATTACGACATCGGCACGACGCCCTCGCATCCACCCGAGCGGGTTGCGGACACCGGCAATCAGGGCACGGTGCCGGGCGCGCTGCCCGCCGCGATGCGGGCGCTGCGCCACGAGATGCGTCAATACCTGAAGCCTGGCGCGCCGTTGTTCGTCACCGAAACCGGCATCAGCTACGACATCGGCCAATCGTATGGCAAGAACTATCCCGGCGCGAACGTGTTGTACGCCCAGGCGGCGGTAACGGCGCGCACGCATCTGATCCTGCTAGGCGAAGGCGCCGACATGACCTACGTGTTCTATCTGGCGGATATGCCGGACGCCGCGCCGGGCTACGGCATTTTCTTCGAACTCGATCATCCGACCGGCGCTTATGGTCCGACTCGCATCAGCCCGAAGCCCGCGGCGCTCGCGGTGGCGGCGATGACGCGCATCATCGACGGTACTGTGACGCTCGGCCCGCTCAAGGGCGTGCCCAAAGGCGTCTATGCGTACGCGTTCCGCCGGCTCGGCGGCGGCAAGATCGTAACCGCGCTGTGGACGCATGACAACGACGCATGGAGCGCCAAAACCGGTTTCGACGCGAGCAGGAGCGTGGACTACCGGCTGCGGGTCGATGCGCCGGGCACTACGGGCGAAGTGACGGTGTTCGACATGATGGGCAACGCGACGGCGTTGCCGTATCGCGACGGCGTGGCGAGCCTGAAACTCTCGCCCGCGCCCGTCTATGTCGTCTCCGGCAACGCCGACGTCTTCAGGGAAGCGGTGACGACACCCGAGGGTTACGTGGCGCGCTAGCGGCGCGATGTGACGATACTTCGGCGTGATGTGACAGGCTCTGCGGCGACTGGCGCACATAGCATGCAGACGGGGGCACGTTAGCATGCCTATCAACACGCTGGAGCCGAACGCCGGAGCCGAAACATGAGCGGCCTTGCATGGACGATGCTGGTACTGGCCGCAATGATCGGCGCGTTTCTCTTCGCGACGATCGGCGCGATTCTGCTCGCTCTTTTTCTGGCGAGCGTGTCGCGCCAGCTCACACGGAACGATGACCACCATCGCGACTACTAGCGAATCATGACGAACGCTCGATACGCTGCGGGATCACGCTGATCGGACACGTTCGAGCGGCGCAAAAAAACCGGGGGAAATGACATGCTGACCGAGATCGATTTTCTGGACGTAGTCCGTCTCACACCGCTGGTCGCATTCGATCTGATCGTCAGCGACGCCCAAGGGCGCGTGCTGATCGGCCGCCGCCGCAATCGCCCGGCCCGTGGCACCTGGTTCGTTCCCGGCGGCCGCATTCACAAAGACGAAACACTCGACGCGGCATTCGCGCGCATCGCCGACGCCGAGCTCGGCATAGCGAATCTGGCGCGCTCGACGGCGCGCTTCGAAGGCGTGTTCGAACATCACTACAGCGACAACTTCGCGGGCGAGCCGGACGTATCGACTCACTACATCGTGCTCGCCTATGCGCTGACGCTCGCGGGCACGGCGCGCCTCGGACGGCCCGAGCAGCACAGCGAATATGCGTGGCTTACGCCGACGGAACTGCTCGCGCGCGCGGACGTCCACGACAACACCAAAGCCTATTTCCGCTAACGCGCGCGAGCAGACGCGCAAGCAGACGCGCGGGCACGATTCCGTGCCGGGCCGCATTCTGCCGCCGACTGTGAGTTCGGCAACGTGGCCGCCAGAGCCGCTACAGTATGATTCGAGCTCACCGTCAGGGCTCGAATCACTATGCGATCATCGGCAACCCGGCTCGTTCGCGATTCCATCATTGCGTGTCTCGCGCTGCTCTTCTTCACCTGCCTAACAGCCTCCGCACGCGCGGCCGAATGTGGCGCCGGCACGCTGGTCACCGTGGTCGCGCACCTCGACGACGATCTGCTATTCGTGGACCCCGCCATCAGCGAGCGTCTCGATGCGGGATGGTGCATCACCACCGTCCATCTGATCGGCGGAGCCAATGGCGCGGACTTCGCTTACGTTCAAACCCGCGAACGGGCTTCAAGGCTCGCCTATGCGCGCATGGCAGGCGTGCCCGACGAGTGGCTCGAGTCCAACGTGACGATCGCCGGCAAGCTCGTGCATCAGATGCTGCTGAAGGCGAGGCCGCAAGTGCGCCTGCTGGAGCTGCGCCTGCCCGGCGGCGCCGTGCGCGGCGGCCGTGTGCCGCTCGGCCTGCTGTGGGAACAACACGCCATGCTCTCGACTTATCCGATGAACGCGGACGGCTCCGTGCGCGTGAAGTACGATCGCGATGCCTTGTCGGCCACATTGAAAGCGATACTCGAGCCGGCCACGCTGATCTATACGCTCAACCCGGATACCGTGCCGTTCATTGAGCATCCCGATCACATCCTCTCCGCGCGCATTACTCGCCATGTCGTCCAGACGCTCGGCAAAGGCGTGCCGATCGTCTACCACGTCACCTATCCGACCGGCAGCTGGCCGGGCAATCTGCCGGCCGCCGAAGTGCAGCGCAAGCGCGACATCGTCGCCAGCTATTTTTCGATCGACGGCAGCGAGTCGTCGCATGTATTCGGTGAATTTCAGTGGGACGGCAACTGGATTTCGCGCCGCTATACCTTTGCCGACCGTACTGATCGCCGCGTGCCGGACTTCGTGTCGCATCCGATTCAGCTCTTCAATGCGGCGACCAGCCGCTGCCTGAGCTCGGCTGGGCCCGGCCGTGCGCCGACGCTGGCGGCGTGCACGGACTCGCCGGCCCAGCAATGGCGCTGGGATCCGCTGAGCGTCTATCCGGGCAATACGCGCAACGCCGCGCTCGTGAGCGTCGCGACTTCGCAGTGCATCGCCGAACGCGACGGCTATCTGATCGCGGAGACCTGCGATCAATGGGACGTGGCGCAGCGCTGGACCCCGTGGGATTTCGGCCTCGTCTATACGCCGATGCGGCATTGCCTCGGCGAAAACGACGGCAAGCTGACCATGCGCGGCTGCACCGCGCTCACCACGCGCTATCGTTGGGCCACCACACAACACACGCAGGCGAACGACCTGCGGCTCGCCACCGTGATGGCGGGCGACGTCGCCGGCTCGGGCGAGCAGTCCGCAGTGTATGTCCAGCGGCAACACGACGGCCCAGGATTCAACGTGTATGCCGCCTCGCTCGCCAAGGTGTCGCCGCCCGCGCTGTGGTACGCGAGCGTCGTCCCGTTCGATCCGCGCGCCACCGCGGCAAGTTGCGCCGGCGACAAACTGTGCTTCGACAGCGTGCGCTTTCTGCTCGGCGATTTCGACGGCGACGGCAAGGCGGATCTGATGATCGTCGCGGCGCGCCAGGGCGGCACCGCCTTCTGGTTGCTTCGCAGTGCTGGCGACCACTTCGAGGCGCCGCGCCTCTGGCTGCAAACCAGCAATGCGTTTAGACCTGAACTGACGCAGCAATATGTGGCTGGAGACTTCACCTCATCGGGGCGGGCCAGCGTGCTGATCGCGCAAAAACGGGCCGACAGCGGACTTGATCTATGGGTCGCGTCGGCGCAAGGAGCAGGAGCCTCGGTGGCGTCAGCGCCGGCGCTCTGGGCACAGGCCAGGAACCTGCCGCAGAACGTCAATCTGCTGGTGCGTGAGACAGCCGGCTCGCGCGCCTCGCTGATCGCGGTGGACGGGGCAAACGGACGCCTCGCGCTCACTTCCATCGCCAATGAAGGTGCGCGCTTGAGCGTCGGCGAGCGCAACGTCTTGCCGGCGAGTTTCGTCCCCGGCTTCGTGAAAGTGACAATGGGCGCCGTGCGTGGCCGCGACAGCAACACGCTGATCCTGCTAACGCCGCATCTCGACGAGACGAGCGAGGAAGCCATGATCGATGTCGCCACGCTCGACGTGAGCGGCGCAGCAAGTTCGCCGGTGCGGGCGGCGACATTGCACGACATGTCGTGGTCGGATGTCTTTCCGGCTTTCGTGCGCGACAAGCAGGGGCCCGCACTGGTGCTGTTTCGCCGGACCGACGCCACCCTCGGCGATTTCTATTTCACCGGCGGAGCGCCGGCGTTGTCGCGCTATCCATCAGGAAACGGACTCGCGTTGGGCGAAGCTCAGGAATTCGGCAACCTGCCGGGGCTTTTCTCGGAGACAGTGCGAATCGACCGGCTCGCGCAATAGCATGCGAGCCGGCCGGTCCGATTGGCGTCAGGCCGAAACCTGGAGCGGTTGAACGAACTTCCGCGCGATCGTCATGTAACGATCCGCCGTGTCGTGCAGCGTGTAGCCGGCCAGTTGCCGGTTCGCGCGCGGTGTGCCGAGCGCGCTCAGCAATGCGCCGCCGTAGGCTTCCGGGTCGGTCGTATCGACGAGGTTGACGCCGGCAAATGCGCTCGCAAAGCCAAAAGACGGAATCCGGCTCGCCACGACAGGAATACCCGAGGCAAGCGCCTCGAGAAAACCGATGCTCTGCGCTTCGAAACGCGACGGCATCGCGAAGACACGCGAGGCGCGCAGCAGCGCGGCCACGTCGGAACGCGGTCCGTTCACCGTCACCTTGCTTTCCAGACCCAGCTGACGGACGAGCGACAGGACCGCACGGTGATAGTCGAGGTCTTCGACGACACCACACAGCAAGAGGCGCGCATCCGGTTCCGATTGCAGCACGCGTTCGAACGCGCGGATCGTGTCGAGCTGGCTCTTGCCTTCGATATACCGGCCAAGCTGGACGATCTGCTTCGGGTGCGCGTCGATATCCGGCGCGCTCGCGTCGCTGGCTTCGGCGAACAACTGGGCATCCACGCCGTTCGGAATCACGACCATGGACGGATGGCGGCCGATTTCGCGGAGGTAATCGTCGATATTCTGCTGCGACACGCCGATGATCGCCCGCGCCCGTCGCGAGAGCAGGCGCTCGGCCCGCTTGAGCGCGCCGTTTTCGAAGTCGTTGACGCCGGAATGCATGACCCAGGCAATCGGCGTATTCACCGGCAGAAGACGCACATACAGTGCGGCAAGCGTTGCGTGAGCCACGATGAAGTCGGGGCGAAAGCGCCGCACCACGCGATACAGGTACAGCAACTTGCCTACCCTGCCGTAGCGCACATCGGGAAACAGACAGGTGACGCCCGCCGCCTGAAGCTCGGCGTGAATGTCGGCAAAGTCGTCCTGCTGCGGAAGCAGCGATGTCATGCAGACTTCATGGCCACCGCGCTGATGGTGAATGGCCAGCCCTTTTACGAGTACTTCTGCCCCGGACAATCGCGGTGCATGAACCAGTTGAAGAATCCTCACGATTGATCTCTCAGCCTTAACTGCCTTTTTGCGCAGCGGACGGGATGCCGCCCCCGTTATTGCAGACCCCAAATAACGTCGGCACCCATCTTCGTGTATGGCGCGCTCCTTTTTGCGGAGCGCACCAATGTCTCCGTAAAACAGCGACAGTTCCGCCGCGAACTCCATGTCGCGAGGAAACCTTACACCCAAGACCCAGCACTTTTACGCCAAGCCCAAGACTTTTTCGGCTGGCCCATGAGCGCTAGCGCCCATTTCTCAGTCGATTGACGCTGCCGGATAGTTAGGCATCCATTTCAAATACTTACGACCCCAATTCACAGTGGCGGAAAAAGACTGGTCTCACCTGACAGATCTTTTTCATTCGATCAATGTAATTAGTACTGCATTAATGATCATACGTAACGACTCGTTACTTCTTTTAAGCACACTAATGCGTATTGTTGCGGTCGATTCTTCCCAAATTGAGCATTTCTAGCTTACGGAACAGTAAAAAGTTCATCGGCTCGCGCCGTGAACTCAAATACTGCGATCTGAATCGCGCTGTTCCTCAACACGCTGGCCGGTTCGTCGTACGTTCTCCGGTCGTCCGATTCCGCCAAAGCCGCTCACGTCAGCGGCCCGGTTTCGCGCGACAAGCGTTTCTCTGCAGAGAAATGCGTTCGAGGCCGACAACCCGGGAAGGCATCACCTTCGCGCAGCCGGAAACGCTGCGCATCCAGGACGCCAGTGTCGAAGCCCTCGGTCATCGGCTGGCTTGCAAATGAACCCCGATGTTCGCTCCACCTCCTGACGCGCTTTGCGCGAGGAGCCGGACGAATGATCAGCCAACGCATTGCTTACAGATTGATGAAATCGCAACTACTCCTACTCTCGACACTGTCCCTCGCACTCGCCGCATGCGGCGGCGGCGGTGGCAGTAACGGCACCGTCAGCAACGCGGCATCCCAGTCCAACGGCGGCAGTGGCACCAGCAGCCCGGCCAGCGCGGCCACCACGTCCGCCGCTGGCAACGCCAGCACCGGCACCGCTGCGTTGAACGCCACGGGCGGCACCGCGGCCATGACCTGCGCCTCGCCGACCACATCAGCCGGCGCGGGCAGCGCGACGATTTCTGCGGATACGCCGAGCGCCGACGGCACGCGCATCTTCGCCTCCGGCAGCACGTTCCAGATCGCCTTCAAGACCAACGCGCCGAGCGCGGACACGCTGAACTGGGCCGTCACCGACACGCTCGGCCGCGTCGCCGCGAGCGGCACCACCGCCGTGGCGAGCGGTGCGAAGACCATCACGTTCAATTGCACGTCGACGCTCGCCGGTTATTTCGCGGCAACGGGCACGCTGGCCAAGAACGGCGGCCAGTTGCCGCAGGCCGGCACGCGTCCGGTCGGCATCGCGACGTTCGGCGTGACGCCGAACCTGTCCGGCGTCGTGCCGGCCGTCACGTATGCGCGCCAGGAGCAGCATCGCTTCGGCATGCAGGGCGCGAACGACAACGGCCCGCTGCTGGCCGCGCTGGGCATTTCGTCGACCATCGACGACCGTCAGCTCTCGACCATGGAGCCGAACGGCCCGAACACCTTCAACCCGTCGGCCGACAATCTCGATCCGTTCTACAAGAGCGGCAACGTGATGCGGCTGATCCGCCTCGACGGCATTCCGGCCTGGGCGAGCAGCACCGGCGCCTTCCAGGACGACACCACGCTGCCGACCGATACGTCGTACTACCAGAGCTACATGAGCCGCGTCGGCACCGAATCGAACGCGATTCGCGCCGCGTACTTCCCGACCCAGTCGGCGAACTACTATCAGGTGACGTGGGAACCGAACCAGATGTGGACGGATACCGACGCCAACTTCGTCGCGCTGTACAAGGCCGTCTATCAGGGCATTCATTCGACCGATCCGCACGCGATGGTGATGGGCCCGGCCGATGCGTTCCCGAGCCTGACCACTTCGCACCTGAAACGCCTCGCGCCGCTCGGCTTCGGTCAATACATCGACGCCGTCGCCACCCACGGCTACTACGACGCGGGCACGTCGCCGTCGCATCCGCCCGAGCGCTACGACAGCGACCCGTCCACCGCCGACGGTTCGTTGCGCGGCCAGATGCGCAACCTGCGCGCGGAAATGGCCACCGACTACCGTACGGGCATGCATCTGTTCTCGACAGAAGCGGGCATCAGCTACGACCTCGGCTCGTCGTACGGCCCGAACTATCCGAGCGCCAATGTGCTGTACGCGCAAGCGGCGGTCGCGGCGCGCATGCACATCATCACGCTCGGCGAAGGCGCGGACCAGACCTACGTGTTCTACGGCGCGGACTATCCGGATGAAGTGGGCTACGGCACCTTCTTCGACCTGAGCGACGCGCAGGGCGCATTCGGCGCGACCAACATCAGCCCGAAACCGGTGGCGATGGCGATCAGCGCGATGACGCACACGCTCGACGGCACCACGACGCTGGGCCCGGTCAACGGCACGCCGACCGGCGTCTACGCGTACGCGTTCCAGCAGGTGGGCAACGGCGCGGTGATTACCGCTCTGTGGGCGCACAACAACAACGTGTGGAGCGCGAGCGCGGGCTTCAGCTCGACTTATAGCGTCGCGTACAGCCTCAACGTCGATCAACCGGGCACGAGCGGCACCGTCAAGGTGATCGACATGATGGGCAACGCGACCAATGCGAACTACAGCAACGGTGTGCTGACGCTCAACCTGACCGAATCGCCGGTGTATGTGGTGTCGAACAACGCGTCGGTCGCCAAGGCCAATGCGACGACGCCGGTCGGATACATCGGCATGTAAGCCGCGCGTTCAAAGTACCCGGATTCGGGTACTGCGGCCGACATGAAAAACGTCAGCCGGCTCACGGGCCGGCTGACGTTATTTTTTTTGGGCGTTCAGAACCTGCGCGGCGAGTGCAGTGCTTCAACTCTCTCCCAACTGCCCCTCCATACCGCGCAATTCGCTTTCGCGTTCCGTGGACACCTTGCCGATCGGCGGGCCGGCAAAACTCTTGCGCACGCCCGCGCCATACCAGATCGTCAGCAGCACCGCGAGCAAACCGGCAATCACGTAGACCACTTTCTGATTCGGCGGCTGCATGCCGACATACGCGAGCACCAGCGCGCCGATCACCGCCGCCACCGCGAACGGCTTCGACAGCATGCCCAACTGGAACGGGCCTTTTTCGTTCCACGTACGGCCTTCGGCGAAAATGCCCGCCGCAATCGGCATGGCGTACGAGATGAACAGGAACACCGCGCTACCGGCGCTCAGCACCGTGAAAGCGTCGCCATAGAGCGTGACGACGATCGCCAGCACCGCCGAGGTCCAGATGGCGGCGCCCGGCGTGCGATGCGCGGCATTCACTTTACGCAGCCACTTCGATGCCGGCAGGCCGCCGTCGCGAGCAAATGCGAACATCATGCGCGACGTGGAGGTTACTGCAGCAAGACCGCACACGTAGTTGATGAAGAACATCAGCAGTTCGATCACAATGCGCAGCGGCCCCGGAATCGGCGCGAGAATCGCTTCGAAGAAACCCGTGCCCTGCTTCACGGCCGCGCCGATATCCGGCATGACCAGCACGAACGCGCACACCATCACGTAGCCGAAGGTCGTGGACCAGAACACCGAGCCGACGATACCGCGCGGCACATTGCGCGCCGCCTGATGCGTCTCCTCGGAGGTATGCGCCGATGCGTCGAAACCGGTAATCGTATAAGCGGTCAACAGAAGGCCGGAGAGAAACGCCATCGCCATGGTCTGCTTCGGCCATGCGCCGCCGTCCACACCCGTAAAGTTAGTGAAGGTATAGAGCCGCGACAGATCGATCTTGACTGGCGAATACACCAGCAACGCCCCGACCAGCAGGATCGTCACCGCGAAGATCAGATAGCCCGACAGGTCGGTGATCCTGCTCGTGATACGAATGCCGCGATGATTGAGGAATGCTTGCGACGCGGTGATCACGGTCAGAAACAGCGTCTGCTGCCACCAGCCGAGCGACTCGGGCTTAACGCCGAACATCGGCGCGATCAGCGTGCGGAAGAACGGATCATAGGTGCCGAAGTTGATCGCGGCGACCACGAACACGAGGCCGAGCAGATTCAGCCACGCGGTCAGCCAGCCCCAAGTTTTACCGCCGAGAATCGAACTCCAGTGATAGAGACCGCCCGCAGTGGGGTACGACGAGGCGATCTGCGCCATCGCCGCGGCCACCACCAGCGCGAACAGCGAACCGAGCGGCCAGCCGAGTCCGATCGACGCTCCGCCCGCCGCCGACAGGCCCATCTGGAACGACGTGATGCCGCCCGACAGAATGCAGATCAGCGAGAACGACACCGCGAAGTTCGAGAACGCCCCCATGCGCCGGGACAGTTCCTGCGCGTAACCCATCTTGTGCAACAGCTTGACGTCGTTGTCGGCGGATTCCGCCGACGGCAAGGCCGTGTTGATGTCCATGACGCGATCCTTTGAACAGGGTTATGACGAAGCGGCCAACCGGCGAGCCGGTTCAACGGCGTGGCCGCGCCAGGCAAAGCGGCTCACGCGGCCGTGAAACAGTTATCGACGTACAGGTGTGCGCCGTTGACGAAACTCGCGTCGTCGCTCGCGAGAAAGAGCGCGGCGCGCGCCACTTCCTCCGGCGCGCACAGGCGGCCCTGCTGCACCGACAAGGCGGCTTCGCTCGCATCGAAGCCGTACTTGGCGAGCGCGCTGATTTCGCGGCGCCCATGCGGCGTGTCGATGAAACCAGGGCACACGGCATTGCAGCGAATGCCCCGGTCGCGATACTCGACGGCGATGGCACGCGCGAACATCGCGCATGCGCCTTTGGTGGTGCAATAGAGCACTTCGAGCGGCGTCGCCGCCACCGACGAGATCGACGCCGTGCAGACGATCGAGCCGCCGCCCGCAGCGAGCATGTGCGGCAGCACGGCCCGCGTCATCATGAACATGCTTTTCACGTTGACGTTCATGAGCCAGTCGTAGTCTTCGTCGGTGGTATCGACGAACGGCTTCACGACAATGCTGCCGGCATGATTGAACAACACGTCGATACGTCCGAAGCGCGCCATGATGCCGGCCACGGCGGCATCGACGGCCGCGCGCTTCGACACGTCGGCGGCAAACAGCTCGGCGCTGCCGCCTGCCGCGCGAATCCGCGTCACCACTTCCTCACCGGCATCCGTATTGATATCGACGACGGCGACCTGCGCGCCTTCCTGCGCGAACAGCAACGAGGCCGCGCCGCCCGCGCCCGTCGCGCCGCCCGACACGATTGCGATCTTGCCTTCCAGCCTGCCTGCCGATCTGCTCATACGTCACTCCCTTTCCTGTGCATTGCGTGATGCACAAAGTAGGGGCGGCAAAAAGTGGCGACTATCCAAAATTGGCAAAAAGATAAAAATCCCGTAAAAATTCCGCCTCCTGACAAATGCATTACGAAGGCTTCCAGCCGCGCAGCAGGTAAGCAAAGACGCTTTGCGCCAACCCTACGGCAGGGCTTTTTTTTCGCATACACTGGTCGGCACGAGGCTTTCGGGGAGCGCCATCAGAATCGGGAGAAGCTATGCAGGCGGTCAATCAGACGAGCGGCGCGGTCGAGATTCGTTGTTGCCGCAACATTGACGAGCAGGCCATGCTGCTCGACGCATGGAACCAGAGCTACTGCCAGATCTCACGCGGCGCCTTCGACGGCTCGGTGAGTTCATGCCACGCGGGCGGCGTGCGGGTGCTGGTCGAGCGCCTGAACCGCACGGTCTATCAGCGCGGCCAGGTAGCGGCATCCAGGGTCGCGGTGGGCATTCCGTTTCAACTCGAAGGCCATGCGTTGTTGTGTGGACAGACGAGTCATCGCGATGGCTTGCACGTGTTTTCCGGCGATGGCGGTTTCGAATTTCTGTCGCCCGACAAGCATGTGGTGGTGAACCTCGAAATCGAGCCGGGCGCGATCGGCGACCCGCTGTTGCGCTCGCAACTCGACGAAATGACACTGCTGCTCGGCTCGAGACCCGGCGTATTGAACGTCGATCCCGCGAGACTGCAGGGCTTTCGCGAGGTGCTGAAGCAGTTGCTCGACGCCGTCGCGGCCACCCCCACTTTGCTCGACGACGCCGCAGTCGCCGCGGCGTTCGAAAAGTCGGTGATATTCGGTCTTGCCGATGTTTTGCAGGACCTGCGCGATGCCGATCCGCACGGGAACGTCGAGGCTCGCACTGCGCGGAACTGGCAACTGGTGCGTGGGGTTCGTGAGCTGATCGAGGAATCGCCGCAGTGTCCGCTTTCCGTGGCGGAGTTGTGTGCGCGGTTTCGCGCCAGTCGGCGTACGTTGCAATATGCGTTCGAAGATACGCTCGGCGTCAACCCTTCCGCTTATATGCGCGCCGTTCGACTCGATCACGTGCGCCGTGAATTGCGCGGCTCCGCTTCAGTGACGGAGGTCGCCACGCGGTGGGGGTTCTGGCATTTCGGGAATTTCTCCAGCGAGTATCGCGGGCAGTTCGGCGAGTTGCCGTCCGAGACCTGGAGAAGGAGCCGGGCGGTTTAGATTGTTTGCCCGCGCGGACAAAAGTAGCGCACACTAGCTTACTGCTCCTATGCGGAGCAAAAACCGCCAATTGGGAGTCCATCATGGCAAAAGGTCAAATGCGCAGTAACCGCGAAGTCAAGAAACCGAAGCAGGCGAAGAAACCGCAACCCGCCACTTCGCCATCGGGCGCGCCGCCGATCCGGGTAGCACCAAGCGCCTCGGCCACCGCGAAGAAGCATTAAAAGGCAAGACCGATTGAGCACGCCCGCCGCATCGAGGCGGGCATCCATCCAAAGCGCATTTCCTGCAGCGCCCCATCCCGCATCTTCGGCCCCAGCGTCCCGACGGCCATCCTCATCCGCACTATCAACGCCATTGCTCCGGGTATCACTACGCCTGCTTCGTTCATGGCGCGGCGGCTCGCACTTATCACGCTCTTATTTCCAGGCTCATCAGCAACGCTATAGAAACGCGAGCCTGCGCGAGTCGATCGAGCACGCTCCTCATGCGCGGACTTGCCCGGCGTTTCCGGTCTAGCTATGCTGAAGGGCTCGCAGATACCACGCGTGTCGGCGACACACGAATCGCAACACGAAACAGAACAATCGATCCGGGATAGCCATGTCCACCACCAGTCTTTTCCTCACCGCCGCGGGCGTCGGGCTCGCCATTGCCGCGCCGGTCGGCCCGATGGGCATGCTGTGCATTCGCCGCACGCTAACCGGCGGTCCGCGCGCCGGGCTCGCGATCGGCTTCGGCATCGCGACCGGCGACGCGGCCTACGGGCTGATCGCGGCGCTCGGCCTCGTCAGCATCTCGCAGTTCATGCTGGCGTATGACCGCCCGTTGCATCTGCTCGCCGGGTTGTTCCTGTTGTATCTGGGCGTGCGTACGTTGCTGCAGAAAGCCCCGGCCGACGCAGCGGACAGCACCGCAAACGGCGCGTCAGGCGGCAACGGCAAGCTCGCTCAGGTGGGCCGCGCCGGCGCGCTGCGCGCGTATGCGAGTTCGTTGCTGCTCACGCTGACCAATCCGCAGACGGTCATCATGTTCGCCGCGCTGTTCACAACACTCGCCCCGCGCGGCGCGTTTTCATCGAGCATTGCGCTGACCACCGTGGGTGGCGTGTTCTGCGGCTCGATTGCATGGTGGTGTTTCCTCGTGACCGTGGTGTCGCTCGCGCGCCATGCGATCGGCAGCAAAATGCGCGTCGCCATCGACCGGATTGTGGGCTTCACGCTGGCGGCGTTCGGCGTCGTGGAGATTCGCCGGGCGCTTTGAGCGCGCGTCGCGACCTTGGGGTTGGCCGAAGTTGCGCTTTCAGTCTCACGAGCGCCCGCGCAACGCCGCGACCGCCTCGCCGGCAATCGCCAGCAACGCAACCGGCAAAGAACCGGCAAAGCTTGGGCGCCGCCAGCCAGGCCACGTGAAAACCGCCCCGAGGTTTTTGCGCTGATCGACCGTATGCGGGCAGCGCAGCACACCGCTTCGTACGCGAACGCGGCAGTTTTGCGACAATAGCGGCTTTCGCCGCGCCGCGGCGGCCTTCCCGCCGCCCTTCACCGACTGTCGAAGGCAGGCGCACCGGCCTTGCGGCCTGATCCGTCCAACCCACCCGACCGTCAGCGGTCCGCTCAATGGCTCTTCCCCACATCGATCTGCTGTACTCCGTCTCCGGCCTGTTCGTGGGCTTTCTGGTCGGATTGACGGGCGTCGGCGGCGGCTCGCTGATGACCCCGATTCTCGTCCTGCTGTTCAACGTGCATCCGGCCACGGCCGTCGGCACCGACCTGCTGTACGCCGCGGCCACCAAGGCGACCGGTACGCTCGTGCACGGCCTGAAGGGCACCGTGGACTGGCAGATCACCCTGCGCCTCGCCGCCGGCAGCGTGCCGGCCGCCACGATCACGCTGATTCTGCTGCATCGTTTTGGCATGGATACGCCCGGTGCGAGCCGGCTGATCCAGATCGTGCTCGGCGCGGCGTTGCTGGTGACGGCGGTGGCGCTCGTGTTTCGTCCGCAACTCGCGGCGCTCGGCGCGCGCCGGCAACGCGCGCCGCGTCAGGGACGCACGCTCGCGCTGACCATCCTGACCGGCGCGGTGCTCGGAGTGCTGGTGTCGCTGACGTCGGTGGGTGCGGGCGCAATCGGCGTGACGGTGTTGTTGTTGCTCTATCCGCTTCTGCCGACCACGCGCATCGTGGGCTCCGACATCGCGCATGCGGTGCCGCTCACCCTGCTGGCGGGCGCCGGCCATTGGCTGCTGGGCTCGATCGACTGGTCGATGCTGCTGTCGCTGCTGGTAGGCTCGCTGCCGGGCATCGCAATCGGCAGCTTTCTGTCCTCACGCGCGCCGGACGCGCTGCTGCGCAACCTGCTCGCCGCCACGCTCACGCTGGTGGGCGTGCGCCTCGTGCTGGCCTGAACGGGCGCGCAGGCCGGCGCCGCGTATTGCCACGCCACGCCTTGCCGCTCAGGCTCAGGCTCGACTCAAGCAGACGACTGCTATTTGAAAAAGCGGCAGGTCAGATCGGCCTCGAACTGCCGGACCCATTGACCTTGACGGTCGTGATAAGACTGCGCCCAGCCGCCGCGCCGGATGGTGACGAGGCGCTCGTGCGCGGCATCGCTCGGATCCGCGCAGGCGCTGATGTCGAAATGCGCCGGTGCAAAACCGTGCCGCGCGCACACCAGTTCGAAGGCCGCCCGATCGCTGATGGGCAGATCGGTATAGCGCAAAAGCGAGGTTTCCATGGCGTTGACTCCGGTTCCCTACGCATCACAGTACGCTTCGGGTCGCGTCAGCAATGTGTCACAGCGCACAGTCGCACAGCGGCGATGCCGCCGTGTTGCTTGCGACTGCCCGGACCCATCATCACCGCTTCAAAAATCGCCAAATTAAAATAAAAAAGGCTCCGGTTTTTTGCCGGAACCTTGGTGCACAACTGCATCACGACGGCGCAAGGCGGCTTGGCGCCGCCCTCGCCTGATGCGACAGCCTGCTTACTGCTGCTGGACGTTCAGCTTGTTCGACACCGACGTCACGCCGGCGACGCCCTTGGCGGCTTCGCCTGCGGCGTCGATCTGCGCCTGGTCAGGCACCGAGCCCGTCAGCGTCACCGCGCCGCCACGAGCGCGCACGGCGATGTTCGACACGTCGATACCTTGCGCCTTGGCCAGCGCGCTACGCACCTTGCGGCCCAACTGGCTGTTCGCCTTCTTGGTCGACTTGGCGCTCGCAGCCGGCGCGGCGGTCGTGCCCGTTGCCGTTGCGTCGCTTGCCTGAGCGTACACATTGCACGCCACTACCATTGCCACCACCGAGCCCAGCGTTTTCAGAAAACCGACCGATTTCATACTTTTCTTCTCCTTAGCTTCACATTGGACCGCATATAAAAGCGGCTTCGTACGACTTCCGGCAGCCACGCTGGACGCGCGACAAGGCGCGGCCCAGCGACGGCCGACTATGGCTGCAACACGGTGTGCGAGAGGCGAAGAGGCTGGCTGCCATTGCCGCATGCGATGACAGGCATGCAATGCGGTACGACAGACCGGCAAGCCGCGAAGTCCGCGAGCGCGCCCAGTTCTTGTGTGTCTTGCCGGGTCGCGCTGCGCAAACGTCTGTTCACGGCAGCGATGCACAATTTAATCTAGCCGGGCCAGAAGCGCAAAGGGTTTAGTCATACGCGAGGGCTGAATCGCGTCACCCGCACTGGTGTCACACGCCGTTCACGATTTGTTACGGCTTTGTCGGTGAGCGCGGCGGCCATGCGTGCCGCCGTGCGGCGAATCTCAGGTACCATCGGCGCGACGCGCGCTGCCGCGTGGCTCGCGCGCCATTCGCGGCAGCCGCCGTGGCGCGGCGTGAGCGCTTCACCCCGGTTCGCGCGCCGCAGAGCGCCGCCCCTGTTCACTTTCGACCGTAGCCGTCACGTCATCCGATGAAGCCAGCCACCGGCCGCAAAAGCCCTCCCCGTCTCGTCGCCCGATTCGTCGCGATCTCCTGGCGCGATCTCGCCGTCTCGTTCGGGCCGATCCTGCTGATCGCCGCGGTCGCGATCTGGGTCGCCGTGCGTCTGATTCAGCCCGCGCCGCCCAGCACGTTGACGATCAGCGCCGGCCCGGAAGGCAGCACCTTCTGGAATGCCGCCCAGAAGTACAAGGAAATTCTGGCGCGCAACCGCATCACGCTGAATGTGCTGTCCTCGGAGGGCTCGCTGCAGAATCTCAAGCGCCTGTCGGACCCGAGCTCGAACGTGGATGTCGGCTTCGTGCAGGACGGCGTCGCGCCCGGCTCCGCGTCCAACGGTCTGATGTCGCTCGGCAGCGTGGCCTATGTGCCGCTGGCGATCTTCTATCACGGCCCGACTATCATGCGTCTCTCCGAGTTCAAGGGCGAGCGGCTTGCCGTCGGCGCGGAAGGCAGCGGCACGCGCGAGCTGGCGCTGGCGCTGCTCAAGGCCAACGGCATCGTGCCGGGCGGCGCAACCAAACTGCTGCCGCTCTCGGGAGACGACGCCGCCGACGCCCTCGTCTCCGGCAAGGTCGACGCGGCGTTCCTCGCCGGCGATTCGGCGCAACCGGCGGTGATGGGCAAGCTCTACCGCACGCCGAACGTGCAGTTCTACGATTTCTCGCAGGCCGACGCCTACACACGCCGCTTTCCCTATCTGACACAACTCATGATGCCAATGGGCGCGTTCGACCTCGGCAAGAACCTGCCGTCCGCGCCGATTCATATGGTGGCGCCGACCGTCGAACTGGTGGCGCGCGACTCGCTGCACCCCGCGCTTTCCGATCTGCTGATCGAAGCCGCGCGCGAGGTGCACGGCAAGGCGAACATCCTGCAGCGCGCCGGCGAGTTTCCCGCGCCGCTCGCGCACGACTTCCCCATCAGCGACGACGCCGCCCGCTACTACAAGTCTGGCAAGAGCTTCCTCTACCGGATCCTGCCGTTCTGGCTCGCGAGTCTCGCCGACCGGCTGCTGGTGGTCGTGGTGCCGCTGATCGTGTTGCTCGTGCCGGCCTTGCGTCTCGTGCCGTCTCTGTATGCATGGCGGGTGAAATCGCGCATTTACCGCTGGTACGGCGCGCTGATCGCGATCGAGCGCAGCGCCCTCAGCGACCATTCGCCCACCGAACGCGCGTCGCTGCTCGAACGGCTCGACGCGATCGAGGAATCCGTCAACGGTCTGAAGATGCCGCTGGCCTACGCGGATCAGTTCTACGTGCTGCGCGAGCACATCGGCTTCGTGCGCGCGCGGCTCACGCAGGCTCGCGACGCGCAACGCGATGGCGCCGCGGATGAAGCGCCGGGCGTCGATAACGGGCGCGGTAAAGCACAGGAAGCTGGCGAAGCAGGCGCGGCGTCCGCATCACCCAATCCGTCCAGTCCATCCGCCGCGAACGAAGCGGCCGAGATCGGCGAAACGCCCAGCGACGACGCCGCGAAACCATATTGACGGATGCAAGCCGCGGCTGCTCCGCGTAAGATCATTACAATTTCGTCGGCCCGCGAGACGGGCCGTTCGGAACAGCAATCCGGGAGACATTTATGACCGTTGGCATCGACGCCAGACAACCGCTGTGGTTTTACGACTTTGTCTCGCCGTTCACGTACCTGTTGCTCGAGCAGCACGACAAATGGCCGGGCTTCGACTTCGTCTTCACGCCGGTCGTGCTGAACGACCTCTACCGTCACTGGGGACAGCGGCCGGCTTACGGTGTGCCCTCCAAACGCACCTTCATGTACCGGCACGCGCTGTTTCGCGCGGAACAGCTCGGCATTCCGTACAAGATGCCGCCCGCCCATCCGTTCGATTCCACGAAGCCGCTGTTGCTCGCCACCGCGGCGAACGGCGACGTCAATTTCGTGCGCGAGATTTTCCGCTTCATCTGGCGAGAGGGCCGCGATCCGTCGACTGACGTGGCCTTTGCGGAACTGTGCGAGCGCGTCGGTGTGCCCGACGGCCCGGAACTCATCAAGAGCCCGGAAGTGAAAGCGCAATTGCAGCGCAACACGGCGGATGCGATCGGCCTGGGTGTCTACGGTGTGCCGACCTTCCGTCTGAACGATCAGTTGTTCTGGGGCGAAGACGCGCTGCCCATGGTGCTGTACTGCGCGCGCACGCCGAACTGGCTCGAATCGAAAGAAGTCAAACGCATCAGTACGCTGCCTTCGGGGCTCGTGGACCAGCAGACGTAGGCGAGACGTAAGCCTGAAGCGGACGCGAGGCGCGTCCCACGGCGCTTTCGCCGGTTCGTCGCGGTAAAACAGCCCTGCTGATGCCGGCCATACCTTGCCTGCTATGCCGCTACACCGCAAACAGGCCTAAGGTTATGACCTTTGCTTCGTGCGCGTTGGCGCCCCGCTCTCGCAGGCGACGCCGTACGACGTTTCATCGGATCCGGTCCGCTTGCCCCGCCTCGCTTAAATCATGGACGACACCGCCGCCTCCCTCGATATCTGGCTCGTGCGCGTACTGCGCACGCTGCTGGTCGAGCGCAGCGTCACGCAGACCGCGCTGCGTCTGAATCAGACCCAGCCGGCTATCAGCACCGCGCTGCGCAAACTGCGCGAGACGCTGAACGATCCGATTCTGGTGCGCGGCAAGTCGGGCATGGTGCCCACCGAATACGGGGAATCGCTGCTCGCCTCCGCGCAACGCGTGCTGCGCGAAGTCGATTTTGTCGCGACGCCGCATGGCGACTTCGATCCCGGCCGCTCGCGCCGCACCTTTCGCGTGGCCGCGCCGGATTATCTGAACGACTTCTTCATGCCGACGGTGATCGCGCAATTTCGCGAGGCGGCGCCGCACGCGCGGCTCGAAATCGATTCGCTGAGTCCGATGCTCGATCATTCCGCCGCGCTCGATGCCGGCGAACTCGATCTGGTGATCGGCAACTGGCCCAAGCCCGACCCGCGCTTCGAGCGCAGCGACCTGTTCTCCGATACGGTCGTATGTATGATGCGCGCCGATCATCCGCTCACGCGCATGCCGCTTACGCGCGAAGCGTATCTCGCCGCGCCGCATCTCGCACCGACACCGTATAGCGGGGCGAGCAGCGGCGCGATCGACATGGGCTTCACGCGGGCTCGCGCCGAGCGCCGCATCGTCGCCACGCTGCCCTACTTCGGCCTGGTGCCGCAGACGCTGCTGCAATCGGATCTGATCTTCACGACGACACGCCGTTTCGCGATGCACTACGCGGACATGCTGCCGCTCGCGGTGGTCGACGTGCCGATTCCGTTTCCGCGCATCAAGTGCTACCAGCTCTGGCATCCGCAGCCGGATCGACCGAGCGATGTGGGCTGGCTGCGTGCGCTGATGTCCCAGGTGTCGGACGGGCTGGTCGCGCAGAAGGTGCGGCGCGCAAAACGGACGCCGAAAAAGGAAACGTCAGCCGCGACGGGCTGACGTTTAAGGTTGTTTGCGGTTCACAGGACGCTGTTCATGCGTTGCTTGTGCGTTGCTTGGGCGCTGCTTGAGCGGCACCGTCCCGGCCGGCTGATTTCCGCCCATCAGACAGCCGCGCAGAGCTTCTGCGTCGCCACCTGCGCCACGACCTGCCGCGAACGGATCTGCAGCAACTCCGCGCATACCGCCACGGCGATCGCCGCAGGCGCCTTGTCGACGATACCGGCCACGCCGATCGGACACGTCATCTCCACCAGCCGGTCCAGATCCACGCCGCGATCGAGCAAACGGCGCTCGAATTTCACGCGCTTCGTCTTCGAACCGATCATGCCGAAGTAGGTGAAATCGCGCCGCCGCATGATGCGCGCGGCCAGCGAGAAATCGAGCGCGTGGTTGTGCGTCATCACCAGAAAATAGGCGCCGGGCGGCGCCGTGTCGACGATCGCATCCGGCGTGTCGGTGGCTTCGACCTGCACGTTGGCGGGCGTTTCGTCGGGGAACAGTTCGTCGCGCTCGTCGACCCACTGAACCACGCACGGCAAGCTGCCGAGCAGCTTGACGAGCGCATGCCCGACGTGCCCCGCGCCGAACAGCACGATATGCATCGGCGCCGGACGCGGCGTTTGCACGCCGCTGCGCCGGCCGATCTGAACGGACGAAAAATCGTTCATGGCGATCATTCCAATTCCAGTGAGTGTGTTGTCCACGCGTTGCTGTTCCGGCTCATTGCCGCGCCTATTGCGGTCCGCTGATTGATGCGCTTATCGATTCGCTTATTGCTGTGCCGCCGCGGTGGCGGCACGCACCGCGCCGACCGCCCTGAGGATTTCCTCGCTGGTCGCGGGCGCATTCAGCGGCGGATTGACCTTGTGGTTGCCCACTGCCGACACCGCGTCGCGTACCGCGAAGAACACCGAGAACGGCAGCAGCAGCGGCGGCTCGCCGGTCGCCTTCGAACGGTGGATGCTGTCCTCCGCATTGCGGTTCTTGAAGAGGCGCACGCGGAAGTCGGGCGGCGTATCGTTGACGGTCGGAATCTTGTAGGTGGACGGCGCATGCGTCATCAGCTTGCCGCCCGCGTTCCACCACAGTTCTTCGGTCGTGAGCCAGCCCATGCCCTGAATGAACGCGCCTTCCACCTGGCCGACATCGAGCGCCGGATTCAGCGAGGCGCCCACGTCGTGCAATGCGTCCGCGCGCAGCACGCGCATTTCGCCGGTCAACGTGTCGATCACCACTTCCGACACCGCCGCGCCGTACGAGTAGTAGTAGAACGGCCGGCCTTGCAGCTTCGATTGATCCCAGTACAGCTTGGGCGTCGCGTAGAAGCCGTCCGACCAGAGTTGAATACGCGCGACGTAAGCCTTCGCGATGACTTCTTCAAACGGCACGACGATTTCACCGACCACGACCCGGTCGTGCACGAAGCGCACTTCCGACGCGCTCACCTGCCCCGCGCCGAAGCGCTCGGCGGCGAACGCCGACAGGCGTTCGCGCAACTGCCGCGCGGCGTCCTGCGCGGCCTTGCCGTTCAGATCGGAGCCCGTCGAGGCCGCCGTCGCCGACGTGTTGGCGATCTTGCTGGTGTCGGTCGCGGTGACGCGAATGCGGTTGAAGCCGATGCCCAGTTCATGCGCGACGACCTGCGCGACCTTCGTGTTCAAGCCCTGGCCCATTTCGGTGCCGCCGTGATTCACCAGCACCGAACCGTCGGTGTAGATGTGCACGAGCGCGCCGGCCTGGTTGAAGTGGGTCACGTTGAACGCGATACCGAACTTGACCGGCGTGAGCGCCATGCCCTTCTTCAGTATTTCGTTGTTCGCGTTGAACTCGTTGATCGCGGCGCGGCGCGCGCGGTATTCACTCGTTGCTTCGAGTTCGTCGATCAGTTCGTGAATCACGTTGTCTTCGACGATCTGGCCATACGGCGTCTGGTTACGCTCGGTCTTGCCGTACAGATTGCGGCGGCGCACGTCGAGCGAATCCTCGCCCACCGAGCGCGCCACGTTGTCCATGATGTATTCGATCGCGAACGCGCCTTGCGGGCCGCCGAAGCCGCGGAACGCCGTGTTCGACTGCGTGTTGGTCTTGCCGCAGAAGCCGTCGATCGTGACATCCGAGAGCCAGTAAGCGTTGTCGAAGTGGCACAGCGCGCGCGTCATCACCGGACCGGACAGGTCGGCGGAAAAACCGCAGCGCGAGGTCATGTCGACCGTCACGCCGTCGATCACGCCCTTGTCGTCGTAGCCGACTTCGTACGTGTAGTGGAAATCGTGGCGCTTGCCCGTGACCATCATGTCGTCGTCGCGGTCCGGACGCAGTTTCACCGGGCACAGCAGCTTCCATGCGGCGAGCGCCGCGCAGCACGCGAACAGACCCGATTGCGATTCCTTGCCGCCGAATCCGCCGCCCATCCGGCGGCATTCGATCAGCACGTTGTGCGACGCCACGCCCAACGCGTGCGCGACCATGTGCTGCATTTCGGTCGGATGCTGCGTCGAACAGTAGACGTGCATGCCGTCGTCGTCCTTCGGCACCGCGTACGAAATCTGGCCTTCCAGATAGAACTGCTCCTGGCCGCCGAGCAGCATCTCGCCGGCCTCGCGACGCGCGGCGCGGGCGATCTTGTTGCCGGCTTCGCCGCGCGCGAGTTTCATCGGCGGCAGGACGTGCTGGTTCGCGGCGCGCGCCTGCTGCGCGGTGAGAATCGCCGGCAATTCTTCGTAGACGATTTCCGCGCGGCGTGCCGCGAGACGCGCCGTTTCATGCGAGGTCGCGACCACGATGAAGATCGGCTGGCCGACGTATTGCACGAGGCCGTCGGCGAGAATCGGATCGTCGCCGTGGATGATCGGGCCGACGTCGTTCACGCCCGGGATATCGTCAGCGGTGAAGATGGCGACCACGCCCGGCGTGGCGCGCACCTTGTCGAGCGACATCGAGACGATCTTCGCGTGCGCTTTCGTCGACAGGCCGAGTGCTGCGTGCAGCGTGCCGGCGAGCGTCGGAATGTCGTCGGTATAGGTGGCGCGGCCGCTTACGTGCAGATGCGCGGACTCGTGCGGACGCGAGATGTGAACCTGGGTGAAGTCTTCGAGATCCTGAAGGTCTTTCAGGAACGGTTCGGCATGCTGATTCATTGTTGTGTTCTCCGTATCCTTTCGTCGTCTCAGGCACCGACCGGTGCGCAGGCCGCAGCGACCGCGCGCACATCCAGCGCGCTCTTCGGCAGCGGGTTGTTCGGACGCGTTTCGAGCCAGAAGCGGTACAACGTGTTCTTCGCCGATTCGAGGCGATAGTTGCTGGTTGCGCGCATGTCCGACAGCGGCGCGTAGTCGTTGCCGAGCGCGAGCATCGCGGCCTGCGCCGTGGCCTCGTGCCATTCGGCGTCGCGCAGTACGGCTTCCGCATGGGTCGCGCGCTTGGACGTGGCGGCCATGCCGCCGAACGCGATGCGCGGCTCGCGAATCAGGTTGCCGTCGGCGATGAATGCGAACGCGGCACACACCGCCGAGATATCCGAATCGAAACGCTTCGACAGTTTGTAGGTGCGGAATTGCAGGTTCCGACGCACGCCGGTGCGCGTCGGCACTTTCAGGCCGACGACGAACTCATGCTCCGCCATGTCCTTCTTCTGATACGCGAGGTACAGGTCCTCGAGCGGCATCTCGCGCTCGATCTCGCCGCCGCGAACGATCACACGTGCGCCGAGCGCGATCAGGCCGGGCATCGAATCTCCGATCGGCGAGCCGTTGGCGATATTGCCGCCAAGCGTGCCGGCATTGCGAATCGGCAGCGACGCGAAGCGTTGCCACATTTCAATCAGTTCGGGATATTGCTTCGCGATCTCCGCATAGGCTTTTTCGACGCTGACGCCCGAGCCGATCTCGATCCATTCGTCGTTGGTCTCCAGCTTCTGCAGTTCAGCGATCTGCCCCACGTAGACGATATTGCCCAACTCGCGCATCTGCTTGGTGACCCACAGGCCGATGTCCGTGCTGCCGGCGAGAATGCGCGCGGCCGGTTCGGCTTCCTTGATCCTGGCGAGTGCTTCGACCGTACGCGGCGCGTCGAACTGCTGGCCCGCGTGCTGGTAGTGGAAGGTGTCCTTGCGCTCGAGCGTGGCGAGCGTGGTGGCGAGCGCCTCGACATTGACTGGCGCTTTCGGCGCGGGCGCTTCGAACATGCGCACCGCCGCGTCGACGATCGGGCGGTAGCCCGTGCAGCGGCACAGGTTGCCCGTCAGCGCGTTGCTGATCGCCTCGCGCGACGGCACCGTCTTGTTGGCGCAACTGTGCTCGTGACCGTGCTTTTCGTAGAGCGACCACATCGACATGACGAAGCCCGGCGTGCAGAAGCCGCACTGCGAGCCGTGACATTCGACCATCGCTTCCTGCACGGGATGGAGCGACCCGTCCGGCTGGCGCAAGTCTTCGACGGTGAAGAGCGCCTTGCCGTCGAGCGTCGGCACGAACTGGATGCAGGCGTTGACCGCCTTGAAGTCGACGCCGCCCGCTTCGTTGCGCTCGCCGATCACGACCGTGCACGCGCCGCAGTCGCCTTCGGCGCAGCCTTCCTTCGTGCCCGTGCAATGCGCGTCCTCGCGCAGATACTGCAGCACGGTGCGGGTGACGGGCGCGTCCTTGATCTCACGGATCGCGTTGCGGTGATAGAAGCGAATCGGCTCAGTCATGTCTCGTTACTCTCGAATGTTCTGTGTCCGTGGGACGTGCAGCAGGGATGGTTCGAAAACTATCACCGTCAATAAATACAACCCATAGCGGTGATCGCATGCGGGACATATCCGCAGAACGATATCGAGATAGGTTTGAGGGGCGGTTAACTTATGGTGAGATGATATTTTTGCCGTATTTTTATATTTTATACGGATAAAAGGCCAATCTGAGCGAGCGCGTTCCGAGCGGACTTGCTGAGAAAACAGGCGCCGTCGGGTCGAAAATGGATCACTATAGGGTTCCGGAAAGCGATTTTTGTCGGATGAATTATTAAGCAAATCCTGCAAGAAAACCGGTTCCATGGGAAAATCACGCCTTCCCGCCGAATTCAAGTCTCGTTTTCCCCATGTCCACCGACTCAGCGACACCTCGCAGCGAATTTGCGACGACCATGCAGATCATTCCGGTCGTCTTTTTCACGTTTCTTTGCTATCTGACGATCGGAATTCCGCTTGCGGTGTTGCCGGGCTACGTCCACGACGACCTCGGTTACAGCGCCGTGCTGGCTGGTGCCGCCATCAGCGTGCAGTATCTGGCGACGCTGGCGTCGCGGCCGCTGGCTGGCCGTTCCGCGGACACGTTGGGGCCGAAGCGGACGGTGACGATTGGTTTGATGGGGTGTGGCGCGAGCGGGGTTTTGCTGTTGCTGGCTGTGCTGTGCGGGCGCTGGCCCGTGCTGAGCCTGGGGCTGCTGGTCTGCAGCCGGCTCGTGTTGGGATTCGGCGAGAGCTTGTGCGGCACGGGTGCGATTCTGTGGGGGATCGGCCGGGTGGGCACGAGCAACAATGCGCGGGTGATCTCGTGGAACGGTATCGCGACGTATGGCGCGCTGGCGATCGGTGCGCCGCTGGGCGTGGCGATCGAACACACGGTTGGGTTTGCCGCGTTGGGGATTCTGGTGATTCTGCTGGCGGCGCTCGGGTTTTATCTTGCTCGTCCGATCGCGCCGGTGCCGATCGTGCATGGCGAGCGGATGTCGTACCGCAGTGTGTTTACTCGCGTGCTGCCGCATGGGATTGGGTTGGCGCTCGGGTCGGCCGGGTTTGGGTCGATCGCGACTTTCATTACGCTGTTTTATGCGGCGAAGCATTGGCCGAATGCGGCGCTCTCGTTGACGGTGTTCGGGACGCTGTTTATCGGGGCGCGGTTGCTGTTTGCCAATACGATCAAGACTTATGGCGGGTTTCGAGTCGCGATTGCTTCGTTTTCGTTTGAATGCGCCGGGTTGTTGATGTTGTGGCTGGCGCCTGAGCCTCATGTTGCGCTTGCTGGTGCGGCTTTGACTGGGTTCGGGTTTGCTTTGGTGTTTCCGGCTCTTGGGGTCGAGGCGGTTGGGCTTGTGCCGCCGGCTAGTCGTGGGGCGGCTTTGTCGGCTTATTCGGTTTTTCTCGATCTCTCGTTGGGGATTACTGGGCCGTTGGCCGGGTATATCGCTGGTGAGTTTGGGTATGGGTCGGTGTTTCTTTTTGCGGCGGTTGCCGCTGCTGCGGGTGTTGGGCTTTCTACTCTGCTTTATCTTCGGAATGCTAAGGTTACTAATTTGCCTGCGGCGCTTTGAGGTTTTTTTGGTGCTTGGTGTTTAGGCTTTTTGTGATCTTCGGGGGTTGGCCTTTCCTTGCTTTGTTAGTGGTCTATTGGCGTTGCCCCTGTGCGGGGCGGCACCTCCTTTCTTTGCCGCGGCAAAGAAAGGAGGCAAAGAAAGCCGCTTTGAACCGCCAGCTCATAAGCGGGTTCCCCGCACAGCCGCGGTAGTGGTCCATCTGGAATTGGGGTTCTCGCGCATTCCGCCTCAGTGACAAGGCCGTCATACCTCCCGCCTCGCGCTCCGCGCTCGTCGGAACGGTCGGCTTCCGGCGCCTGGCCCTTGGCCCTGGCTCCGGTCCGGTCCGGTCCGGCGCAGCAGTGTTCCGTGACTCTCAATGCGCAGTCGCTCTCGTTCGAGCGATCGTTTTGAATCGTGCTGGTTCGCTGTGCTTGGCTTGCGTCTCGTTACGGTCTTCTCGGGTTTCGGATGCCCTCCGCGTCGCTTTTGCAAGAACTTTCGCTGCATGGCGCGCTGTGATCCGGCTTTGCACCACTCCCCTCGCGTCCAGCGCAATGACCTGATATAGCTCACGGTCAGTCTCGACTTCGTATTGGTAGTCCTCAACGATGTCGAGCAACAGTTCCAGCAATCGTCGCTGGCGATGTCTCTCCTCCCTTGTCACAGCCGGACTCCTAACTATCGAGGCCACAAGCGTCGCCAATTTGTCTAATTGGCTTAATTGCCGTTCGATCAATCCGAATGCGGACAGCGCCAGTTTCTCGTATTGAACCGCGTCAACGGGCGGCCGCGTTGTGGTCCGTGAACGTTTGACAGATTTACTCATGGCGCGATCTCCCTAAACTTGTCTGGATCGCTCACCTCGCGCTTGTACGGTGGTGAGCGGGCACATTGACGGGATTCGCAGACCGGCACACAGAACCAAGAACCGGCGAGCCGTAGGGCTCCCCCGCCAAGGCCCGCCCATTGTGATCAGGCGTGCAAAGGCAGCCGCGCACTTGCTAGTGCAAGCATGCGAGTTCTGCGTGAGGCAGGCTGCGAAACCTGTTGTCGTGAAGTACACGACAAAACGAGTTTAAACATATCGCGTTGCGAGCGATCACCCGAACGAGCTAAAACGCGTACGCGGCAACCAATTCCGAAATTGCCCAATGATCTGCCAGAGTAAAGGACTACGACGCAGAAGAAACTTCCGCAAAAACCGCAGCGAATGATTCGCAAAGCGTGCGCCCAATCCGATTAGCGAGATGCATGATCAATTCATGCGTGACGACATTTTTGGGAGGCGAGATGTGTCCAGTTGCCTTCAAAAATCAGCGACCATTCATGGACCGACGTTGCTCTGCTGAAGAGCGAGTCACGTTTGGTGCGGGGAGCACATTGAGCCTTACCGTCCGCGCGATCTTCGCGGGTCGAAGCCAGCGGCCTGCGGCGCACATAAATTGACATGGGCCAACCCCGTTGTGCTGGAATGAGAGGCGCGTTTGGCGCGCGGGGCGCTTTGAAACTTATGGGCCGAGCGCCACCGCCGAGACGAAGCCGACGGCCCGACCGCGCACAAATTGATGATGGGCCGCCACGGTCCTGGTGGAATGCAAGAGGCGTTTGGCGCGCGGGGCGCATTGAACTCACAGGCCGAGCGCCAACGCCGAGGCAAAGCCGACGGCCCCCACCGCGCACAAATTGATTATGCGCCGCCGCGGTCCTGCTGGAATGCAAGAGGCATGTGGCGCGTGGATCGCATTGAAATCACAGGCCGAGCGCCATCGCCGAGGCGAAGCCGACGGCCCCCACGCGCCCAACTAAAACCACTAGTTTTGAACAGCCCTTCCGGCGAGCGCGGAGCGCGAGGCGGGAAGTATGACGCCCTTGTCACTGCGGCCGAATGCGCGAGAACCCCGATTCCAGATGGACCACTACCGTGACTGCGCGGGGGACCCGCTTTAAGGCTGGCGGTTCAAAGCGGCTTTCTTTGCCTACTTTCTTTGCCGCGGCAAAGAAAGTAGGTGCCGCCCCGCACAGGGGCAACGCTAATAGACCACAAACAAATCAAGGAAAGGCCAACACCAAAAACCACCACCAACAAACAACCTCCTCCGAGCAGGCAAAAGACCCAATCACCTCCCCCCCGACAACCCTCTCTCCAAAGCCGCAACCCCCGCCGGCAAATCCACCTTAACCCCAAGATCAACCATAGTCCGCCCGAGCGCATGCACAGTCCGAAAAAGATTATGTTCCCGACACTGCTCCCCCATCTGCCCAACGCGAACAATCGGCAACCCAAACGACCCCGAAATCTCCACCTGATGCATCCGCGAAATATGCGCACAAACATCCGCAGGACTAAACCGATCAGGCACCTCAATCCCCACAACAGAATTCAACCGACAAGCCTCCGGCGCATACAACCGAAGCCCCATCGCCACAACCCCATCCTGCAACGCCAGCGAACACCTCAAATGCCGCGCAAACCGCTTCTCGAGCGTCTCAGCACACACCAGCCGCAAAGCCTCATGCAAAGCCAGAACTCCAGAAACAGGCGCCGTATAGTGATACCCCGCGTTATGCCAAAAATTCTCAGCAAGCCTCGCATCCAGACACCAATGCGCGTTCGGCGCCGTGCGCCCCTTAACCCTCTCCCACGCCGCATCTGAAAACGCAATCAACGACACGCCCGGAATCGACGACAACCCCTTCTGCCCACCCGTAATCACCGCATCGATCCCCCAGGCATCCATCTCCAACGGCATCGTGCTCAACGTGCAAACCGCATCGACGATCACCAGCGCGCCGGCCGCTTTCGCCAACGCGGCAATTTCCTTCAGCCGATAATTCCACACCGTATTGGACGTCTCGCCCTGCACCACCGTCACGATCTCGGGACGCTCGCGCCGGATCGCCTCAGCAATCTCTTCGAGGCTCGCCACCGTCCGGTCGGCAACATCGAGCGTGCTCACCCGCGCGCCAACGCGCCGGCCCATCTCCGCCATCCGTTCGCTGAAAAAACCGTTCTTGATGGACAGCACCCGCGTGCCTTCCCACGCCAGGTTCGAGATCGCCATCTCCATCGCGGCCGAGCCGGGTCCGGCCACACCCAGCACCCATTTCGAATTCGTCTGGAACACATAGCGCGCCATCGACTTCACCTGCCCAATCACCTTCACCATCGTTGCGCCCAGGTGATTGATCACGATCGCGTTGGCCTTCGCCACGGCCGCGGGAATCGGCACGGGGCCGGCGCCCATCATCAGGAGCGGCTCTTCGGGAAGAATGGCGTCGAGCGACTCGACAACCGGACAGGGCACTGCGAACGAGGCGGATGTGAATGATGAAGTCGGCATGATGATCGGTACGTGAATGTCAGGGCGCGAAGGAGCAAACGGCCCCGCCAGCATGGACGCTGGCGAGGCCGCCGGTTCGATCATTCACCGATCCGCGCAGTTGCGCAAGTTTTTTGACTATGCGTGACGCCACGACACCGTCGACAAAGCCGTCATTTCACCGTGGTCTTGTCGAGTTTCTTACCGGTCGCCGCGTTGAAACGCTCGACATACTCTTCGATCAGCTTGCGCAACGCGCGCCCGATCTGCCGGTAGTCGGCTTCGTTCAGGTTCGCCAACGACACGCGCCCCGACGGATGCTGCGTGCCGAAGCCGAGCCCCGGCAGCAGCACGACCCGCGCCTCGCGAGCGAGGCGGAACAGCATTTCGGATGGCTGGGTGTTCTTCAACAGCCAATCGACGAACTCACGCCCGAACATCCGCTCGCCGAGGAATTCGACGTCGAGAATCGTGTAGTAGTCGACCTGATTCGGATCATCGTCCTCGAAGGAAATGCCGACCTCTTCGTAAAGCGCCTGCTTGCGCTTGCGAATCAAACGCTTCAACGCGTTCTTGTAGGCGTCCGGCGTGTCCATCAACGAGAACAGCGAAAACAGCACCATCTGCACCTGCTGCGGCGTCGACAGACCCGCGGTGTGATTCAGCGCGACCGTGCGGCTGTCGGCCACCAGCCGGTCGATGAACTTGAGCTTGTCCGGCTCCGTCGTGATCGATTCGTAACGCTCGTGCAACTGCTTCTTCGTGTCTTTCGGCAACTCGGCGATCAGCTTGTCGAGCACGTTGTCGCGATGCGTCGCGATCGTGCCGAGGCGCCAGCCGGTCGCGCCGAAATATTTCGAGTACGAATACACGAGAATGGTGTTCTTCGGCGCGAGCGCGAACAGCGACACGAAGTCGTCGGCAAAGGTGCCGTACACGTCGTCGGTCAGCAGGATCAGATCGGGCCGTTCCTTGACGATCTCGGCAATGTATTGAAGGCTTTCGTCATTGATCTTCACCGAAGGCGGATTGCTCGGGTTCACGAGAAAGAACGCCTTCACCTTCGGATCGCGCAGCTTGTCGAGTTCCTTCTTCGAATACTGCCAGCCATTGGCCACGTCGGCTTCGAGATTGACGACGTTCAACCGGTAGTCGTTCAAGCGCGGAATCTCGATGTACGGCGTGAAGATCGGCATGCCGAGCGCGATCGTGTCGCCCGCCTTGATCAGGTGATTCTCGCGCAGCGTGTTGAAGATATACGTCATCGCGGCCGTGCCGCCTTCCACCGCGAATATGTCGAATTCGCCGACAAAAGGATGGTCGCCGATCATCTCCTTGCGCAGATACTGCCCGACGATCAGTTCGGACAGCTTCAGCATGCGGTCCGGCACCGGGTAGTTGGAAGCGAGAATGCCCTCGCACATTTCATACAGAAAGTCGCCGGCCGAGTAACCCAGCTGATCGCGCACGTACGACACCGCACCGCGCAGAAAGTCGATGCCGGCCACGCCCTTGTTCTCGCGCAGGAACAGATCGAAGCGCTCTTCGAGGCCGTCGTGCCGCGGAAAGCCGCCCACGCCCTCAGGCATGTAGGCGAACGAGCGCTCCGACTCGCGCATCGCAAAGAGACCGAGTTGCCAGAAGCCGTGGCGCGGAATCGTCGCGAGAAAATTCGGGTTGCCGCGCCCGGCGTTGAGCATCGACGCATTGGCGGGTCGTTCCACGGCGCTGCCGCCGGCGGCCTTGATCAGTTCGTCCTTCAACTCGAACGGGCTGAGTGCCGACATGCCCGGTTGCGCCATATCCGCACGTTTCTTGTCGCCCTTCTCTTTTGCCATGATGCGTTCTCCAATGAGCCTGGTGAAAGATGCCGGCGCGGCGAACGATCGCCCGGTTAGCGCCGGCGTAACAGAGATCGATAGACGCGCGCTACACGAGCCCGACCACGAGCGGGCCGAGCAGTGTCAACGCGACGTTCGCGATCGCGTACGTGATCGCGAACGGCACGGTCGGCACGGAGCTTTCCGCCTTGTCGAGCACGCCGCCGAAGGCCGGATTCGCACTGCGCGAGCCGGTCAGCGCCCCCGCGAGAATGGCCGCGTTGTTGTACTTCAGCACGTAGCGGCCGAACAGCATGGTGAGCAGCAACGGAAACAACGTGACGAACACGCCGAGCAGGAAGATCGTCAAGCCGCTCTGTTTGACGGTGACTACCGCCTGCAGGCCGGAGTTCAAACCGACCACCGCCACGAAGGCCGCGAGGCCGAAGTCCTTCAGCAGTTGCGAGGCCGCCGTCGGCATCACGCCATACATCGGATACTTGCCGCGCATCCAGCCGAACAGCAACCCGGCCAGCAGGCAGCCGCCGCCCGAGCCGAGCGTGAGCGGAATGCCGGCGACGTCGACGACGATCAGCCCGATCAGCAGACCGAGTACGAGGCCGACGCCCATGTAGATGAAGTCGGTCTTGTTGGTGTACGGCAGCTCGTAGCCGGCCGCTTCGACGGCGCGCTTGGTGTCTTTCGGCGAACCGTAGAAAGTGATGACGTCGCCGTGCTCCAGGATGGTTTCCGGCAGTACCGGCAGTGGCTGACCGGCACGCGAAATACTCTGGATGTAGACGCCGTGCCGCATATCGCGATCCACCACTTGCCGCGCGGCGGCGATCGTCGTGTGGTTCATGCCCTTGCGCGTGAACACGCCTTCGCGTGTCTGCATGACGACGCCGACATCTTCGACGGCGGCAACCTCGCCGCCGGCCGCGCCGAATTCGACCACGGCCTCGCGGCGCCCCACCACGAGCACCACGTCGTTGGGCTTCAGCACCAGATCGGGCGCCGGGTCGAGCGGCTGGCCGTCACGCTTGATCCGTTCGATCGTCAACAGGTCTCGATGCTGCGTCTCGACGGCTTTCACCGTTTTCCCGGCGCTGACATCGATCGTGTACGCGCGGCCGACCATCTCGGGCAACGCGGAGAGTTGGCCCGGCCCGGTAGCCGTCGCACCCGAGGTCAGTTCGCGTTCCACTTCGAGCGAGGCATCGCGCAAACTTTGGCCCATGAATTTGGGCAGGATATTCACGCACACGATGATCGCGCCCAACGAGCCGAACACATAGGTCACCGCGTAGGCGATCGCCACGTCCGATTGCAACGACTTGACCTGATCGGCGGGCAGGCCGAGACGCGCAATCGCGTCGCCCGCCGTGCCGATAATCGCCGATTGCGTCAGCGCGCCGCCCGCGAGTCCGGCGGCGAGCCCCTTGTTGAGGTGGAACAGCTTCGCGCACACCACCACGGTGATCAGCGCGGTGACCGCCAGAAACACGGCCATGGCAATCTCACGCAGCGTCTTGCGGTTCAGCGAGTTGAAGAAGCCCGGGCCGGAGTCGTAGCCGACCGCGTAGATGAAGACGGCGAACATGACCGACTTCACGCCGTTGTCGATCGTCACGCCCGCCTGACTGATCACCACCGCAGCCAGCAGCGAGCCGCCCACGCCGCCCAACTGAAACTTGCCGAAGTTGATCTGTCCGATGAAGTACCCGGCCGCGAGCGACAGAAATAGCGCCATCTCCGGAGATTTCTGAAAAATATGATGTAGCCAGTCCATCGTGCCCTCGCTGGATAGTTTGCGATACTGAGTACTGGTTGCTGCCCGCGCAGGCGAGGCGCAATCGTGTCGCGCCGCGCGTGCCGTCTGCTGCATCGGCCAAACGTGGCATGGCTTGCCACGCCCGGCACATCTGGCCGCCTAGTGGAATTTCCCGGCGAGGCCGACTACCACCGGCCCCATTAGCGGCAACAGAATGTTCGAGAGTGCATACGTGATCGTGTAGCCGATCACCGGGGTGGAGTTGCCGGTAACGCCCACCAGTGCGCTGATCGCTGGCGTGCTGCATTGCTGGCCTGCGATCGCGCCGAGCAGCATGGGCGCCTCGAGCTTGAGAAACATGCGGCCGATCCAGAGCGACAGCAGACCGGGCACGAGCACCATCAGAATCCCGGCCACCGGCAATGCGAGTCCGTACTCGCGCACCAGCTTGATGGCGTCCGGTCCCGCCGACAAACCCACCGCGGCGATGAAAGTGGCGAGGCCGAAGTCCTTGAGGATTTGCGCCGCCGCCGAAGGCAGCGAGCCGATCACCGGATAACGCGAACGGATCCAGCCGAACAGCAGCCCCGACAGCAGACAGCCACCGCCCGTGCCGAGCGCGATCGACACGCCGCCGACCCGCCCGCCGAGATGACCGATCGCCATGCCGACCAGCACGCCGAGCCCCAGATAAACGAAGTCGGTCTTCTGCGTGGCCGCGACCACGTAGCCCAGACGCTTCGCGCCGCGCAGGACATCCGCCTTGCCGCCCACCAGCGTGAGCACGTCGCCGCGATTGAGTTCGGTGCCGGGCAGCGCGGGCACTGTGGTCTCGAGTCGCGTGACCGCCGCGATGTAGACGCCGCGGCCGTTTTCGGGCGCCGCCTGCTCGCGCACCTGCGCGACCGTCAGGCCGTGCAGGTCGCGGCGTGTCAGCACGACGTCGAGCTTCTCGGCCATCACCTGGCCGAAGTCCGCGCCGTCCACTTCGGCACCGAGACCTGCGGCGGCCGCCACGATCGCTTCGCGCCGCCCGCCCACCAGAATGACGTCGCCTCGCGCAAGCGTGAGTTGCGGTTCGGCGGGCACCTCCGCGCCATTGCGCCGGACCCGCTCGACCGTCAGGTTGAAGCCGTACTGCTGTTCGAATGCCCGGATCGTCGTGCCGGCCGCCGCGCCGACTTCGAACGCGCGGCCCACGAGCGCCGGCGCGGCAGCGCGCTGACCCTCGCCATACGCGCCGTCGCCACCGAGCTTGCGCCACACGCGCTCGGCTTCGTCGCGCAGATTGACGCGCAACAGCAGCGGCGCGAACTGGCTCGTGAAGAGCACGATGGTGATCAGGCCGAACAGGTAGCTCACGCTGTACGCCGTCACGATGTTGGCCTGCAAGCGCAGCGTTTCGGAATCGCTGAAGCCGAGCTTGGAAATCGCCTCGGACGCCGTGCCGATCACGGCCGACTCCGTCGCCGCGCCGGCCAGTAGACCGGCCGCCGTGCCGGCGTCGAGCCGCATGACGACCACGGCGATCATGATCAGCGCCAGCACGGAAACGATCTCGACCACCGACAGCAGACCGTAGCGCCAGCCGCGCCCGACATTGGCGAAGAACTGCGGTCCGCCGGTGAAGCCCAGCGCGAAGATGAACAACGCGAACGCGATGTTCTTCAGATCGGGAGCGAGGCGTGCGCCTGTCTGGCCCAATAGCAACGCGACGATCAACGTGCCGCACACGCCGCCCAGCTGAATGGGTCCGATGCGGAACGAGCCAATGAAATATCCGATTGCAAGGCTTGCGAACAGCGCGATCTCGGGTTGAGATCTCAGCAATTCACCGATCATGTTGGCTCGCCGATTTTTGGGTTGATTGGCAGGATGCCGAAAGATTCATTCCCCAAATACCAATGAATTCATTTTCACCCAGTAT
This sequence comes from Paraburkholderia sp. RL17-380-BIE-A, assembly GCF_046028085.1. Lineage (NCBI taxonomy): Bacteria > Pseudomonadati > Pseudomonadota > Betaproteobacteria > Burkholderiales > Burkholderiaceae > Paraburkholderia > Paraburkholderia sp. RL17-380-BIE-A. The sequence continues at coordinate 91,070 of NZ_JARESQ010000017.1, forward strand.
GTCGCGCCACATTACTCAACCGGCATAGCGGCTGAGTGAAAACACAATTTATGGCAATAGAATGACGCGATTCGCGTCCAAGGGGAAATGCCGCATTGCAGCGGCTGTGTGGCGGTGGAACGAATTTCCGATAGCTCGACAGTCACTCTTTCCTCGCGAAGTAGCCCAACGCCGTGAAAAAGACTTAGTCTGCTGATGGCCAATTATTACAGCATGAGTGAACATGCTTTCTTAAGACTGCTTTTTTAATAAATATTGTAGTTCGGCGAAGCTGTCAATATTATTTTCAACTCCTGGCCAATTCATCTTCGCAAAAAATGATCTTTAGCATTGGCACGCCATCTTCGGAGTCCGACATGCGCATGATTCTTTTCAGCAGCCGCCAGTACGACAGCGACACGTTCAGCGAAGCCAATGCGTCACACCGCTATGAGCTGCATTTCCAGGAATCGCACCTCGACAGCGAGACCGCCGTCCTCGCCCAAGGCTATGAAGTGGTGTGCCCGTTCGTCAACGACAGCGTCGATGCGGCGGTATTGGAGCGGCTCCATGCCGGCGGCACGCGCATGATCGCGCTGCGCTCGGCGGGCTTCAATCACGTCGATCTGGCCGCGGCCGAACGCCTCGGCATCACCGTCGCGCGGGTGCCCGCCTACTCGCCGCACGCCGTGGCCGAGCATGCGGTCGGCTTGATCCTGGCGCTGAACCGGCGCTTGCCGCGCGCCGCCGCACGCACGCGCGAAGGCGACTTTTCACTGCATGGACTGCTCGGCTTCGATCTGCACGGCAAGACCGTGGGCGTGATCGGCACCGGCATGATCGGTCGTGTGTTCGGCCGCATCATGGCGGGCTTCGGCATGCAGGTGCTGGCGCACGATCCCGGCACGCCCGCCGACGATCTGCTCGCGCTCGGCGCCCGCTATGTGCCGCTCGACACGCTGCTCGCCGAGTCCGATGTCGTCAGCCTGCATTGTCCGCTGGTGGCGGGCACGTACCATCTGATCGACGCCGCCGCGCTCGCGAAGATGAAACGCGGCGCCATGCTGATCAACACGGGCCGCGGCGGTCTCGTCGAAAGCAATGCATTGATCGGCGCGTTGAAGGACGGCCAGCTCGGCCACCTCGGGCTCGACGTCTATGAAGAAGAAGGCGGCCTGTTCTTCGAGGATCACTCGAACCTCCCGTTGCAGGATGACGTGCTGGCGCGCCTGCTGATGTTCCCGAACGTGATCGTCACCGCGCACCAGGCGTTCTTCACCCGCGAGGCGATGAGCGAGATCGCCCAGACCACGCTCGCGAACGTCGCGGCGTGGCAGGCCGGCACGCCGCGCAACGTGGTGCGCGCGGCGGTTTAGATTCCACTGCTGTTGTTTTGCGGTGTCGCTTGGATCGCCATGCGCACGCCCGCTTAAACTCCGCCGCTGCCGTTCAGCGGCGTCGCGCGGACCGCCGTGCGCGCGTCGTCCGCCGCGCCGCAAAGCTCACGCAGCAACATCGCTTCGCGCTCATGCACTTCCACCGGAAACCAGCGCGCGCCCGCGTCGGCCAGATAGCGTGCGCGATGCTGGCCATTGCGGAAGGCCACCACGCCCTCGCGCTCCAGCCCGAACCAGCCGAGCAGACCCGGCCCGCGACGCGTCGAGATCGTCACGTACGGCATCTGCGGAATGCGCGGGTTCTCCGGATCGAGAAACTCGCGAATGCCGCGCACCTTGCCGGAATGCCATTCGGCGACCGGCTTCAAAACATAATCGGTGTTGTCGCGATCGGCGCACACGAGCAGCTTGCGAACGTCGACGAGCACGACCTGATGGCGCGTGCCATCCGTGACGAAGACGCGTTTCAGGCGCACATGGTCGTACCATGAATGCTCTTGCAGCGGCACGGTCCAAACCGTCTCGGCACAAGCCGGCGCGGCGGTTGACGATGAATTGGACAAGGGCAAAGGCAGGCTCGATAAGCCGGCGAAATATCGCCAGCGCGTTAGGAGAGCGCTAAAGCTACGAGCCGATTGTGAAAGAAGCATGACAGGCCACGGTATTAACTACGCTGCATGAACACACCGCGCGAAAACCCGAATGAGCAGGTAACGCGGATCGATACGGAGACAACGATGGTAACCACGCATAATTTCAATGACCACGTGCGCATCGAAGCTAATGAGGATATCGGCGTCGCCACGATCGTTCTTGAGCGGCCCGCGCGTCGCAATGCCGTCGACCGTCCTGTCGCGCAGGCGCTCAGCGCCGCGTTCGCCCGCTTCGAAGCGGAGCCGGCCTGGCGCGCGGCGGTGCTGTTCGGTGCGGGCGGCACCTTCTGCGCCGGCGCGGACCTGACCGCTCTCGCCGACGACACCCGCCGCAACGAGCTGCACGCCGACGGTCGCGGCCCCGGCCCGATGGGACCGACGCGCACGAGCTTCAGCAAGCCGGTTGTGGCCGCGATTGCCGGCTATGCGGTCGCGGGCGGTCTGGAACTGGCCGCAATGTGCGATCTGAGAGTAGTCGAAGACGACGCCGTACTCGGCGTGTTCTGCCGTCGTATCGGAATTCCGCTGATCGACGGCGGCACGATCCGCCTGCCGCGTCTGATCGGACTGTCACGCGCGCTGGACCTGATTCTGACCGGCCGCGCGGTGAGCGCGCAGGAAGCGCTCAGCTTCGGCCTCGCCAACCGCGTCGTAGCCAAAGGCACGGCGCGCGCGGCAGCCGAACAGATGGCGGCGGAGCTGGCCGCGTTGCCGCAGGCGGCGTTGCTCGCCGATCGCCGCTCCGTGCTGGAAAACAGCATGCTGGATGATTTCGCGGAAGCATTGCGTCGCGAAGGCGCGGGCGGCTATCAGGCCGTCTTCGAAGAAGGCGTGGCCGGCGCGGCGCGTTTCGCCGGAGGCGCAGGCCGCCACGGCAACATCTTCGATACCGGCGACGGCCCACGTTAGCCAAAAAGCGAGTTCGAGCCGCCGCGGTTTTCAGCGAAAAACAACAACGGCCCTGACGCTCAGCAAGGCTGTTTTGACTTAGGTAGAATCCCCTACTGCTTTACCCCCTTGTCCGGCGCACGCGTTCTCGCCCCGAAAACGCGCGCCGGCCGCGCGACGTTCCCCCGTCGCGCCGATTCACGCTCCTTCATCATGCCTTTGCCTCTGCTCGCCCTTGCCGTTGCCGCTTTTGGAATCGGTACCACCGAATTCGTGATCATGGGGCTGCTGCCCGATGTCGCGCGCGACCTGGCCGTCTCGATCCCGGCGGCCGGCATGCTGGTGTCGGCGTATGCGCTCGGTGTCACCATCGGCGCGCCGATCGTCGCGATCGCGGTTGCCAACATGCCGCGCAAGAAGGCGCTGATGAGTCTGATCGGCGTGTTCATCGTCGGCAATCTGCTGTGCGCGGTTGCGCCGGGTTACGCGGTGCTGATGGCCGCGCGCATCGTCACGGCGTTCTGCCATGGCGCGTTCTTCGGCATCGGTTCGGTGGTGGCTGCCGGCCTCGTCGCGCCGAACCGCCGTGCGCAAGCCATCGCGCTGATGTTCACGGGCCTCACGCTCGCCAACGTGCTGGGCGTGCCGCTCGGCACCGCGCTCGGCCAGGCGGTGGGCTGGCGCGCCACCTTCTGGGCGGTGACGGGCATCGGCCTCGTCGCGGCAGCCGCGCTCGCCGTGTGCCTGCCGGCGAAGATCGAGATGCAGAAGGCGAGCCTCGTCCGCGAATTCAGCGTGTTGAAGAACCCGCAAGTGCTGATGGTGCTTGGCATCAGCGTGCTCGCATCGGCGAGTCTCTTTTCCACCTTCACGTACATCACGCCGATTCTCGAAGACGTGACCGGCTTTACGCCGCATGCCGTGACCCTCGTGTTGCTCCTGTTCGGTCTCGGCCTGACGGTGGGCAGCACACTGGGCGGCAAGCTCGCCGACTGGCGGCTGATGCCTTCGCTGGTGGCGTTTCTGCTCGCGATCGTCGTCATCCTGACCATCTTTGCCGGCACCATGCATGCCGAAATTCCGGCGATGATCACGATTTTCGCCTGGGGCGTTCTGGCTTTCGCCATCGTGCCGCCGCTGCAAATGCTGATCGTCGACCGCGCGAGCCATGCGCCGAATCTGGCTTCGACCTTGAACCAGGGCGCCTTCAACCTCGGCAATGCGACGGGCGCGTGGCTCGGCGGCATGGCGATCGGCGCGGGCGCGCCGCTCACGACGCTGCCGTGGGTCGGCGTGGCGACCTCGATCGGCGCGCTGGTGCTGACGCTGTGGTCGGTGTCGCTCGACCGGCGCGCGCAACGGGTCGCCGTGGCGGGCTGATTGGCCTGATCGGCGCCCTTATCGCCGCTTATCCGTACCCTGCGCGACGACTCACGGCCACACTCGTGCCGGCCAGCCGGCGCAGCAACGGCTCGCATCGCAACCTCGATCCAGACTGCGCATGACTCGCGGCCGTAGTAGCATCTCGGCCGATGAAAGTCATCCTCACTCGCGATTTCCTCGCTTTGATCCTCAGTGTCGCCGTTGTCGGACTCGGCAGCGGCGCGACACTTCCCCTCACGGCCCTCGCGCTCACGCAGGCCGGCTATGGCACCGACGTGGTCGGTCTGCTGACGGCCGCGCAAGCGGGCGGCGGGCTCGTCATCGTGCCGCTCGCCGGCTGGATCGCGGCGCGCTTCGGCGGCCGCCAGGTGATCGTCGGTGCCGTGCTGGTGGTGGCGCTCGCCACCGCGCTGATGCAACTCACCGCGAACCTGTGGCTCTGGGCCGTGTTGCGCGTGCTGTGCGGCGCGGCACTGATGCTCCTCTTCACGATCGGCGAAGCCTGGGTCAACCAGTTGGCCGACGACGCCTCGCGCGGCCGCGTCGTCGCCATCTACGCCACCAACTTCACGCTGTTCCAGATGGCGGGGCCGGTGCTGGTGAGTCAAATCGCGGGCTTCGCGCACTGGCGCTTCCTGCTGTGCGGCGCGATCTTCCTGCTGGCGCTGCCGATGCTTGCCGCGATCCGCACGACGCCCCAAGCCTCCGACGACGAGCACGCGGCGCACGGCAGCTGGCGTCGTGTCTTACCGCAGATGCCGGCGCTCGTGATCGGCACTGGCTTCTTCGCGTTGTTCGACACGATCGCGCTCTCGTTGCTGCCGCTCTTCGCGATGTCGCACGGCATCACGAGCGAGGTGGCCGTGCTGTTCGCCTCGGCTCTGCTCCTTGGCGATACGACGATGCAGTTTCCGATCGGCTGGCTCGCCGACCGGCTCGGCCGCGAGCGGGTGCATATCGGTTGCGGTGTGGTCGTCGTAGCGTTACTGCCGTTTCTGCCTTGGGCGGCCACTTCACCGTGGCTTTGCTGGCCGCTGCTCTATGTGCTCGGCGCGGCGGCAGGCGCGATCTACACGCTCTCGCTGGTGGCCTGCGGTGAACGCTTTCGCGGTGTCGCGCTGGTGTCGGCCAGCTCGCTTGTGGGCGCCTCGTGGAGCGCGGCCAGTTTCGGCGGCCCGCTGGTGGCCGGTGCGCTGATGAAGCGTGTGGGTAACGACGCGATGGTCGGCGTGCTGCTCGCTGCGGCGTTGGCGTTTCTCGGCGCGGTCTGGTGGGAGAAGCGGCATGCGCCGGTGGGGAGCGTCGGCTGATAGCCTGCCTTGAAGGTGTCACCGCGTCATCATGCGCGAATAGCAAAACGGGGAAGCCATTCATCCTGGCTTCCCCGTTTTTCGTCATGCGGCTTGCGTGCCGCTCGCGCGGTCTTTCAGCGTCACCTCAACGCCGGCAAAATCTCCCCAGCGCACACACCGAAGCCCACTCGATAACCCTCCCCCTGGCACCAACCCGCGAGCGTCAACTCGTCGCCGTCTTCGATGAAACTGCGCGTGCCGCCTTCCTGCAACTCCAGCGGCTTCTTGCCGTTCCATGTCAGTTCGAGCAGGCTGCCGAACGAATCTTCCGTCGGCCCGCTGATCGTGCCCGAGCCCATCAGGTCGCCCACGCGCGTATTGCAGCCCGATACCGTGTGATGCGCGAGCTGCTGCGCCATCGTCCAGTACATGTGCTTGAAGTTGGTCCGCGTAATCGTGCTCGCCCGCTCTGCCTGCTTTGGGCGCAGCGTCACTTCCAGCGTGATGTCGAAAGCATGCTCGCCGTCGTGGCGCAGGTAGTCGAGCGGCTGCGGATCTTGCGCCGGCTGTGCGACGCGAAACGGTTCGAGCGCGTCGAGCGTCACGATCCACGGCGAGATCGTGGTCGCGAATGTCTTCGCGTTGAACGGCCCCAGCGGCACGTATTCCCATTGCTGGATATCGCGCGCGCTCCAGTCGTTCAGCAGCACCATGCCGAAGATATGCGCTTCGGCATCCGCGCACGCAACCGGCTCGCCCAGGGCGTTGCCAGCGCCGATCACGAAGCCCGTTTCGAGCTCGATATCCAGCTTGCGGCACGCGCCGAACACCGGACGCTCCTGATCCGGCAGCTTCAACTGTCCGTTAGGACGACGCACCGGCGTGCCGCTCACCACCACCGACGACGCGCGTCCGTTGTAGCCGATCGGCATCTCCGACCAGTTCGGCAGCAGCGCATTCTTCGGATCGCGGAACATGGAGCCGACGTTCGTCGCATGCTCCTTCGACGAATAGAAATCGGTGTAGCCAGGAATCTGCACCGGCAGATGCAATTGCGCGTCGGCCTGGCGAATCAGCGCACGGCTGCGCAGCTCGGCGTCGTCGCGCAACGTCGCGTCATTGCGCGACAGCAGCTTGCTCAACTGAACGCGCACGCTGCGCCATGCGTCGCGTCCCAGCGCGATGAAATCGTTCAACGTGTCGCGTACGAACACGCTCTCGCCCGCACCCGATGAAGGCACGCTCAGCAGACCCGCGCTTTCGAGCGCGGCCAGATCGACGATGCTGTCGCCGATCGCCACGCCCACGCGGCGCGTCGCATTCAGAGCGTCGCTGAAAATGCCGAACGGCAGATTCTGAATCGAGAAATCGTTGCTCGGCTCGTTGGCCGACTCGACCCAGCTTTTGCGCGACGGATCGAGCGTCGCCTGAAGATCGCTCAATGCGTTCATCGTTGCTCCGGATTGAAGTGTTTCTTGAGACCTTCCCAGCACTCGTAGTAATGCGCCTGCAATTGCGCGGTTTCGAGCGCGAAGCGGGTCGGCTTGATCAGCGTGCGCGTCTCGAACATGAACGCCATCGTGTCGCCGACTTTCATCGGCTTCGACGTGTCGCCATGCGAGGCTTTTTCGAACGTGTCCGCGTCCGGGCCGTGACCCGTCATACAGTTATGCAGACTCCCGCCGCCCGGCAAGAAACCCTCGGCCTTCGCGTCGTACACGCCGTGCACGAGACCCATGAACTCGCTCGCGACGTTGCGATGGAACCAGGGCGGGCGGAACGTATCTTCGGCGGCCAGCCAGCGCGGCGGGAAGATCACGAAGTCGATCGCATCGACGCCCGGCGTGTCGCTTTGCGATTGCAGCACCAGAAAGATCGACGGGTCCGGATGGTCGAAGCTGATCGAGCCGATCGTGTTGAAGCGGCGCAGATCGTACTTGTACGGTGCGTAGTTGCCGTGCCACGCCACCACGTCGAGCGGCGAATGGCCAATGTCCGCTCGCCACAGGTTGCCGTTCAGCTTGGCGACGAGTTCGAACTTGCCTTCACGATCCTCGTAGGCCGCATGCGGCGTGAGGAAATCGCGCGGATTGGCGAGGCCGTTCGAGCCGATCGGGCCAAGATCCGGCAAACGCAGCAATGCCCCGAAGTTCTCGCAGATATAGCCGCGCGCCGTACCATCCGGCAGGCTCACCGCGAAGCGCACGCCGCGCGGTATCACCACGATCTCGAACGGCTCGACGTCGAGCCGGCCCATTTCGGTGGCGATATGGAGGCGCCCTTGCTGCGGCACGATCAGCAATTCGCCGTCGGCGCTGTAGAAGAAGCGGTCCTGCATCGAGCGGTTCGCCGCGTACAGATGAATCGCGCAACCGCTCATCGATTCCGCCGCGCCGTTGCCGGCCATCGTCACCCAGCCGTCGACGAAGTCGGTCGGCTCGGCGGGCATCGGCAGCGGGTCCCAACGCAACTGGTTCGGCGGTGTCGGTGGCACCTCGGCGAAGTTGGCGACGAGGCGCTCCGACGGCAGCGGCGTGAACGGCTTATGCACGGCCGCCGGACGAATCCGGTACAGCCACGAGCGGCGATTGTGACCGCGCGGCGCAGTGAACGCCGTGCCCGACACCTGTTCGGCGTACAGACCATAGGGCGCGCGTTGCGGCGAGTTGCGGCCTTCGGGCAACGCGCCCGGCAGAGCTTCCGTCGCGAATTCGTTCGCGAAGCCCGACTGATAGCCCGGCTCGATTTCAAGCCGCGAACTGGCGGTGTTAGGCGTACGTGTTTGGGTATCCATGCAAGGTTCTCCGTTGATACTCGATCTCGTCATCTCACGCGGTCTGCGCCTCGGACGGGCGGCCGCGTTGGCGCGTCGCCGCGGCCAGCGCGATCACCAGCAGCGCGGAGCACAGCACCGGCACGGCCGCCGCATGAAACAGCGACGCGTTCGACCAATTGAGCGCAATCAGTTGACCGCCGATTAGCGGCCCGATCACCGAACCGATCCGGCCAATGCCGAGGCTCCAGCCGATCCCAGTCGAGCGCAGCGTGGTCGGATAAAAATGGCCCGCCAGCGCGTTGACCGCCGGCTGTCCGCCGACCACGCAGAAGCCGCCCGCGAACACGACAATCAACAGCCACGGCAACGCATGCGCTACCGTGCCGATCGTGCCGACCGCCAGCGCCGCGCCCACGAAACAGACGAACAGCACGCGCACGAAACCGAAGCGTTCGATAAACCAGCCGAGCAGCAAGGTGCCGACCACGCCGCCCGTTTGCAGCACCGTCCCGACGATCACCGCCGTGCTCGGCGAATAGCCGGCGTCGCGCATCACGGTGGGCAGCCAGTTCGACAGGAAATACAGATCGATCAGGTTCATGAAGCTGATCGCCCACAGAATCAAGGTCACCGGGCCACGGCCGGCGCGGAACAGTTCAGCGACCGGCGCGCCGTCGTTGCCCTTCTCACGCACAACGAGACGCGTGTTCGCATCGATCGTCAACGCCGGGTTGAACTTCGCGAGCCAGCGCAAGGCGCGCTCGCTGCGGCCCTTGAGCACCAGGAATTGCAGCGACTCCGGCAGCGCGGCAAGCATGGCCAGCGCGAGCAGCAACGGCACTGCGCCGCCAACCCAGAAGACCGCGCGCCAACCGTAAGCCGGAATCAGCGCGGCGCTGATGAAGCCGCCAAGCGCCGCACCCAGCGTGAAGCCGCACGACACCAGCATCATGCGCTTGACGCGATGCGCGGGTGTCGAGAATTCGCCGACCAGCGCCATCGCGTTCGGCATGATGCAGCCGAGTCCGAGCCCGGTGATGAAGCGCAGTGCGATCAAGGCAGGGATCGTCGTGACAAAAGGCGTGGCGAGCATCGACAGCGCGAAGAAAAACGTCGAGCCGATCAGCACCGGACGGCGGCCGACGCGGTCAGCCAGCACCGACAGCCCGAGCGCGCCGAGCAGCATGCCGAACAGGCTGGCGCTGAACACCGGACCGAGCGCCGCTTTCGACACATGCCATTCGCCGATCACGCTCGGCGCGACGTAGCCCATGGCCTGCGCGTCGAAACCGTCGATCACGAGGCACAGCCCGCATAAAACGAGCAGCATCAACTGGAATGCCGGGTGATGCGTTTCGCCGAGCACGCGCTCGACTTCGATGACGTTCGCGGCGGCCGCCGCCGGTTTAGCGCTCATTGGGTCGTCTCCCCTCTTGCTCATTGGGTGGTTAGGCGGCGGTGCGGCCGAACCGGCCCAAAAGCGCGCGTGTCCGGTACATGCAGGCCACGCGGCACAAATATTCCCGCCATCGCAGGCGCGCTACGATTTACGTATAGTAAAACGAATTACGGATAGTGAAATTAACGTATACCCTGAAAAACCGCTGCGCAAACGCGCCGCGGCCCGTGGATGCAAGCGTTCGGCGGATAACGTTATGAGCAATTTGTTCATGTGAGCGCGGTGCGGACTGCTACCATCAATGGATGCGGCAACCGGATTGCGTTGCCGCGCGCCTCTCCATCGCCATCCATACGTCTACATGATTCCGCCGACCATCCCCGCTCTCATTGCCCGCGCCGCCGATCATCCGTTTCTCGGCGCGCATCTGGCGATGGGGCAAGGCCTGCATCACGACGTCGCGCTGGCGCGGTTCGAAGAGCTGGAACTCGCCAGCGCCTACGAGCCGATCTTCGATATCAGCGTGCATGCGTTGGCGCAGTCGCTTTCGTCCGGGGCCGAGGGGGTTGACCGGTTCGGCGACGAACTCGGCTTTCAGGCTGTCACGCACCTGCTCGACGCTGCGCCGTCCGACGTGTTCGATCCGTTCGACCGGATCGCCGACGATCGGGATCTCGTCGAACTCGACCGCATGTCACGCGCGCTGCACGCCATCAATTTCTTCGGCGCGCAGAGGCATGGGCTGCTCTTTCTTCGGGTACACGAGCGGCTGCTCAAGAGTGTGAAGTACGACCACGGGCGGCATTTTTCGACCGTGCTGGTGTCGTTCGGATTGAACCCGTCGCGGGTGGTGATCGAGTTGCCGGCTGCGGCGGTCGCGCACAAGACTTTTCTCGGCTATCTGACCAAGAGCTATCAGCACTATGGCTTCAAGGTGGCGGGCAATCTGTCCAACGCGGGACAGATTCTGTCGGTGTCGGAGACCGCGCGGCTCGACTTCCTCAAGATGGATGCGGGCACCGCTTTGCGCGATGCGACGGTTAAACCGTTAGTGGGTTATGCCGGCCGCTTGCGGATTCCGCTGATCTTCAATCGTGTGGTGGATGAAGCGCAGTTCGACGCTTTGCAGCAATACGACGTGCGCTTCGTGCAAGGGCCGTTGTTCAATGCGCATTATCACGACCGGGCGGTTTGAGTTGGTTGGGCGGTTGAGCGGTTGAGCGGTTGAGCGGTTGAGCGGTTGAGCGGTTGAGCGGTTGAGCGGTTGAGCCGTTGAGCCGTTGAGCCGTTTGGCGGTTGAACTGATTGATCTCGTCGAGCCCGGTCGAGCAGACGTGAGCCAAGTCACGTAGCCGCACCCGCGCCGCTTCAGCCCGTATCGCCCAAACGCCGCGCGAGCGCCTTCAGCCGCGGCGCGACATTGTCACGAAACACCTCCTCTCCCATCGACGAAGCCGGCCCGCTGCAACTCAGCACCAGCCAGCGGCCTTCGCGCGGCTCGCGAAACGGCACCGCAACCGCATTGACATCGTCGTGCCACGCGCGGAACGAATAGCAGCAGCGTTGCGCGGCGAAGGCACCGATTTCTTTCTCCGCATCGGCGACCAGTTCGTCGCCTTCCTTGCCCGCCGCCTTCCGCAGTTCGGCCAGCAACGCGGCGCGCACGTCGAGCGGTTGCACGGCGAGATAGGCGCGCCCCATCGAACTCGTCAACATGGATAGTTTCGAGCCGGAAGCGAGTCCGAGCGTCAACGCGGTTTCACTGCGAATCGTCTCCAGATAAATCATGTCGAGCCCATCGCGGCAACCGAGCGAAACCGCCGCGCCCACCTCGCGCGCGAACGTGCGCATGTGCGGGCGAGCGAGTTCGAGCGTGTCCGTGCCCGAGAGCAGCGCGAAACCGAGCGACAGCACACCGGCGTCGAGCGCATATTTGCCCAAGGTTTCGTCGAGCCGCAGATAGCCGAGCACGGTCAGCGTGTAGGCGAGCCGGTTGACGGTCGCCTTCGGCAAGCCGGTGCGTTCGACGAAATCGCGGTTGCCGAGCATTGTTTCTCCCGGCTTGAACGCGCGCAGCAAATCCAGCCCGCGTGCGAGGGCGACGACGAATTTGCGCTCGTCGAGCGGTTCGGAGGGAGTGGATGCAGGCGTCATGGGGTGATACACTCGGACGTGGTTTGCAAAACATTGTTTCGCATAGCGGAACTTAAGTCAAGCTTCACGCACGTTTAGTCAAGCAAGGAATCAGGAGATAAGCCATGGCCGAGGCCGCGCAGTTTCACTGGGAAGACCCGTTGCTGCTGGATCAGCAGCTGACCGAAGACGAACGCATGGTGCGCGACGCCGCTGCCGCTTATGCGCAGGACAAGCTGCAGCCGCGCGTGCTCGAAGCGTTCCGGCACGAGAAGACCGACATCGAGATCTTTCGCGAGATGGGCGAACTCGGCCTGCTCGGCCCGACGATTCCCGAACAATACGGCGGCCCCGGCCTGAACTACGTCGCGTATGGCTTGATTGCGCGCGAGGTGGAGCGCGTCGATTCCGGCTACCGGTCGATGATGTCGGTGCAATCGTCGCTGGTCATGGTGCCGATCCACGCATTCGGCTCGGAAGCGCAGAAGCAGAAATACCTGCCGAAGCTCGCCACCGGTGAATGGATCGGCTGCTTCGGCCTGACCGAACCGAACCACGGTTCCGATCCGGGCAGCATGGTGACGCGAGCCAAGAAGGTTGACGGCGGCTATTCGCTGTCGGGCTCGAAGATGTGGATCACCAATTCGCCCATCGCCGACGTGTTCGTGGTGTGGGCGAAGCTCGAAGAAGACGGCAAGGACGCGATTCGCGGCTTCATTCTCGAGAAGGGCTGGAAGGGCCTGTCGGCGCCGACTATTCACAGCAAGGTGGGCCTGCGTGCGTCGATTACCGGCGAAATCGTGCTCGACGAAGTGTTCGTGCCGGAAGAGAACCGTTTCCCGGAAGTCAGCGGTTTGCGCGGTCCGTTCACCTGTCTGAACTCGGCGCGCTATGGCATTGCCTGGGGCGCGCTCGGCGCGGCCGAAGCATGCTGGCATACCGCGCGTCAGTACGTGCTGGATCGCAAGCAGTTCGGCCGGCCGCTCGCCGCGAACCAGTTGATCCAGAAGAAGCTCGCCGACATGCAGACCGAAATCACGCTCGGACTGCAAGGCGTGCTGCGTCTTGGCCGCATGAAGGACGAAGGCACCGCGGCCGTCGAGATCACCTCGATCATGAAGCGCAATTCATGCGGCAAGGCGCTGGACATTGCGCGGCTCGCACGTGACATGCTCGGCGGCAACGGCATCTCGGACGAGTTCGGCGTGGCGCGGCATCTGGTAAATCTGGAAGTCGTGAACACTTATGAAGGCACGCACGACATTCACGCGCTGATTCTTGGCCGCGCGCAAACGGGCATTCAGGCTTTCTTCTGAAACCTGCGGTGCGCTAATGCCGCCCGCCGTGGGGGGCGTTTGCGCAAGACGATAAAAAAGCCAGTTCATATGAACTGGCTTTTTTGTTCGACGCAGCACGCCGCAGTGCATGGCGCGCTTTGTCACTCACCGCCGCTTACTTGTTCGGCTGCGGCGTCATGCGCAGATACGGGCGCAGCGCCTTGTAGCCCTTCGGGAATTTCTGCTTGATGACTTCCTCGTCCTTCAGCGACGGGACGATCACCACGTCATCACCCTGCTTCCAGTTACCCGGTGTCGCGACCGAGTGATTGTCGGTGAGTTGCAGCGAATCGATCACACGCAGCACTTCGTCGAAGTTGCGGCCCGTGCTGGCCGGATAGGTGATGATGAGCCGCACCTTCTTCTTCGGGTCGATCACGAACAGCGAGCGGACGGTCAGCGTTTCGTTCGCATTCGGATGGATCATGTCGTACAGCTCGGAAACCTTCCGGTCGCCATCAGCGAGAATCGGGAAGCCGACATTGGCGGCTTGAGTCTCGTTAATGTCTTTAATCCACTCCTTGTGAGACTCGGCGCTGTCGACCGACAACGCGATGGTCTTCACATTGCGCTTCTCGAATTCATCAGCCAGCTTCGCCGTCAAGCCAAGTTCGGTCGTGCAGACCGGCGTGAAGTCAGCCGGATGCGAAAACAGCACGCCCCAGCTATCGCCCAGCCATTCATGGAATTTGATCGGGCCGACACTCGACTGCTGTTCGAAATCCGGCGCGATATCGCCAAGACGTAGACTCATCATGCATCTCCTAGAGGTTTGGACATTGCCGCGACAGCATTCACCGACGGCGCCCCGCAAAGATAAAGCATACGGGAGCGACGGTGTGTGACGAACGAACATCGCGTCACTACTTTATGCGTTTTTGTAATTTTCACTGATTTAGTGGAAACTTTGCGGGACAGATCAACTCCATTCTAGGCAAACTTTGCCGCATATTGTGCTGGCGGCGGGGGTTTTGTCGTTATGCTTCAACCGGGAACGGTTCGTGCGAAGTTGTGAACCAACCGAGCCCTGCGCTCGCCAGCGGCCGTTTCTTTGGTTACGATTCACGCGTGGCGTGAGACGAAGGGGAGCTGTCAATGTCGGAAGTCAACAAGGAGAGATTGATGTCGGATATCAAAACCGTCCTCGCGGACGCTGAAGATCTGCTGAAACAAGCCGCGAGCGCCACCGGCGAGCGCGCTTCGGAACTTCGTGAAACGGCGCTGACGCGCCTGAAGCAGGCCAGGGAAAAAGCGGCTGACGTTCAGGTCGTAGTGGTCGAAAAAGGTAAGAAAGCGGCCCGCGCCACCGACGACTACGTGCACGAGCACCCGTGGGCATCCATCGGCATCGCCGCGGGCGCCGGCGTGCTGCTTGGGCTGTTGATCAACCGCAAGTAACACTGGCGACGGCGTCGGACCTAACCGTCCGGCGCATCAGCGAATCGAGTTGACCGGCGCAAGCCTGGCCGGTCCGCTTCTTCTGGCGCGCGTGCGCGCCGGTTAGGCCTTCACGCGCAACGCCCACAGCCATGACGATCGACACACAATCGCAGCGCGGAGAACATAGTCCTTTGCGCCGCATAATCGGTTCCGTGTTTGCCATTTTGCAAACGCGGCTGGAACTGGTCGGCATCGAACTCGCCGAAGAAAAGGACCGTCTGCTCGGCGTGCTGTTTCTCGGCCTCGCCGCCATGATGCTCGCCACAATGGCACTGATCGCGCTCACGGCGCTGATCGCCATCGCATTCTGGGACACCTACCGCTGGCAAGCGCTCGCCGGCATCACCGCGGTCTATGCGATTGCGGGCTTAGCCTGTGCGCTGAAAGCGCGCAGCGGATTGCGCAATGCCCCGATGGTGTTCGAGGCGACCATTGCCGAGTTCGAAAAAGACCGTGACGTATTCCGCAAACCGTGACCCGGAAGACGCAACGGCGTGCCCTGCGTCTTCCTTAAGAATTTCGCGCGATTTGCAGCGCCGTTCTACCGCCCCACCTTCACTGCCGCCAACACGCCATGAGCCAGATCCATTCCGATACCGCCTTCCGTAACAAGCGCCACCAGGCCAAAGATCTGAGCGCACCTCATTTGCGCGCGCTGCGCAAGGAGCTGCTGCTCGTGCGCGCGGATGTCGAGCGCATGGAACTCGCTCAGGCGACTATCGAATTGCGGCAGGCAGTGACGCACTTCAGTTGGCTCAAGTTCATCCTGCCGGGCTTCGGAGGCATGCGTGTGGGCCAAGGCTCGAAGGCGAGCTTTCTTAACGCGGGAAGCATTGGCGCCCTCCTCAAACAGTATCCGCTCATCAGTTCGATCGCTTCGATCCTCCTCGCCAAGCCACTGCGCGCAACGGTCGCAGCGGGCGCCAAGCCTGTGCTCAAATGGGGCAGCCTCGCCCTTGCCGGATGGGAAGCCTATCGGATCTGGCAACAGATGAAGCAGGATTCCGCTGCGTCGTCTGGCGACAGGGCCGACTCGACGAATAGCGGTTATTGACGCGTGACGTTGATTGCCGTCTTGCCGTCTTGCCGTCTTGCCGGTTTGCAGGTTTGCCGGTTCGCCGTCTTGCCGGTTCGCTAGCTTGTATTCCAGCAATCGGCGCTAGCGGTTGTCGGACCGTTTGTTCCGCTGTTTGAACCGCCGGCTGTGCCACTCTTGTTGCTACGTAATCCTGTCGCATCGAGCGTGAAAATACCGCAGGTGTCGTCGTGCATCGGACCTGATTCGCTCGGCGCCGCCTCTATCGCGTAGCCACCGTTCGCATCGTCGGCGGGCAGAACATGCAGGCGATAAACGGGTGTGCCGAATTGCGGCGCCTGATCGAGACCTGGGGGCAATGCCGCCAAGTTGTCGCTCGACGCTCCCTCGACGAATTGGGCTGCGCGATACAGCGCGGCCGCCGCATCGATTCGATGAGTTCGCGCGACATGGCTGCGGTACGAAGGCACTGCAAACACCGCCAGCGCGGCGACAATCGCTAGCGTGATCATCAATTCGAGCAGCGTGAAGGCGGATGTATGCGGCTTCATGACACCTCCAATCAAAAAGGTCGCGCGGCGACGCGGCGCCAATGACGTTCGATCTTCTCTCCATCGATTACCAGTTCCACCTGCAACCACACCTGCGACGCATTCGTCCGGCCGAAGCCGCGCGAAGTCAATAAGTACGCTCGAGCATCAGTGCGAGTTGCCAGACGCCAGGCCTCGACCAGACATTGCGGCGCTCGTAGCGATCCGGGCCATTGCGCTACGGGCGTAACGGCGCCGGCTTCGAACGCGGCTTCGAGTTTCCATTGAACCGGTTCGCCGGATACGGTCGGCAGCGGCGCCGCGCTTTGGGTGGTTGTCCTCGCGATCACACTGCGGGTACACAAAGTCAACGCCGAATCCGCAGCATGGAAAGCCTGCAGGTATTCGCGAACATTGGTGGCGCCACGCGCTGCCGCAATCGATGTCTCGAACCAGGCCGCGGAAGTGGCCAACATCATCGCTGAAATCAGCAGGACGATCGGTAAGACTGCACCGAGTTGCCGAATGCGTGAACGGTTGTCGCGGGGCACTCGACTGAAGCACGAAAAGTCTTCCACTTGATCGTGACGCCTAACGCATCGCCTGACTGCCAGGTGCTGTTGCTGTTCGATTCGCCGTTTCGTCACGCCCCATCCTCCGCGTGATTGCGTATCGCAACGCGCCGCGAGAACGCCTGGCGCGGACGCGAATCGCTAGCCAGAGCGCCGACGCCGTCACAATCGACATAGCGCGAACGCTGTCCTCGTGGCGCACCACGCACGAGCACGCAGAGATCGACGGCGACGACCTTCGCCCATTGATCGGCCGTCACGGCTGACGCGTCGCTTGCAGCCAGCGCACCGGCCAACCAGTACATGACGCGCACGCGCTCGACACCTTCGACCAGCGGCTGCGCGGACCCCGCCTTGCCGTTGCCCTCGCAATAAAGCTCCGGCTCACCGGTCGAAGCACTGACTCTGGCGAAGTACCGGTTGACGACCAGCACACCCTTGTCGCCGAGCGCTGCGCTGGCGCCGGTCACGGCCTGCCCGAGGCAGTCGGTTGTTTGCCCGCTGGAGGACGGCCATGTGGACACGTTGTCACCGACATAGCTGACCGCGACGCCGTCTGAATGACTGGGCAAGGTCTCGCAGGCAAGGCTATCGTCAGCGCCGGTCGGACGGCCACCCGAGCATCCGAACAACGGTGCGGGAGTGTTGTACCGTGCGACGTCCGCGGGTACGAAGCCGGCCATTTGCAATTGCTGGCCGATCAGCGTCAGTGCAATGAGGCCGGATTCGCGGATCCGCATCGCATCGCTCGCGTGTTCGAATGCACTGCGCTGGGCCGTATATAGCGAGACAGCACCCGCGGTCACCAGCAGCCCCAGCGCCATGGCAATCGCGAATTCGATCAGCGTGTGGCCGCGAGCGGGATTCGATCGCCGCATCATTGTGCAAACGCCAGCGCTACGCATGACGACCCCACGGGAAGATCCGCTCCGCCGCAGGGCACGGGCTTGTCGATCACATCGTCGGAATGCGGCATGTCGCGCAGCGCTGCCCACGTAACACGCGCAAAGGACACACCGCCGTTGTCACGCACCGAGGCTTCGCCATGCGGCAAAACTACCGCTGCCCGCGCGCTCCATTGCCTGATTGCGGCGTCGCCCGCGGAAGACGCGTACGTCGCCTCCACAACGGAGTCGGCTATCCAGGCGGCGTGTTCGCGCATCGACATCGCGCGGGCTTCACGCACGGTCCACAATTGCCCGGCGATCAAGCCCAGCGCTGTGGCCGCCATTAACGCGACAGCCAGCATGACCTCGATCAATGAACTGCCACCACACGCCGACCCGCAACAGCGCGAATAACGGTTCTGCGGGTATCGGTTCATGACGCCGCTCCGCAAGCGCCTTCGGCGATCCGCGCGCGACCACCCGCTGCAATACGAATGCAACGCCGCCACGTGGCCCCTTGCGTGGCCTTGGACGGCGCACGCGGCGCGATATCAAAACTGCGGAAGGTGCCGATCAATTGCCCCGCTGGCGGCGTGAACGTGAGATTCGTCTGCGTGCCGGTGATACTCACGGCTGCAAAGAGAGGCTGCGCGCGCAATAGCGATGACGATCCGCCTCGTTCAGCGAGGACCGCCCAGCCGCAGGACCAGTCAGCCACACCATTGCCGCACGGCTGCCCCGCCGCAAGACAATGCCGGGCCGCATCGGTCCGGCAGACGGTGACTCGCGCGCCCTGGCGCAACGCTTCGCTACGCGCATAGGCAAGCGTCGAGGCAAGCGCCTTCGCACGGGCGTCGACCTGATCGCGCACGTACCACGCGACGAACGAGGGCGTACCCAGTACGGCGATCACGGCAAGCAGCGCGACCACGGCCAGCGTTTCGACAAGCGTGAAGCCGCGGCGTCGCGGCGGACAGACTGCATTCCATTTCATCTGCATCCCTGATCGATTCGAAGAATGCAGCCAATCTAGCGATTTGCAAATCGCTCAACAATCGGCCGAATGGCCAGGTGGCACTCAGACGCTATCCCGCGCAAAAATGCACGCGACGAACCATAACGGCAACGGGAGATGCGGATGCGCGAAACGACGCAGGGAAAAACGGCTACTCAGACGCAACGCGAGATGCGACTGCGTTCAGCGTTTGCGGGGAGGCTTGGGAGGAGAAGAGGCGCGGCGAAATTCTTCGATCACGTCTTCGAATTCGGAGACGTCTTCGAAGCGCCGGTAGACAGACGCAAAACGAACGTAGGCAATGGTGTCGAGCGCACGCAACTCGTTCATCACGAGCTCGCCGAGGCGCTCACTGCGCACCTCGCGCTCGCCGCTGCCGAGCAACTGATACTCGATGCGCGCAACCGCCGCGTCGATCGCGTCTGCGGCCACCGGGCGCTTGCGCAGCGCCAGTTGCATGCTCGCGACGATCTTGCGGCGGTCGAATTCCGTGCGGCTGCCATCCTTCTTGACGACCGACGGCAACGCCAGCTCGACCCGCTCATACGTCGTAAAACGTTTGTCGCAGGCCGGGCAGCGGCGGCGCCGGCGAATCGTTGCGCCGTCTTCGGATACGCGCGAGTCGACAACCTGCGTATCGGCGTGACGGCAGAAGGGGCAGTGCATGGCGGCTTAGCGGTAAACCGGGAAACGCTGGGTCAGCTCGGCGACTTGCGCGCGCACGCGTTCGATCGTGGCGGCGTCTTCCGGGTTGTCCAGCACGTCGGCGATCAGGTTACCTACCTGCTCGGCTTCCTTGACGCCGAAACCGCGCGTGGTCATGGCCGGCGAGCCGAGTCGCACGCCGCTCGTCACGAACGGCTTTTCCGGATCGTTCGGAATCGCGTTCTTGTTGACCGTGATGTGAGCAGCACCCAGCGCGGCTTCCGCAGCCTTGCCGGTAATCTTCTTTGCGCGCAGGTCGACGAGCATCACGTGGCTTTCGGTGCGGCCCGACACGATGCGCAGACCGCGCTTGACCAGCGTTTCCGCCAGCACGCGCGCGTTTTCGACGACTTGCTGCTGGTACGCCTTGAACTCGGGCGACAGCGCTTCCTTGAACGCGACGGCCTTGCCGGCGATCACGTGCATCAGCGGTCCACCTTGAATGCCCGGGAAGATGGCCGAATTGATCTGCTTTTCGAACTCGGCTTTCATCAGGATCACGCCGCCGCGCGGGCCGCGCAGGCTCTTGTGCGTGGTAGTGGTAACGAAATCGGCGTGCGGCACCGGGTTCGGATAGACGCCCGCCGCGATCAGGCCGGCGTAATGCGCCATGTCGACCATGAAGTACGCGCCGACCGACTTGGCGATCTTCGACAGGCGTTCGAAATCGATACGCAGCGCAAACGCGGAGGCGCCCGCCACGATCAGCTTCGGCTTGTGTTCCTGAGCGAGCTTTTCTGCGGCATCGTAGTCGATGTCTTCGGCTTCGTTCAGGCCGTAGCTCACCACGTTGAACCACTTGCCCGACATGTTGACCGGCGAACCGTGCGTGAGGTGGCCACCGTGCGCGAGGCTCATGCCCATGATCGTGTCGCCCGGCTTGAGCATGGCGAAGAACACGCCCTGGTTCGCCTGCGAGCCGGAGTTCGGCTGCACGTTGGCGGCTTCGGCGCCGAACAGTTGCTTCACGCGGTCGATCGCCAGCTGCTCGGCGATATCGACGTACTCGCAGCCGCCGTAATAGCGCTTGCCCGGATACCCTTCGGCGTACTTGTTCGTGAGTTGCGAGCCTTGCGCTGCCATGACAGCCGGGCTCGTGTAGTTTTCCGACGCGATCAGTTCGATGTGCTCTTCCTGACGGCGGTTTTCCTGCTCGATGACCTTCCAGAGTTCAGGATCGACGTTGGCGATGGTGCTTTGGGCTCTGTCAAACATACGGATTCCGTTGAATGTGTTCAGGTTGACCGGATCGTGCGCCGAATCTTGCGTAGAGGGTACGCAGCGCTGCTGGCGGCTGGGCCAGCCCTGACGTGGCGGATGGAGAGTCGCCGCACACGCGAGGCAGGACAGCCACCGCCAGCGCAGATCAATGCGCGCGGATCACGGCTGCCCAGGCGAACGGCAAAACGGCACCCTGCGCTTCACGGTGGGTTGCTCCACCTTGAATCCGATTGCTTGAACCGGTTCTATCGCCAGTCACGCAGGGATGAGCGCGTTAGTTTATTGGAAGAGGATCGAATAGGCAACCGGCTTCCGGCCGCTGCCGCAGGTGCCGACTGGACGGCCCTCAGCGCCGCCTTGTGCAGCGCGCAAACGTCTGACGGAACAGCGCCGGCGGGCCGCGGCGCGTCCCTCCCAAAGCCTCTCGTACGGCTGGTTTACCCTTGCCGCAGCGCGGCAATGGAAGTAGGCTTGGGGCCTTTCTCTCCTACCTGCCAGGGAACCACAGCAATGATCGTGTTCGTCACCGGAGCGTCCGCGGGATTCGGCGCCGCTATCGCTCGCGCCTTCGTCAAGGGTGGCCATCGTGTGGTCGCCACAGCTCGCCGCAAGGACCGTCTGCAGGCACTAGCCGATGAACTCGGCGACGCGCTTCTGCCGTATGAACTCGACGTACGCGACCGCGCGGCCGTCGAGGCCGTTCCTGCCTCGCTGCCGGCGGACTTCGCCGCAATCGACGTGCTGGTCAATAACGCCGGCCTCGCACTCGGCATCGAACCGGCGCAGAAAGCGAGTCTCGACGAGTGGAACACCATGATCGAGACCAACTGCACAGGTCTCGTGCAGGTCACGCACGCGTTACTGCCGGGCATGGTGGAGCGCAACCGCGGCCACATTTTCAATCTGGGCTCGGCAGCCGGCAGCTGGCCGTACGCGGGCGGCAACGTCTACGGGGCCACCAAAGCGTTCGTGCATCAGTTCAGCCTGAATCTGCGCGCCGATGTGGCCGGCACTGCGCTGCGGGTGACGAACGTCGAACCTGGCCTGTGCGGCGGCACCGAGTTCTCGAACGTCCGGTTTCGCGGCGACGACAACAAAGCCGCCAAAATGTACGAAAACGTGCAACCGCTCACACCCGAAGACATCGCGGACTCGATCTACTGGATCGCCACGCGCCCGGCGCACGTCAATATCAACACGATCGAGCTGATGCCGGTGGCGCAATCGTTCTCCGCGTTGTCCGTTCATCGCGGCTAACGCCCGCCAGACGGGGCGCACATCTTGAAACAGACCTTGGGGTGTGCGTTCCGGTAAAATGCGCCGCATGAATATGTCGACCAGCCAGCCCGGCACGGAAATCGGCTATACGTGGCCCATCCGCGTGTATTACGAAGATACCGACGCCGGCGGCATCGTGTTTTACGCGAACTACCTGAAATTTTTCGAACGGGCGCGCACCGAATGGCTGCGCGCGTGCGGCGTCGACCAGAATCGGCTCGCGGATGAGTCGGGGGCGATTTTCATCGTCCGCAGCACCGCGGTCGATTACCGGGCGCCGGCCCGGCTCGACGATGTCGTCAACGTAGTCAGCCGGATCGAGCGTCTCGGCCGCGCTTCGGTCGATTTCGCGCAGGAAGCGTGGCGCGACGGCACGCTGCTTGCTACCGGTTCCATCCGGGTCGGCTGCGTGGACCGCATCGCGCTGCGGCCGGCCGCGATTCCTCCGCCGGTTCTTGCCGCCTTGCGGCGCGGTCCGGGCGTGAGCGACAGCGGCGTGTCAACGGACAATGACTGAACCCCGTTGTTACGGGGCCAGTGAACTCGTAACGATCAAGCAACACAAAGCATGGTTCGGCTTGCAATATCGCCGATGCTTCCGTTTTGCTCACGGCAAGCTTCGAGCGGCCTTGCAGCCGGACGCCCCCTTCCGGGACGTTAAAACGAACCTTTATGAACACTACACAAGATCTGTCGATCGTTTCCCTCGTACTCAATGCGAGCCTGCTGGCGCAGGCCGTCATGGCCCTGTTGCTGCTGTTGTCGCTGTTGTCGTGGACCTTCATCTTCCGCAAGTGGTTTGCGATCCGTCGGGCGCGCGCGCAGACTGAACGTTTCGAACGCGATTTCTGGTCGGGTGGCGACCTGCAGGCGCTTTATCAGAGCGCCGCGAACAACCGCCACACGATCGGCGCCCTGGAGCGGATTTTCGAGTCCGGCATGCGCGAATTCCTGAAGGGCAAGGAGAAGCGTCTGAACGATCCGGGCGCGATTCTCGACGGCGCGCGGCGTGCCATGCGTGCCGCGTTCCAGCGTGAAATGGACGTGCTCGAAGCCAATCTCGCATTTCTCGCGTCGGTCGGCTCGGTCAGCCCGTATATCGGTCTGTTCGGCACGGTGTGGGGGATCATGAACGCGTTCCGCGGCCTCGCCAACGTGCAGCAGGCCACCCTGGCGAATGTCGCGCCGGGCATCGCCGAAGCGCTGACGGCTACCGCAATTGGCCTGTTCGCTGCGATTCCGGCCGTGGTTGCCTACAATCGCTACGCGCACGACATCGACCGTCTGGCGATCCGCTTCGAGACCTTTATCGAAGAATTCTCGAACATCCTGCAGCGTCAGGCACAGTAAGGAGTCCACGATGGCAGGCTCTCGCTCCTCCAGCATGCGCGGCAGCCGCTCGCGCCGCGCGATGGCCGACATCAACGTCGTGCCGTATATCGACGTAATGCTCGTGCTGCTCGTGATCTTCATGGTGACCGCGCCGCTCGTCGCGCCATCGATCGTCAATCTGCCGACCGTTGGTGGCGCGGCGCCGCAGCAGCAAACGCCGCCCGTCATCGTGAACATTCGCGCGGACGGCAACATGAGCGTCAAATACAAGGACGATTCGGGTGCGCAGCAGCAGGAAGACATGACCAAGGCCGATTTGAACGGCTTTATCGCCGAGCGCGCGCAATCGCATCCGGATCAGCCGGTCGTCATCGCCGCCGACAAGACCGTGAAATACGAAGTCGTGATGAACGTGATGTCCGAGCTCAAGGCTCGCGGCGTCAAGCGCGTTGGATTGCTCGTCAAATCGCAATGATCCGCAAGAACTCCGAATACCCGCTCCAGCCACCGCGTGAACGCGGCACCGGGCGAGCCTTTGCGTTCGCGCTGGTGATGCACGCGCTGCTCGGATTCTTCCTGTATCACGGCATTCAGTGGCAAAACAGTACGCCCGAAGGCGCAGAAGCGGAACTGTGGACCGAAGTGCCCGACGCGGTGATCCCGCGTCCCGTCCCGCCACCGCCCGCGCCCGTGCCGGTCGCCCCCGCCCCGCCGGTACGCGACGAGCAGGCCGACATCGCGCTGCAGGAAAAGAAGCGCCAGCAACAGGAAGCGGCTCGCCAGGCTCAGTTGGCCGAGCAGCAACGTCAGCAGAAGCTGCAGGCCCAGCAGGAAGCCGAGGCGAAGCGACAGCAGCAACTGGCGGCCGAACAGGCAGCGCAACTCGCGGCGCAAAAGGCTGCCGCAGCGAAACAGAAACAACAGCAGCAACAGCAGCAGCAGGAGGCCAACAAGCTGAAGCAACAGCAATTGGCCGAGCAGCAAAAGCAACAGCAGTTGAAGGAACAGCAGCAGGAACAGCAAAAGCAAGCCGAGGCTGAAGCGCAGAAGAAGGCCGACGCGCAGAAAGCCGCGAAGGCCAAAGCGCAAGCCGACGCGGCGGCGCAAGCGAAGAAACTGGATGCGGAACGTCGCGCACGCCTCGCGCAGATGCAAGGCCTCGCGACCGGCGGCACCGGCTCGACCACCAGCGATGGCCTCGGAAAGAACGGCACGGGCAGCGGCTCGGGTGGCACGGCGACCTCGCCGGGCTACTCGGACAAGGTGCGTCGTGCAGTACGCCCGAACATCACGTGGGGCGGTGAGACCAGCGGCCTGGAGACGGTCGTCTCCGTGCGCTGCTCGCCGACGGGCACCTTGCTTGGCGCAACGATTTCACGCAGCAGCGGCAACGCAGCGTGGGACGACGCGGCGCTGCGGGCCGTCCAGCGTACTGATCCGATGCCCCAGGACATCAATGGCAAGACACCGACCAGCTTCCTGATTACGTTGCGCCCGGCCGGTTGATTGCAGCAGTTCGACAGTCAGTCGACAGCAGACGCAGCGCCCCGCCCATCGGGGCGCGCTCGGGAACGAATTAGTTCTTTTCGGGTCTGTCTGCTGTCTTGAAGCGTTAGTAAAACCGTTTTTGGGGAATCCATACAGCATGAGTTTGATGACCAAGCTAGGCCTGCGGACACTTGTAGCGTCGTGCCTGATCGCCGTCGGTGGCGCCGCCAACGCACAACTCAACGTCCTCGTCACGGGCGTCGGGTCCACCCAGTTTCCGATCGCAACGGCGAATTTCGCCAATGAAGCGAACTCGCCGCAGCAGGTCAGCACGATCGTGCGTCAGGATCTGCAGCGCAGCGGCAAATTCACTAACATCGACGCGGGCTCCACCCCGGTCGCCGAAACGGATTCCGTCGACCTCGGCAGCTGGAAGGCCAAGGGCGCCAACGCGTTCGTGTCGGGCAGCGTGAACCGCCTGCCGAACGGTCAATATGAAGTGCGCTTCAAGCTGTACGACACCGTCAAGGGCGAAAGCCTCGGCGGCCTCGTGCTGGTGAGCCCGGAAAGCGGCTTGCGCATGAGCGCGCACAAGGTTGCGGACTACATCTACGCGAAGCTCATGGGCGGCCGCGGCGTGTTTGCCACGCGCCTGTCGTACGTCATCAAGACGGGCGGCCGTTATCAGTTGCAGATCTCCGATTCGGACGGCCAGGACGCGCACATCGCGCTGTCGAGCCCCGAGCCGATCATCTCGCCGGCATGGTCGCCTGACGGCACCAAGGTCGCTTACGTTTCGTTCGAAAAGAAAAAGCCGATCGTCTACATTCACGATCTGCCCACGGGCCGCCGCATCGTGGTGTCGGACCAGAAGGGCAATAACAGTGCGCCGGCGTGGTCGCCGGACGGACGCACGCTGGCGGTCGCGCTTTCGCGCACCGGCAACACGCAGATTTTCGCCGTCAATGCAGACGGCAGCGGCCTGCGCCGTCTCACGCAAGGCAGCTCGATCGACACCGAACCGTGCTTCTCGCCTGACGGCCAGTCGATCTATTTCACCAGCGACCGTGGCGGCCAGCCGCAGATCTACAAGATGTCGGCCCAAGGCGAAAACGCCGGCGCCGCACAGCGCGTCACGTTCACGGGCAGCTACAACACCAGCCCGCGCGTGAGCCCGGACGGCAAACAGCTCGCTTATATCTCGCGCGTCGGCGGCGGCTTCAAGCTTTATATCCAGGACCTGCAAGGCAACACCGCCACAGGCCTGACGGACACGACACATGACGAATCGCCGAGCTTCGCGGCGAACGGTCAGTACATTCTTTACGCCACACAGGTGAACGGCCGTGGCGTGTTGGCCGCAGTATCGACCGACGGTCGCACTCGGCAGGTCCTGTCCGTTCAGGGTGGCAGCGTACGCGAGCCGTCCTGGGGCCCGTTTATGCAATAACGTTTATGCAATAACACAAGGAGAGTAACCAAATGATGTCAAAACTTCGCTTCGCTTTTGCTGTATTGATGGTCGGTGCACTGGCCGCATGTCACTCGGGCGTCAAGCTCGACGAGAACGCTAACAAGGGTGGCACGGTCTCGGCACAGCCGAACCCGAACGATGTCGCGACGGTCAACGTCGACCCGCTGAACGATCCGAATAGCCCGCTCGCCAAGCGCAGCATCTACTTCGACTTCGACAGCTACTCGGTGAAGGACGACTACCAATCGCTGCTGCAACAACACGCGCAATACCTGAAGAGCCATCCGCAACGCCACGTCCTGATCCAGGGCAACACCGACGAACGCGGCACCAGCGAGTACAACCTGGCACTCGGCCAGAAGCGTGCTGAAGCTGTGCGCCGTTCGCTGTCGTTGATGGGCGTGACGGACTCGCAAATGGAAGCCGTGAGCCTCGGCAAGGAAAAGCCGCAAGCTACGGGTCATGACGAATCGTCGTGGGCACAAAACCGCCGCGCCGACCTCGTATACCAACAGTAAGTAACGGGTGATGAGCCGAATGACGCATCGTTTCTCCTGGCTGCGGTTTGCCGCAGCGGCCTGCGTCGCAGGCACGGCCTTCACGGCTGTGCCCGCGCATGCGGGCATCTTCGACGACGATCAGGCCCGTCAGGCCATTCTCGATCTGCGCTCGAAGACCGATAGCCTGTCGAGTCAGTTGTCGGCCGCGCAACGCACGATCCTCGATCAGTCCAATCGTCTCGACCAGCTCAATCAGCAGGTCGCGACGTTGCGTGGACAGAACGAGGACATGGGCAATCAGCTCGTCACGCTGCAAAAGCAGCAAAAGGACTACTACACCGATCTGGATACGCGCCTGAAGAAATTCGAGCCGCAGCAGCAAACGGTGGACGGCGTCCAGGGCGAGGTGCAGCCGGGTGAGACCGAGTCGTTCAACGCGGCTTCGCAGCAATTCCGCAACGGCGACTTCAAGAATGCGGCGGCGTCGTTCCGCACCTTCATCTCCAAGTTTCCGAACAGCCCTTACCAGCCGACCGCGCAGTACTGGCTGGGCAACGCGTTGTATGCGTTGCGCGACTACAAGGGCTCGACGGCGACCTGGCAAGGTGTGGTGCAGAAATATCCGCAGCATCCGCGTGCGCCTGAAGCATTGTTGGCGATTGCGAACAATCAGCTCGAGCAGGGTCAGAAGGCCGCGGCCAAGAAGACGCTGGAGCAGATCGTCGCGCAGTACGGCGGCTCGGACGTCGCGCAATCGGCCCAGAGCAAGCTCTCGCAGATCAAGTAGCTGGCAGTAACGCGCAGTGTCCGAAGTCATAGCCACGCGCGCCTCTCGCTGAAAAGCCCGGGTAGTGATACCTGGGCTTTTCACTATCTGAAGTGGTGATTGCTTACGTAGGCTCGATGGGTTGACAGCTCACCGGGGCTATCGCTATAATTTCGCTCTCTTTTGGGTCGTTAGCTCAGCTGGTAGAGCAGCGGACTTTTAATCCGTTGGTCACAGGTTCGAATCCCGTACGGCCTACCAAAAGATTCAAGGGCTTGCACGCGTCAGCGTGCGAGCCCTTTTCTTTTTGCGGCACGGTTTCTTTACGCTATGCGTCCCCGCGTTGCGCCGCGGTCGGCATTTAGGGTTTCCGCACCGCCCCCCCCTTCTGCCCCTCCCCCGTCTTTCCGACCATCACTTCCGGTCTCAGCCCCATGACGCGAAACCCGCCGCGCCCCGGCCTGTGATGACCAGTCACTTACACTGCCCGTCAATCCACACAACTACCCTCGCGCCAATTTATATCACAATCACATATAATCTCACCCACCGCAGCCCCGCTGCCCATCCACTGAAACCCTCGCGCCAGCCCACAAACCTCACCCAACGCAACCGACCTTGCCCCGCCCTACCCTCAACCGCTGGCTCGCCCGCCTCGCACCGCCGCCCGTCGCTCTCGCGTGGAAGGAGCGTTTGCGTTCGTGCGTCGGTGCATTGATAGGCATTGCGTTCACTGCCGCCATCACGCATCTGCTGCTGGGTTCGGGCGGGAATATCCCGTTGCTGGTGGCGCCCATGGGCGCTTCGGCCGTGCTGCTGTTCGCGGTGCCGGCGAGTCCGCTTGCGCAACCGTGGTCCATCATCGGCGGTAACCTTGTTTCGGCGACGGTCGGCGTTGCTTGCGCAAGCTGGATCGGCGATCCGCTGCACGCGGCTCCCGTCGCCGTCGCCGCCGCGATCTGCGCCATGTTCGTGCTGCGCTGCGTGCATCCGCCATCCGGAGCGGTCGCGCTCACGGCCGTGCTGGGCGGACCGGCCGTGCATGCGCTCGGCTACCGCTTCGTGCTCGAGCCGATCGCGCTTCAGTCCGCGGCGCTCCTCGGCGCCGCAATCGTGTATCACGCGATCACTGGCCACCGTTATCCCCATTCGGCACGGCCAGGCGCTAGCAAATCAGATCCGGACGCTCAGCCGCGGTCCGGCTTCACGCGTGCGGATCTCGACGCCGTGCTCAAGCGGCAAAGCGAACTGCTCGACATCGCACCTGACGATCTGGAATCCCTGCTGCGCGCCTTGCAGTTGCAAACCTACGCGCGCAGCTTCGACGAGATCACCTGCGCGAACATCATGTCGCGCAACGTGATCACCGTCTCGGCGCAGACGCGCGCAACGACCGCGTGGAGCATTCTGCAACGTCACGGCATCAAGGCGCTTCCGGTCACGAACGAAGAGCGGCACGTGATTGGCATCGTCACGCGGGCCGACCTTGGCGGCGCGCGGCAAGCGGGCGCGTTCACACGGCTTCGACACCGGTTGTTCGGCCGGCGCCGCGCGAAAGAACCGGCCGTCGGCACGCTGATGACAACTCCCGTCCGCACGGTCGACACCACCACGCCGATCGCGAACCTGGTGCCACTATTCGCTGACTTTGGACACCACCACGTTCCAGTGCTGGACAGCCAGACAAGAGAGCTCGCGGGGATGGTGACTCAGGCAAATCTGATCTCCGGTTTATACCGCCAGCCTCGCATGCCACAGCAAGCGTCGCAGCGCGCGGCCTGACAGCCCGTCTCGACTTGCGCCATCGTCACGCCCCAATACATCACGTTGTGATATAAATAGCATTTCCCGATAAAGCCACGCTTCAATGAAAACCCCACGCCGCGAACTGGAAAAGTCCGATTTCGAGCAGTTGTCCGAGTTCCGCTATCAAATGCGCAGATTCGAACGCTTCTCCGAACAGGCCGCCCAAACCGAAGGCATCACGCCTTTGCAATATCTGCTGCTTCTACACATCAAAGGCTATCCGCAGCGGGACTGGGCGACCATCGGCGAATTGGCCGAACGGCTGCAAGCCCAGCATCACGGTGTCGTGGCACTGGTATCGCGATGCGAAGCGCTCGGCCTCGTCAAACGCAAGGTCAGCGAGACCGATCGCCGCCAGGTGGAAGTACACCTGCAAAAGCCCGGCGAAAAGACCCTGGCCAAACTGGCCGCGCTGCACCGTGCCGAATTGAAGTCGCTCGAAGGCGCGTTCAACGTGCCGCAAATCGATCTTTAGTCCGCGGCACGCCGCTCACTGCCCACTCACCTCAATCTCGTCCCGATCATGACAGCCGACACCCACAAGCGCGACTTCGCCGAAAACCGCCGCCTGCCCGGCATCGCCTTGCTGGCGGCGTGCATCGGCGTGATCAGTACGGCGGCGGCTTTCGTACTGCTGAATCTGATCCACCTGTTCACGAACCTGTTTTTCTTCGGCACGCTTTCCTTCGCGGATCGATCGCCGGCGCACAACACGTTAGGCATCTGGGTCGTGCTGGTGCCGGTGGCGGGCGGCCTGATCGTCGGCCTGATGGCGCGCTACGGCTCGGAGAAGATTCGCGGCCACGGCATTCCGGAAGCCATCGAAGCGATCCTGTTCGGCAAGAGCCGTATGTCGCCGAAGGTGGCGATCCTCAAGCCGCTGTCATCCGGCATCGTGATCGGCAGCGGCGGGCCGTTCGGCGCGGAAGGTCCCATCATCATGACGGGCGGCGCTTTGGGTTCATTGATGGCGCAGTGCGTGCGCGTGAGCGCGGCGGAGCGTAAAACGCTGCTGGTCGCCGGCGCCGCAGCCGGCATGACCGCGGTGTTCGGCACGCCGGTCGCGGCAGTGCTGCTCGCGGTCGAGTTGCTGTTGTTCGAATGGCGGCCACGCAGTTTCTTGCCGGTCGCGCTCGCCTGCGCGGTGGCAGGCTTCGCGCGCGGCGCACTGTTCGGCGCGGGGCCGCTGTTTCCGCTCGAAACGGCGCCGCCCGGCGCGTTGTCGCTGTTCACCTGCGTGATCGCCGGCTTACTGTCAGGCGCGCTGGCAACGGGCCTCTCCGCCGCGCTCTACAAGACCGAAGATCTGTTCGGCAAACTCAGTATCCATTGGATGTGGTGGCCCGCGCTCGGCGGACTCGTCGTCGGAATTGGCGGCTTTATCGAGCCGCGCGCGCTGGGTGTCGGCTACGACGTCATCGGCGACCTGCTGCATCTGCATCTGGCGCTTCAGGTTGCGCTCGCGCTACTGCTCGTGAAGGCCGTCATGTGGGTCGTCGCGCTCGGCTCGGGCACCTCGGGCGGCGTGCTTGCGCCCCTGCTGATGCTGGGCGCCGGTCTCGGCGTGGTGTTGAGCCATCTGATGCCGGGCAACGATCCGGCGCTGTGGCCGCTCGTGTGCATGGCAGCCACGCTCGGCGCGACCTTGGGCGCTCCGCTCACCGCAATCGTGTTCGCGTTCGGCCTGACCCATGACAGCAACGCGCTATTGCCGCTACTCGCCGCCACGCTGGTCGCGCACGGCTTTGCCACAGTCGTGATGCGCCGCTCGATCATGACGGAAAAAATCGCGCGTCGTGGATATCACATCTACCGCGAATATGGTGTCGATCCGTTGGAGCGCCACTACGTCGACGAGGTCATGACGCGTGACGTCGAAACGATCGACGCACACGCGACTATCGACGAAACGCTTGCACGACACTTCGGCCCGGCGCAAAAGCATCGAGCCTATCCGGTGATTCGGGACGGCGCGGTTACTGGGGTTATCGACCGCGCGACCCTTGAGCGCATGAGTGCCGCTCGCGACATCAAGCACGCCGCGGCAACGCTGCTTGAACTGATGGGAACGCACACACCCGTGGTCGCATTGCCGGGCGAAACCTGCCGCCTCGTCGCAACACGGCTCGCCGTTCACGGTCTGGAGCGCATGCCCGTCGTGGACGACGTCAACACGCGGCGACTCATCGGCATCGTATCGCGAAGCGATCTGGTGAAACCGTCGCTTGCCCACTTCGAAGAAGAGCATAAGAAGGAGCGCTTCCGGCGTCTGGGTACGCGTGCCGCGAAGCGACGCCTTTCGCCGCTTCGCTGAGCCGGTTAGCGTGGCTTGCGAAGCGCGTGTCGATCGAGAGAGACTGCAATGAGGCGAGGCAATGTCTAACTACGCGGGAACACGTGATCAAAGGATATTTCCGACAGCCTTTGCCGCCATTTCGCGCGACTCCACCGGCATTTTCCGTAGCCAATTTCACGACTCAGCCAGGAAACAACGGACTCCGAACCTGAACATTTATTGAGACATAAAGACGTGCAATGATCGCCGCCGGTCCAGCAAGGCACGCTGTGACTCTGCGTAAGCAGACGCTTTGGCAAAACACCGCAGCCCCGCGCTTTCATTCCACCCATATGACCAATTTTCTGTTCGATCTCCTCTCGAACCTGGCTCTGCTGGCTTTCGTGCTGGCCGCCTGTCATCTGTGCAACCGCCGCATACCTGGCGCGTCGCTCGATGGTTCGCACATTTTCGGCGCGTTGGCGTGTGTCGCGTTCCTGCTCGATGCCGCGCTGACCTTCCTGGTGTTCGCCGACTCGCAGAGCCGCTATGGCCACCTCAGCACATCGATAGCGTTCTTCGAGCGCGCCTGCGCATACTGGCTCGCGATCATCGTCGCGCTCGCCTGGCGCCATGTGGCACGCCGCTCGCACTTCGCGAAAGTCAGTACCGGCGCAACCCTTGTCATTCAAACGTCGCCGTATTCGAAATCGCATCTGCCGATGTAGCGCGCACCAATCACAATCGCTGCGAACGCGTCCGCCAAAGCGGCCGACTCTTCCCGCCAGACAAGCCTTATCAAGCCATCAGGGAACTGGAACGGTCCTTGCGGATGCGCGCGCCGTCGCCTATAACTTCCGAACACCGAGTGTTACCGTTTGCGCCCGTCGCCGGGCATTTGCCGCTGTATTGCACCACCGCTGTTCAATCAGTCGAAGGCAACTTACCCAACGAGGAACATCTTGGATCTCGAAACCGTTCGCGTCTTCATCATGACCCGGGGCATCGACCTCGGCACCAAGGTCGTCGGGGCGATCGTCCTGTGGATCGTCGGCCGTTGGCTCATCGGCATGATCATTGGCCTGCTGCGCAAGGTGCTGGCGCGCAACGGAAGGGTCGATCCCACGCTGGCGCATTATCTCGGCTCGATTCTCGGCGCACTGCTGAATCTGCTGCTGATCCTCGCGATCCTTCAGGTATTCGGTGTACAGACCACTTCGTTCGCCGCGCTGCTCGCCGGCCTCGGCCTTGCGATTGGCACCGCTTGGGGCGGCCTGCTTGCCCACTTCGCCGCGGGCGTATTCATGCAGGTGCTGCGGCCGTTCAAGGTCGGCGATTTCGTCACCGCGGGCGGCGTGACCGGCACGGTCTCGGAGTTGGGTCTGTTCGGCACCACCATCGTGACGCCGGACAATGTGACGACTATCGTCGGCAATAACAAGATATTTTCCGACACGATCTCGAACTACAGCCTCTTGCCCGTGCGCCGCGTCGAGCTGACAGCGAAGATCGCCAATGGCGTCGATCCGACGGATGCGATGAACCGGCTGAAGGCGGCTGTCACGCAAATTCCGAACGTGGCCGAGAGTCCCGCGCCGGACATCGAAGTGCTGGGCTTCACGCCGGAAGGCCCCCTGCTCTGCGTGCGGCCCTACACGCACAATGAGAGCTATTGGCAGGTCTACTTCGACACCAACCGCGCGATCATCCAGACGTTCAAGGAAGCCGGCTACCCGACGCCGGAAACGCCACTGGCGCCGCGTGCAGTGAGCTGAGTGTTGCCGCGCGACGAGAATCGCCACCGGCTGACACGGCGCAATTAATCGCATTGCCAATTGTTAATTGTCAATTCAGTGCGATTCAGAAAGACCAAACAAAAACGGCGTCGCGAGATTCGCGACGCCGTTTTTTATCGGACTAGCCCTGCGGCAAAACCTCAGCGGCTTCCCGCATTCGATGCGTTCTTGCGCATCATCTTCCACAACGCGCCGAGCACGACCGGTACAACCGCAGCACCGATACCCACCAGTACGATCACATTCAGATACTGACGGATAAACGGAATGTTGCCGAAAAAATAACCGAGCAACGTCAACAGCAATACCCAGAAAAAAGCGCCGGCAAAATTGAACAACTGAAACCGGCTCACCGTCATTTCGGATGCACCCGCAACGAACGGCGCGAAGGTGCGCACCACCGGAATGAAACGCGCCAGCACGATAGTCTTGCCGCCATGCTTCTCGTAGAAGTTGTGCGTCTTCTGCAGCGCGCTGCGATCGAGAAAACGCTCGAGAAAAGGAATGTGCGAATTGAACACTCGCGGCCCAATGGCCCGCCCGATCATGTAGTTGACGGTATTGCCGCTGATGGCCGCTACGAGCAGCAACACGATCAGCAAGCCAATGTTCATTTCTCCCGTCGCACAGAAAGCCCCGCCGATGAACAGCAGCGAATCGCCCGGCAGAAACGGCAGAATCACGAGCCCGGTTTCGCAGAACACGATCAGAAACAGCACCGCGTAGACCCAGGCGCCGTACACGTGAATAAAGTCTCCGAGGAACTTGTCGATGTGCAAGACAAGGTTGACGAAATGTAGCAACGTGTCCAAAGAGAATCCTTTATTAAGCGAATGTGACGGTGGCGGAAATGGCCGTATGAGCAGACCAGCTGGCGATGGCGGCAAACGCTCACTCGCCGCGGCAAATTGACCGCGTCATGATACAGAAAGTGCCCGGCGGCGATTAAAAATCTCCCGCGCTTCGGTGCGCTCGAGCGCACCGCGAGCCTGCCGCGCCGAATCGCTATAATTTCGCCATGTCCGAATTCTCCGAAACGCCTGCCGGCCTCGACGCCGCGACCGCGGTTTCCGCCGCCGCGCCCGCACCACGCCCGTTGCGCGCGATCCAGCCCCTTCCCGATCAACTGATCAGTCAGATTGCCGCCGGCGAAGTGGTCGAGCGACCGGCGTCGGTCGTCAAGGAACTGCTGGAAAACGCGCTCGACGCGGGCGCGCAGTCGCTGCGCATTCTGCTCGACGAAGGCGGCGTGAAGCGCATCTCGATCACCGACGACGGCTGCGGCATCCCCGAGAACGAACTCGCTCTTGCGTTGATGCGCCACGCGACCAGCAAAATCCGCTCGCTTGCCGAACTGGAAGCCGTCGCGACGCTGGGGTTCCGCGGCGAGGCGCTGGCCTCGATCGCATCTGTCGCGCAGATGACCATCACGAGCCGCACGGCCGACGCGTCGCACGCGGTGCGCGTGGATGCGCAAACCGGCGTGCTGAGCCCCGCAGCGGGCACACAAGGCACCACGATCGAAGTCCGCGAGTTGTACTTCAACACGCCGGCGCGCCGCAAATTTCTGAAGAGCGAGCAGACCGAACTCGGCCACTGCCTCGAACAGATCCGCCGCGCGGCGCTGGCACGGCCGGATGTCGCGATTTCGGTGCTGCATAACGGCAAGGCCGTCGAACACTGGAACGCCAGCGAGCCGCCCGTGCGGGTCGCGAAGATTCTCGGCGACACGTTTGCCACGGCGCATCTGCCGCTCGACGAATCCGCCGGCCCGCTTGCGGTCTACGGTTGTGCGGGCCTGCCGACCGCGAGCCGCGGGCGCGCCGATCAGCAGTACTTCTTCGTCAATGGCCGTTTTGTGCGCGACAAGCTGCTCACGCACGCCGTACGCGCCGCCTATGAAGACGTGCTGCACGGCGAGCGCTATCCGTCCTATGTGCTGTTTCTCGATCTGCCGCCTGAAGCGGTCGATGTGAACGTGCATCCGTCGAAAATCGAAGTACGGTTTCGCGATTCGCGCTCGATTCACCAGTTCGTGTTTCACGCCGTGCAGCGCGCATTGGCGCGGCATGCGGGCGCGTCGCCGGAAACGACAGCGGGCGGGCATGCGGCGCATCTGGCGCCATCCGCTGGCGGGCCGGCTTCGTTCGGCGCGACGCCGCTCGGCGGTGCGGGCATCGGCGGAGGCAGCCCCGGTGCGGGTGCAGGCGGCTTCGGTAGCGGTTTCGGTGGTGGATCAAGCGGTACATCAGGCGGCTTCGGATCGTCGCCACAGTCCGGCAATACCTGGATGCGCCAGGCCCGCATGACGCAAGGCACGCTGCCAGTTGCCCAACCGCTCGCGTTCTACGACGCGCTCTTCGGCCGCAAAGACACGCATGCCGGCACAGCGGAAGGCGCCACGCTTTTCGAGGTCCGCGATTCGGCCGGCGATACGCCGTCGCCGTACAACGCGTCTGCGCCCTACTCCACGCCCGCTTTCCACGCCGCCGACGAGCAACCGCTCGGCTTCGCGCTCGGCCAGATCCACGGCATCTACGTGCTGGCGCAGAACGCGCACGGTCTGGTGATCGTCGACATGCACGCCGCGCACGAGCGCATTCTGTACGAGCAGTTCAAAAACGCGTTGGCGGACCGCACGATTGCCGTGCAACCGCTACTGATCCCGCTGTCGATGCAGGCCGACCCGATCGAAATCGGCACCGTGGAAGAAGAGCGCGACACGCTCGACGCACTCGGTTTCGACCTCGCCGTGCTGTCACCGACCACGCTCGCGATCCGCGCCGTGCCGGCGTTGCTAAAAGACGCGGATTTGCAGGCGCTGGCGCGCGCGGTCCTCTCCGACCTGCATGCATTTGGCGGCTCGCGCGTGTTGACCGAACGTCAGCACGAACTGCTCGGCACGCTCGCGTGCCATCACGCGGTGCGTGCGAACCGGCGCCTCACGCTCGATGAAATGAACGCGCTGCTGCGTCAGATGGAGGCGACCGAGCGTGCCGATCAATGCAATCACGGACGTCCTACGTGGTATCAGTTGACGCTGTCCGATCTCGATCGGCTGTTCATGCGTGGTCAGTGACGTGACGCTGCCGCGACACGCGACCGCCTGGCCTATGACTTCACGCACACCCACGACCGTCCCGTGCCTGCTCGGGCCGACCGCGTCCGGCAAGACCGCCGCCGCGCTGGCGCTGGCCGCGCGGCGTCCGGTGGAAATCATCAGTGTCGATTCGGCGCTGGTCTATCGCGAGATGGATATCGGCACCGCCAAGCCAACCGCTGAAGAGCGCGCGGTGGCGCCGCATCATCTGATCGATATCGTCGATCCGACCGACGCCTACTCCGCCGCGCAATTTCGCGCCGACACCTTGCGGCTGACCAGTGAGATCCACGCTCGCGGGCGTTTGCCGGTGCTGGTCGGCGGAACCATGCTGTACTACAAGGCGCTCACCCAGGGGCTCAACGATCTGCCTGCCGCCGACGCCGACCTGCGTGCCACGCTCGATGCCGACGCCGCACGCGAGGGTTGGCCGGCCATGCACGCCCGGCTTGCCGCGATCGATCCCGTGACGGCCGCGCGCCTCGCACCGAACGATTCACAGCGCATTCAGCGGGCGCTGGAAGTTTACATGCTGACCGGGCAGGCCATGTCCGCCTTGCTGGCCGCGCCGGCCCGAGTGGATGACGCCGCCGCCGCATGGCGCTTCGCGCCGATCGCGCTGGAGCCGTCGGATCGTGGTGTGCTGCATGCGCGGATCGAGAAGCGCTTCGATGCGATGCTGGCCAGCGGTTTCGTCGATGAAGTCGTAAAGTTGCGCGAGCGCGGCGACTTATTGCCCGAGATGCCGTCCATGCGTTGCGTGGGCTATCGGCAGGTCTGGGAATATCTGGATGGCGCGGTCGATTATTCGACCATGCGCGACAAGGGCGTCTTCGCCACGCGGCAATTATGCAAACGGCAGCTCACATGGCTGCGAAGCATGACGGAACGAGTGGTGGTGGATTGCTGCGATCCGCACGCGACGGCGCGGGTGCTTGAGGCGATTGAAGCGTTGATGTGAAGGATGGCTGTGAAGCGGAGCTGTAAGACGGGGCTGTGAAGCTGGGCTGTGAAGCGGGGCCTTGAAGCGGAGTTGTAAAGCGTGGCTGTGAAGCGTTGCATCTGAGGCATTGAGCCTTGCAGCGTCGGACCCGCGCGGCGCACTCTGAAAGCGCGCCGCGCAGACTCCGAAGCCTTTAGACCACCACGGTCTGAGCCTCACCGGCCGCGCTTTCGCGAATCACGCCGATCTTCCAGACCTGCTCGCCGGCGGCGGACAGCAAACCGATTGCAGCGTCAGCATCCGCATCCGACACGACCACGGCCATGCCGATACCGCAGTTGAACACACGGTGCATTTCCGCATCCGCCACGCCGCCGTGCTTTTGCAGCCACGAGAACAGCGGCGGCAGCGGCCAGGCGCGATGGTCCAGCTCAGCCGTCAAACCTTCACGCAGCACGCGCGGAATATTCTCGACCAGCCCGCCACCCGTGATGTGCGCCATACCCTTGACGGCGACTTGCTGCATCAGCGCCAGCAGCGGCTTCACGTAGATATGCGTGGGCGCCATCAGCGCGTCGGCGAGCGAGCGGCCGTCGAAATCAGCGTTCAGATCAGGCTGCGCGCGCTCGATGATCTTGCGCACCAGCGAAAACCCGTTCGAATGGATGCCGCTCGAAGCCAGACCGAGCACCACGTCGCCCGGGGCAATCGTGCTGCCGTCGATAATCTTGCTCTTTTCCACCGCGCCGACCGCGAAACCGGCCAGATCGTATTCGCCGTCGGGGTACATGCCCGGCATTTCCGCCGTCTCACCGCCGATCAGCGCGCAACCGGACAGTTCGCAGCCGTGCGCGATACCCTTCACGACCGTTGCCGCCGTGCCGACGTCCAGCTTGCCGCAAGCGAAATAGTCGAGGAAAAACAGCGGCTCGGCGCCTTGCACGAGAATGTCGTTCACGCTCATCGCCACCAGATCCTGGCCGACGGTGTCGTGTTTGTTCAGTTGAAAGGCGAGGCGCAGCTTGGTGCCGACGCCGTCGGTGCCGGACACGAGCACCGGCTCTTTATACTTCTTCGGCACTTCGAACAGCGCGCCGAATCCGCCGATGCCGCCCAGCACGCCGTCGCGCATCGTCTTTTTGGCAAAGGGCTTGATCGCGTCGACAAGGGCGTCGCCCGCGTCGATGTCCACGCCGGCGTCGCGATACGACAACCCTTGGGCCGAACCAGTTGAATTCGGGGCGGATTTCGGTTGATTCATGGGGACGAGCTCGAAGGTCGGTAAAATGCGATTTTACCCGATGCCGGCCGACTGGCTGGAATTTGAATCATCCGGTCCCGAACGACACCTGGGAAACAACCTTGCAAGAGAACTCCTCGATTCCGACGCCTGTCCAGCGCCGCGCCTTCACCTGGCTTGCCATTGCGCTAGGCATCGGCATACTGCTCTGGCTGCTGAGTCCGGTTCTCACGCCGTTTCTGCTCGGTGCGATTCTCGCGTACATTCTGCAGCCGGGCGTCGCGTGGATGGTGCGCCGGCGCGTGCCGCGCGGTCTTGCGGCGTTGCTCATGATGCTGTTCTTCACGCTGCTGATGACCTTGCTCGTGCTGCTGGTGCTCGCCGTCATCCAGAAAGAAGGGCCGCAGTTGCGGCAGCAGGTGCCCGTGCTGTTCGCGCACGTGAACGCCTGGCTGCAACCCAAGCTGGCCATGCTGGGCCTCGCCGATTCGCTCGACTTCGCCAGTATCCGCGATCTCGTGATGGGGCAGCTCGAAGGCAGCGCGCAGACGGTGGC
Source organism: Paraburkholderia sp. RL17-380-BIE-A (assembly GCF_046028085.1). Taxonomy (NCBI): domain Bacteria; kingdom Pseudomonadati; phylum Pseudomonadota; class Betaproteobacteria; order Burkholderiales; family Burkholderiaceae; genus Paraburkholderia; species Paraburkholderia sp. RL17-380-BIE-A. The sequence goes on from NZ_JARESQ010000017.1 coordinate 130,267, forward strand.
GATGTATGCGTGGACCTCCATCCGCACGAGCGGCAATGTCATGATGACGGTGGTCGGCAACGTGGTGATGGTGCCGCTTGTGCTGTTCTACCTGCTGTACGACTGGAACCGCATGCTCGCCCGCATACAGGTCGTGGTGCCGCGCCGCTGGCTCGACAAGACGCTGCAACTCGCGCGCGACATGGACCAGATGTTGTCGCAATATCTGCGCGGCCAGTTGCTCGTCATGGGCGTGCTCGCCGCATACTATGCGATTGCGCTGAGCCTCGCGCGCTTCGAGATCGCGTTGCCGGTCGGGATCTTCACGGGGCTCGCGGTGTTCATCCCGTACATCGGGTTTGCCACCGGTCTCGCGCTGGCGCTGCTCGCGGCGCTGCTGCAATTCGGCGACTGGTACGGCTTCGGCGCGGTCGCGCTGATTTACGGTGTCGGCCAGATCCTGGAGAGCTTCTTTCTCACGCCGCGTCTGGTGGGCGAACGGATCGGCCTGCACCCGCTCGCGGTGATTTTCGCATTGCTCGCTTTCGGGCAGCTCTTCGGCTTTTTCGGCGTGTTGCTGGCGTTGCCGGTCAGCGCGATCCTGTCGGTCGCCATGCGCGAGTTGCGCCAAAGCTATCTGGCGAGCACGCTTTATAAGAACTGACTGCTTGTTGACTATTCCGGCCCGCGTGACGGGCCATTTGCGGCTTGGCCTCATTTTCGGCATTAACCTACTGTGCTTCGTCAACTGACGCTCGATCTCGGCACCCCGCCGCCATCGACATTCGACAATTTCTTCGCCGGCGCCAACGCCGAGCTGGTCACGCGCCTGCGCGAGCTCGAAAACGCGCTCGCAGCCGGGCCGGTCGCCGATCGCACCTTCTACATCTGGGGCGAGTCCGGCAGCGGCCGCACGCATTTGCTGCAGGCGCTCGTGCACGAAGCGTCGCCGGGGCACGCGCGCTTCGCCGGCCCGCAGAGCAGCCTCGCCGCCTTCAGTTTCGACCCGCGCGTCGCCCTGTATGCGATCGACGATTGCGACGCACTCTCCGCCGCGCAGCAAATCGCCGTCTTCAACCTGTTCAACGAAGTGCGCGCGCATCCCACCAGCGCACTCGTCGCCGCGGGCAACGCGCCGCCCATCGGTATGACGGTGCGCGAGGATTTGCGCACGCGCCTCGGCTGGGGCCTCGTGTTCCATCTCGCGCCGCTGCCCGACGAAGGCAAGGCCGCAGTCCTCAAACACGCGGCACGCGAGCGCGGCATCATGCTCGCCGACGACGTGCCGGCCTACCTGCTCACGCATTTTCGCCGCGACATGCCGAGCCTGATGGCGCTGCTCGACGCGCTCGACCGCTTTTCGCTCGAACAGAAACGCGCGGTCACGCTGCCGCTGTTGCGCACCATGCTGGCCTCGCCGGACGCCGAAGAACGGCGTGCCGCGCCCAACTCGGCGAGCTCATCCGCTTCATCCGCCGCTTCAAGTAAAATAGGCCCCCATGGCTAACCTCGCACTCTTCGACCTCGACCACACGCTCATCCCCACCGACAGCGACCACGAATGGGGCCGCTTCATGGTGAAACACGGCATGGTCGACGCCGAAAATTTCGCCCGTGAAAACGACCGCTTTTTCGCCGACTACAAAGCCGGCCGGCTCGACATTCACGCCTATCTGATCGCCATGCTCACGCCGCTGTCGAAGTACACGCGCGCGCAGCTCGCCGACTTTCACGCGCAGTACATGCACGAAGTCATCAAGCCGGCGATCTTCCCCGTGGCGCAGGAGTTGGTGAAGCAGCACCAGGAAGCCGGCGACCTGTGCTGCGTGGTCACCGCCACCAACGAATTCATCACCCGCCCGATCGCGCAGGCATTCGGCGTCGACACGCTGATCGCCTGCGAAGCGGAAACCGTCGACGGCGAGCCGCATTCGCCGTACACCGGGCGCCCCACCGGCACGCCGAGCTACAAGGAAGGCAAGATCGTGCGCACCGAAGCGTGGCTCGCCTCGCTCGGCAAGACGTGGAGCGACTTCGAGCACAGCTATTTCTATAGCGATTCGCACAACGACATCCCGCTGCTCGAAAAAGTCACAGACCCGATCGCGACCAATCCCGACGACACATTGCGCGCCCATGCGCAGGCCAAAGGCTGGCGCATTCTCGAACTCTTCCAACCCTCGTGATCAAAAAATTTATCCGCAAGCTATTCGGCCAGGACGCGGCACCCGCTGACGACACCCTGCCCGCCGAAGCCGAAGCAGACGAAACCGGCAACGCGCCGGCGCGCACTCCGTCAGGCGCGAGCAAAGCGCGCCGCAAGCCCACCCGCGCCAGCGTGCCCGCGAAAACCGTACGCGACCCGGACGTGCCGGTCATCATTCCGCACGACGTGCACGGCATCGACCAGTCGCTCATCTCGCGGAACGCGATTCGCGTGACCGAGGGTCTGCAACAGGCCGGGCACCGCGCGTTCATCGTCGGCGGTGCGGTGCGCGATCTGCTGCTCGGCATCAAACCGAAAGACTTCGACGTCGCGACCGACGCCACGCCTGAACAGGTGCAGAAGCTGTTCCGCCGCGCGCGCATTATCGGTCGGCGGTTTCAGATCGTGCATGTGCAGTTCGGCCAGGAAATCATCGAAACCTCCACGTTCCGCGCACTGGTCGATCCACCCGCGGCAGACGCGGCGCCGCCGCGCCGCCTGAAGCGCGACGAACTCGATCGCCGCACCCATGCAGTTGATGCAAGCGGCCGCGTGCTGCGCGACAACGTGTGGGGCGAGCAGCACGAAGACGCCACGCGCCGCGACTTCACGATCAACGCGATGTACTACGATCCGGCCACGCAAACCGTGCTGGATTATCACAACGGCATGGCCGACATGCGCGCGCGTCTGTTGCGCATGATCGGCGACCCGGCCACGCGTTATCGCGAAGATCCGGTGCGCATGCTGCGCGTGGTGCGTTTCGCGGCAAAGCTCGACTTCGAGATCGAGGACAGCACCCGCGAGCCGATCGCCAACATGGCTGATCTGATCAACAACGTGCCCGCCGCGCGCCTGTTCGACGAGATGCTCAAGCTGATGCTCTCCGGCCATGCGCTCGCGTGTTTGAAACGCCTCCGGCAGGAAGGCCTGCATCATGGCCTGCTGCCCTTGCTCGACGTGGTGCTCGAACAACCCATCGGCGAGAAATTCATCACGCTTGCGTTGAACAACACGGATGCCCGCGTGCGCGCCGGCAAACCGGTGTCGCCGGGCTTCCTGTTCGCCACGTTGTTGTGGCACGACGTGCAGCAGCGTTGGCAAAAATTCGAAGCGAACGGCGAATATCCGGTCCCCGCACTGCATCGCGCAATGGACGAGGTGCTCGACATGCAAACCGAGAAACTCGCGATCCACAAGCGCTTTTCATCGGATATGCGCGAGATCTGGGGTCTGCAGTTACGCCTCGAGAAACGCTCGGGAAGAAGCGCGCTGAAGCTGCTGGAACACCAAAGATTTAGAGCGGGGTATGATTTCCTCCTGTTGCGCTGCGAATCGGGCGAACTCGATGAGTCGGTCGGTGCGTGGTGGACGGAGTTCATAGACGGAGACATCGCCGCACGTGAGACATTGCTCACGCAAGGCGGGAAGGACCGAAGCCCCAGAAAACGACGGCGGCGCAGCAGTGGCGCGAGAAGCCGCAAGCCGGGCGACGGATTGGAGGGCGGCACGCCAGCCGAACGCACAGCCGACGAAGCAGGCCATAACGGCTCGCACGAAGACTGACACAGCGTTGGCTGTTGCCGTCGAACGATAGTTGCAGGAAGTTATGCCATGACGGTTGCTTATCTCGGCCTCGGCGCGAATCTCGGGGACGCGCGCCAGACCCTGAAAGACGCGGTGGTGTGCCTCGCACAACAGCACACCATCACCGTGCTCGCCAAGTCGAGCCTGTATCGCACTGCCCCGATCGACGCGGGCGGTGACGACTATTTCAACTGCGTCGTGAAGGTCGATACGACGCTCCCCGTGCGGCATCTGCTTGCGCTATGCCACAAGATCGAGCATCAGTTCGGCCGTGAGCGGCCGTTTCGCAACGCACCGCGCACGCTCGATCTGGACATTCTGCTGTTCGGCGATCAATCGATCGACGAAGCCGATCTGATCGTGCCGCATCCTCGCCTGACTGAACGCGCCTTCGCGCTGGTGCCGCTCGTCGAGATCGACGCCGCACTGGTCATTCCGCAACATGGCCGCGCCGAGGCGCTGCTCAGCGGCGTGAGCGATCAGCGCATCGAGAAGGTGAAAGGGCCTTGCCAGTGTCCTATGCTCAATGCATTGACCGCCGGTGAAGGCACTGCCGGCAAGGGCCCCTGCGAATGAATTCATCGCCGCTCACCGTCACGGCACCGCAACTGCGGCCGCCGTTCGGCTATCTCGCGATCGAAGGGCCGATCGGCGTCGGCAAGACGTCGCTCGCACGGCGCCTTGCGCAGCGCTGGTCGATGCAGGAATTGTTCGAACGGCCGCAGGACAATCCTTTTCTCGAACGTTTTTACCGCGACACCGCGCGTTACGCGTTACCCACACAACTGCACTTCGCGTTGCAACGCGCGCAGCAGGCTCAGGACGTAAGCGCGGCGCACCTGTCGGGCACGCCGCTGATCGCCGATTTCATGACGCAGAAGAACGACATCTTCGCGCGTCTGACGCTGCAGGAAGACGAGTGGCAGTTGTATCGCGCGCTTGCCGCGCGTATCGAAGCCAGCGCGCCGGCGCCGGACTTCGTCGTCTATCTGCAGGCGAGCCCTGAGGTGCTGTTCGCGCGTATCCAGAAGCGCGCCGTGCCGATGGAGCTGCAGATTTCCGACGCCTATCTGCACGCCCTGTGCGATGCGTACAACGAGTTTTTCTATCACTACGACCGCACGCCCGTGCTGACGGTCAACGCCGAACACCTGAATCCGCTCGACTCCGACGCGGACCTTGCGCTGCTCGCAGAACGCATTGAAACCATGCGCGGCCGCAAGGAATTCTTTGTCAAAGGCACGTCGCTCTGAGCGGCGTGGCCACCTCTTTTTTCTCAACGGATTGACCCATGACCTATTTGCAGGAAGCGAGCCGGAACGCTATCACCGTGCCGAAACTGCAGGCAATGCGCGACGCCGGCGAAAGAATCGCCATGCTCACCTGTTACGACGCGAGCTTCGCCGCGCTGCTGGACCGCGCGGGCGTCGACGTGCTGCTGATCGGCGACTCGCTCGGCAACGTGCTGCAAGGCCAGACGACCACCCTGCCCGTGTCGCTCGCCGACATCGCGTATCACACGGCTAGCGTGGCGCGCGCGCGGCCCGCGGCGCTGATCGTGGCCGACTTGCCGTTCGGCACTTACGGCACGCCGGAAGAGGCATTCAGAAGCTCGGTTGAATTGATGCGCGCCGGCGCGCAGATGGTGAAGCTCGAGGGCGGCGAATGGCTCGCGGACACGGTGCGCTTCCTCGTGGAGCGCTCGATTCCCGTGTGCGCTCACGTCGGCCTGACGCCGCAATCGGTGCATGCGTTCGGCGGCTTCAAGGTGCAAGGCAAGACCGAAGCGGGCGCGACGCAATTGCTGCGCGACTCGCTCGCCGTGCAGGCGGCCGGCGCGCAATTGATCGTGATGGAAGCGATCCCGACGCTGCTCGCAAGCGACGTCACGAAGCAACTGCGCATTCCGACGATTGGTATCGGCGCGGGACTGGACTGTTCGGGTCAGGTGCTGGTGCTGCACGACATGCTGGGCATTTTCCCCGGCAAGCGACCGCGCTTCGTGAAGGATTTCATGCAGGGGCAGCCGAGTATTCTCGCGGCCGTGGAAGCTTATGTCGCTGCCGTGAAGGACGGCTCGTTCCCTGGGCCGGAGCACACGTTCTGAGTTTCGAGCGTTAGAGGATCGAGCGGAACGGGCCGTTTCGTGCCCGTTGTCGTTCGCTTTGGCGCGTATCCGATATCGCGTTCAAACGCATACAAGGCCGGTTGTCTTTCTCTGGCGACTGGTCGACCTGTCCCAGCCCGTGGCGGCGCGCCTCTCTCAGTCCACGATCCGTGCCGGCAGCGCGCCTCGCAGTGCATTGCACACCATCAGCGCTTCGGCGTTTTGCAGATCGGTCCGGGTGAACACACGTTCGGCCGCCTGCAGACCCGACGCCTCCTCGAGCAAAACGCTGCGCATCACGCCTGGCAGCACGCCCGACGCAAGCGGCGGCGTCCACCAGCGCCCAGCCAACTTCACGAAGACATTCGACCGGCCACCTTCGGTCAATTCGCCCTGCCCGTTGAAGAACAGCGTGTCGAACGCGCCCTTCGCTTCGGCTTCGCGCCAGCCGCGATCGTATTCAGCGCGGCGAGTGGTTTTGTGACGCAGCAGCAAGTCGTAGGCGTCGGTTGCCGGGAAGGCGTGATCGGGTCCGAGCAACACGCCGACAGTGGAGTCGGCTAGCGGCGTCAGCACGGCCACGGTGATGTTCGCCGTACCGTCCTTGCTCAACGCGAGCCGCATGCGATGCGGAGTTTGTGCGGGCAGCGCCGCGCACTTCGCCGCGATCTCCGCGCGAAGGGCGTTGGCGATCGTATGGTCGAGTTTGAAGCCGAGTACCGCCGCGCTCGACGAGAGCCGCGCAAGATGGCGCGAACAATGCCGCACGCCCTCTTCGCGCGTCGCATACATTGTTTCGAAGAGTTCGAAACCCGGCTCGGCATGGGTCAGAAAGCGGGCCTTCAATTGACACTCCGCGTATTCGTCGGCGGCGACGCTGTCGAGCACGATCCCCGCGCCGATGCCCATCTTGCCTTCCAGTTGCCCCGTTTGCGCCGACCGGCTCAGCGTCAACGTGCGGATCGCGACGGACAGGCAGAAGTCACCGCAGGAGGTTTCGTTCGCAGCCGGTGTGGATGTGCCGGCACTCGTGGTGTGCGCAACCGCCGAGGGCACATCCAGCCAGCCGATGGCGCCGGTATAGAGCCCACGCGGCGTGCTCTCGAGTTCATCGATCAATTGCATCGTGCGATGCTTCGGCGCGCCCGTGATCGAGCCACAGGGAAACAGCGCGCGCAGTATCCCGGCGAACGACGTGCCGGGCCGCAACGCCGCATGCACAGTGGACGTCATCTGCCAGACCGTCGCATACGGCTCGACCGAAAAGAGCGCCGGCACCTTGACCGAGCCCGTCTGCGCCACCCTCGACAGATCGTTGCGCAACAGGTCGACGATCATCACGTTTTCGGCGCGGTTTTTAGGATCGTTGCCGAGGAATTCGGCAGCGCGCCGGTCCGCCGCCGGGTCGTCGGATCGCGGCGCGGTGCCTTTCATCGGCCGCGCATGCAACGTCTCGCCCTGCTTTTCGACGAAGAGCTCCGGCGAGCACGACAACACCCAATCGCCGTCCGGCAACGCGATCAGCGCACCGTAGCGAACCGGCTGGCGCGCTCTCAGCCGCCGATACAAAGCGACGGGCGAGCCGAACACATCGAAGCCGAGCCGGTACGTGTAGTTGACCTGATAGGAATCGCCCGCGCGCAGGGCTGCGTGGACCCCGTCGATCGCCGCGTTGAACTGCCGCGGATCGACGCTCGCGCGCACGTTGGCCGTGCCCGCCACCGATGGCTCGGCCGCGCCCTGGTCGCGCGCCATGAGCCACGCGTCGACCTCTTCACGCGAACGTTTCTCGCAACGTTCGAACAATAAAAAACGCAGCGTGGCATCGCCACGCTGCGTTTTCAGAGACCAATGCGCCTCGGCGCCGAGGAGATCCCGGCCGAACTCATAGTCGGCGAGCACGACGGCATGCAAACCACGCAGGGTTTCCGCAGCCACGCGCTCGCAAACGGCTTCGAGTTGCGCGGCATCCGCACACACCCATTCCTGCACAAACCCCGTGTACAGACGACTCGAAGGGCGCGCCGGCAACGCGTCGCAATCGTCGAGCAATGCGAAAACCGCGCCGTGCTCATCTGCCGTCATGCTTACCGCCAAAATCAAACTGTCATTAATCGAAGAAGCTCTTCACCCGGTCGAACCAGCTCTTGCTTTGCGGGCTATGCCGCGAACCGCCCTCGACCAGCGCCTTTTCGAACTGCTTGAGCAAATCGCGCTGCGGCTCGGTCAGCTTGACCGGCGTTTCGACTTGCACGTGCACGTACAGATCGCCGGCAATGCTCGAACGCAGCCCCTTGATGCCCTTGCCACGCAGACGGAACGTCTTGCCCGATTGCGTGCCTTCCGGCACCGTGAAGCTGGCGCGGCCCGCAAGGGTCGGCACTTCGATCTCGCCGCCGAGCGCCGCAGTGGTGAACGGAATCGGCATCTGGCAATGCAGATCGTCGCCGTCGCGCTCGAACACCGAGTGCTGCTTGATATGAATTTCGACGTACAGATCGCCCGACGGGCCACCGTTGATGCCCGGCTCGCCATTGCCGGCGGAACGGATACGCATGCCGTCGTCGATACCTGCCGGGATCTTCACTTCCAGCGTCTTGGTTTCCTTCACCTTACCCGCGCCGTGGCAGTGGCCGCACGGGTCGGGAATGTAGGTGCCGGTGCCGTGGCACTTCGGGCAGGTTTGCTGAATACTGAAGAAGCCCTGCGACATCCGCACCGAACCCGAACCACTACAGGTCGGGCAGGTTTCCGGCTTGGTGCCGGGCTTGGCACCCGAACCGTGACAGATTTCGCACGAGACCCAGCTCGGCACGCGGATCTGCGTGTCGTAGCCGTGTGCGGCCTGTTCGAGCGTGATTTCCATGCTGTAGCGCAGATCGGCACCGCGGTACACCTGCGGGCCCGCGCGGCCGCCACCGCCACGCGCGGCGCCACCGGCTGCCTGGCCGAAGATGTCGCCGAAAATATCGCCGAATGCGTCGGCAAAACCGCCAAAGCCTTGCGCTCCGGCACCGCCCATGTTCGGATCGACGCCCGCGTGGCCGTACTGGTCGTACGCGGCACGCTTTTGCGAGTCCGACAGCATTTCATAGGCTTCCTTCACCTCTTTGAAATGCCCTTCCGCATCCTTGTTGCCCGGATTGCGGTCGGGGTGGTGCTTCATCGCGAGCTTGCGATAAGCCTTCTTGATTTCGTCGTCGCTCGCGTTCTTTGCGACGCCCAGAACCTCGTAGTAATCCCGTTTCGCCATATCGGTTCAACGCCACTCGCGCAATGCGACGCGGTGGCTCCTCTTGAATGCTGGAGTCTAACGACTCGTCCGGCCGCTGTTTCACGCCCTTTCAACATGGCCTGAAAACAACGCCCTCCATAAAACAAATGTGCCCGGAGAGCCCCAAAAGGCTCGCCAGGCGCGATAACCGCTTTCGCACGTTCATGTCGCCCGGTTGGACGCAATCCCTTGTGCAGCCGGGCCGCACACATTGCTGTGTGCGGCTTTACGGTCGAAATGCGACCTGGCTTTAGTCTTTCTTGACTTCCTTGAACTCGGCGTCGACCACGTCGTCCTGCTGCTGGCTCGCGCCACCCGCCGATGCACCTGCGCCGCCCGCACCCGCCGCGCCTGCTGCCGCGGCTTCCGCGCCTTGCGCAGCCTGCATGTCGGCGTACATCTTCTCGCCCATTTTCTGCGAGGCGGTGGCCACCACTTCGATCTTGGCTTCGATCGCGGCCTTGTCGCTCGAACCGCTCTTCAGCGTTTCTTCGAGGTCCTTGAGCGCGGCTTCGATCTTTTCCTTCTCGGAAGCTTCGAGCTTGTCGCCGTATTCGGTGAGCGCCTTCTTCGTGCTGTGGACCAGCGCGTCGCCCTGGTTGCGGGCGTCGGCCAGCTCACGCAGCTTGTGATCTTCTTCCGCGTTCGCTTCGGCGTCCTTCACCATCTTCTCGATTTCGGCTTCGGACAGACCCGAGTTCGCCTTGATCGTGATGCGGTTTTCCTTGCCGGTCGCCTTGTCTTTCGCGCCGACGTGCAGAATGCCGTTCGCGTCGATGTCGAAGCTCACTTCGATCTGCGGCGTGCCGCGCGGTGCCGGCGGAATGCCTTCGAGGTTGAACTCGCCCAGCAGCTTGTTGCCGGCTGCCATTTCGCGTTCGCCCTGATACACCTTGATCGTCACGGCGCCCTGATTGTCATCAGCCGTCGAGTAGACCTGTGCGTGCTTGGTCGGGATCGTGGTGTTCTTGTTGATCATCTTTGTCATCACGCCGCCGAGCGTTTCGATGCCGAGCGACAGCGGGGTCACGTCGAGCAGCAGAACGTCCTTGCGGTCACCCGACAGAACCTGGCCTTGAATCGCGGCGCCAACGGCCACGGCTTCGTCCGGGTTCACGTCACGGCGCGGGTCCTTGCCGAAGAATTCCTTAACCTTTTCCTGCACCTTCGGCATACGGGTCATACCGCCGACCAGAATCACGTCGTCGATTTCGCCGACCTTCACGCCTGCGTCCTTGATGGCCACGCGGCACGGTTCAATGGTGCGTTCGATCAGCTCTTCAACCAGCGCTTCCAGCTTCGCACGCGTAATTTTCAGGTTCAAATGCTTCGGACCCGATGCGTCGGCTGTGATGTACGGCAGGTTGATTTCGGTTTGCTGGCTCGACGACAGCTCGATCTTGGCCTTTTCAGCCGATTCCTTCAGGCGCTGCAGCGCGAGCACGTCTTTCGACAGATCGACGCCCTGTTCCTTCTTGAACTCGCCGATGATGTAGTCGATGATGCGTTGGTCGAAGTCTTCACCGCCCAGGAACGTATCGCCGTTCGTGGACAGCACTTCGAACTGCATTTCACCGTCAACGTCGGCGATTTCGATGATCGACACGTCGAACGTGCCGCCGCCCAGGTCATACACCGCGATCTTGCGGTCGCCCTTTTCGGCCTTGTCCAGACCGAATGCCAGAGCGGCTGCGGTCGGTTCGTTGATGATCCGCTTCACTTCCAGACCGGCGATGCGGCCTGCGTCTTTGGTGGCCTGACGCTGGCTGTCGTTGAAGTACGCGGGAACCGTGATCACGGCTTCCGTGACCGGCTCGCCGAGGTAGTCTTCAGCGGTCTTCTTCATCTTGCGCAGCACTTCAGCCGAAATTTGCGGCGGAGCGAGCTTCTGATCGCGCACTTCGACCCATGCGTCGCCGTTGTCGGCTTTCATGATCTTGTACGGCATCAGGCCGATGTCTTTCTGCACTTCTTTTTCTTCGAAGCGGCGGCCGATCAGGCGCTTGACCGCGTACAGCGTGTTCTTCGGGTTCGTGACCGACTGACGCTTCGCAGGCGCGCCGACGAGAATCTCGCCGTCTTCCATGTAAGCGATGATCGACGGCGTGGTGCGCGCGCCTTCCGAATTCTCGATCACCTTGACCGAATTGCCTTCCATGATCGCCACGCACGAGTTGGTCGTGCCGAGGTCGATGCCGATGATTTTGCCCATTTTTACTAATCTCCTGACTTTGATCGCTGCGGGAAGCGCCTTGTTTGCCCTGCTGGCGGTAAGGCGATCCGCTCTCAATTCCTACCTGCACTCAACATAAGTGCGTCCGCATCGTTTTCAAGACCTCTTTTACGATGCGGTCTTTAATTTTTTTCAATCGGGCGAACTTTCGCCCGAAATTGTTCCATCGGCTTGCGGGCCGGCGGTTTTTGCAGCATCAGCCACCCGGATTTTTTCCCGTGCGGCCGCAACCGCGGCCCGGAACTGCCCGAGGCCATGCCAGCCGGTTGCCCGGCCGAGCCGCTTGCCGCGGTAAAAAAAGAACCATGTGGGCACGCCGTGCAGCGTGAAGCGCCGCCCCAGTTCGCGATGCTCGTAAACGTTGCTGTGAAACCATTTGAGACCGAGAGCGCGAATCGCGTCCGGCTGCGCCAGCATGGCCTTCTTGGCAATCTCGCAGTTAAAGCAGTCGAGACCCCAGAAAAACACCACGGCCAGTTCATCGCCCGCTCCGGCGAGCCCGGCGTCGAATGACTCCGCGCTGAGCGCCTGCATCTCGAAGGCCGCGAACGCGGTGGCGTCGACGGGAATATTGGCCATGGCGACGCCTGCCAGACTAAACGGCTTCTGAACGCCTCGTCGCGCTTACTTCGGGGCCGCGACGGTCACGAGTGCCGGTCGCAGCACGCGATCGGCGATTACGAAGCCCTTTTGCAGCACGGCCACCACGGTGTTCGGCTCCTGGTCGGCCGGAACCATGGAAATGGCCTGATGGCGATGCGGGTCGAACTTCTCGCCAACCGGATTCAGGGCGACGACGCGTCCCTTTTCCAGCGCGCCAGTGAGCTGGCGCAGCGTGAGTTCGACGCCTTCGCGCACTTTCGGAAGATCGTCGGTCGAATGGGCGACAGCTGCTTCGAGGCTGTCGATCACCGGCAGCAGATGCTCGGCAAAAGTCTCGATCGCAAACTTGTGAGCCTTGGCGACGTCTTCCTGAGCGCGGCGGCGCACGTTTTCAGTCTCAGCCTTGGCCCGCAGGAAGCTTTCCTGCAACTCGGCGATCTTTGCCTGAGCCTCGGCCAGTGCCGCTTGCTCGGCGCTTGCCGGCGAGTCGGTCGCCGCGTTCGCAGCGGCTTCCTGCTGAGGTGCCGCGGCCTCGGCGGCCTGGCGCGCGGTTTCGTCGGCGGGCTTGGAATTCTGGCTCGTCGGGTTCTCTTGCGTGTTTTCCATGTCGCTGAAAGTCGTTAAAAAGTGAAAGCGAGGTAAAAGCCGAGGGCGGCGGCAGCGCATTAAGCCTGGTGCGGTTTGTGCGTTGCAAAATCGCGACAGACAACTTCGCGAGTCACCGCAAATCAACACGGCAGATGAGGCCGGAAAGAACCATTTCAAGCGGTTCTCCCGGATCTTTTCGCACCACGGCCGGGCAGCGGAAATGCCTGGTTACAACCATTAATGCGACGCAATCAGATTGAGATTGAGTGCGGGCGGCAAGTGGCCTATGCTCCAACAAAGCATCGGAAAAGACGCGTTAACCCTAATCTGACGTAATCCTTTCCGATATCTTGCAATTTCACCCGATTCGCCCGTCTTTATCCTGAACCTTCCCGAGGGGAGTACCGTGAAACTGACCTTTGCAATCTCGGTGGTCGCATTGGTTCTGATTGCGGGCACCACGACCATCTGCATGTCCGGGGCTGTCAACGATCACACTACCGAATATGGTGGCGTGCACGCGACCATGGAACAACTGTTCAATCCCCACCTGAAAGTTTGTCGATAGTGCGCCGGTCGCGCTTGGTCGGTCGGCCGTGTAATGCGGCCGCCGGCTCGCGATACGTCTTGCGCCGCTCCTGTTCGACCTGCCGCTTCAACTTACTCTCTTCGGTTTCCGCATAAAGCGTTTGCGCGACACTCGCCGGGCCGCGCACGTCGCACACGCCCAGCACCTCCACTTGCCACACGATCCGTTCGATCTCGATCTCGACCAGGTCACCGACCCGCACGTCTTTGGCCGGCTTGACGCTGGCGCCGTCAATGCGCACATGTCCTTTTTCGACGGCCGCCGCCGCGAGCGAACGCGTCTTGAAGAAGCGCGCCGCCCACAGCCATTTGTCGATGCGCAACTTGGCGCCGGCTTCGGTTGAAATCCTGTAATTCATGAGCCTGCTCAAGCTCCTGTCGTGTGCGGCACCGGTAGCGCCTGCACCGGCCAGCCCTGCAAATTCTGCGCAACGATTTCGCCCAACGCGGCAATCCACGCCTGCGAGGCGTTCAGGCAGGGAATCCGATGGAAATCCTGGCCGCCCGCGTGCAGGAATTCGTCGCGCACCTCCATGCCGATTTCCTCGATGGTTTCAAGGCAGTCGGCCGTAAAGCCCGGACAGAACAGATCAGCACGCCGCACGCCCGCCGAGCCCAGCTCCTTGAGCGTGGGTGCGGTGTACGGCTGCAGCCACTCGGCCTTGCCGAAGCGCGACTGGAACGTGATGCGGCATTCCACCGGCGTCAGTTCGAGTGCCTGCATCAGCAGCGCGCCGGTTTGCTGGCATTGCTCGTGGTATGGGTCGCCGAGATCCAGCGTGCGCTTGGGCACGCCGTGAAAGCTCAGCACCAGCTTGTCACCAGAGGCGAAATCCGGCCGGCCGTGCTGATGCCAATAGTGATGTACCTGCGCGGCGAGCGCCGCAATGTAGGCCGGATGATCGGCGTACTGGCGCACCGTGCGGATTTCCGGCTGATTGCGCATGCGCTTGAGCGCCGAAAAGGCGTCGTCGAACGCGGTGGCCGTGGTGGACGACGAATACTGCGGATACATGGGCATCAGCAGCACGCGTTCGGCGCCCGCCAGCTTGAGCTGGTTCAGCATGGCCGGAATGCCCGGCGTGCCGTAACGCATCGCGTAGTCGACGAGCACCGTGTAGTCGTTCAGTTGCAGCAGATGACGCAAGGCTTCCGTCTGCTTCTCGGTGTACACGCGCAGCGGCGAGCCTTCGGGCATCCACACTGTGGCGTATTTCTTGGCGGAGGCGCGGCCGCGGAACGGCAAAATCAACAGGCGCAAGATGATCTGCCAGAGCAGCGCCGGAATTTCGACCACCCGCGGATCGGAAAGAAACTGCGCGAGATAGCGGCGAACCGCACGCGGCGTCGGCGCGTCGGGCGTGCCGAGATTGATCAGGAGCACGGCGACGCGGTGTGATGTGGCGTTCTGTGAAGGCCGCTCGAGGTCGAAGCGCATAGGCAGCAGAAGTAACCGGTTAGGCGGAGTGGCGGTTCAAGTGGGAACCATTATAGCGGCGAGCTTCATGCACCGGTCCGCCGGACACCCCTGGCCATTCGGCCAATTGGCAAGCCGCGCGCCGTGACGCATTATTTGCGGCAGGAACCGGCGCGGCGAGGAGTCGAAAAGAAAGCTATTTACTGTTGGCTGAGCGTGAGGGAAAGCAGGCGCGCGGTAATGTCCACAATCGGAATCACGCGGTTGTAGGCCATGCGGGTCGGTCCGATCACGCCCAAGGTGCCGACAATCTTGCCGTTCACCTCGTAAGGCGCGGTGACCACGCTCATTTCCTCGATCGGCACGAGATTCGACTCGCCGCCAATGAAAATCTGCACGCCCGCCGCGTGACTCGACACGTCGAGCAATTGAAGGAGACTGGTCTTTTGGTCGAACACATCGAACAGCTTGCGCAAGCGCGCCATATCCGACGAGAGGTCGGCCACTTCGAGCAGGTTACGCTCGCCGGAAATCAGCACGGTCTCGCCCGTGTCGGCTTCGTCGGTGCTGGCCGTGACGGCGGCGTGCATCAGCGTGGTCATGTCGCCGCGCAGTTCGTCGATTTCTTCGCGCAGGCGGCGGCGCACGTCGTCGAACGAGAGGCCCGCGAAGTGCGCGTTGATGTAGTTGGAGGCTTCGACCAGTTGCGACGGCGAGAAATCGCGCTGGGTCGCCATGATGCGGTTCTGCACATCGCCTTCCGGCGTGACGATGATCAGCAGAATGCGTTTGTCGGACAAACGCATGAACTCGATCTGCTTGAACACGTGGCTGCGCCGCGGCGTGAGCACCACGCCGGCGAACTGCGACAGGTTGGACAGCACACTCGCCGCGGCAGCAACGACTTTCTGCGGCTCGCCTGCCTTCAGCGTGGTCTTGACGGTACGCATCACGGCTTCTTCGTCCGCGGCGGACTCCACCGTCAACATGGTGTCCACGAACAGGCGGTAGCCGCGCGGCGTGGGAATGCGGCCCGCGGAAGTGTGCGGGCTGATCACGAGCCCCAAGTCCTCGAGGTCGGACATGACGTTGCGGATGGTGGCGGGGCTCAGTTCGAGGCCCGAATAGCGCGACAACGTGCGCGAGCCGACCGGCTGACCTTCGGCGATGTAGCGCTCGATCAGCGTTTTGAGGAGGGTTTGTGCGCGAGGATCTAGCATGACGGAAAATTTTAGCTCAATGGCACGACTACCGCGAGCGCTAGGGGCGCCCATCCCTGACGAACGCGCCACCGCTTGCCGCTGCGGCACGTTGCCTTCGGTCCGGCACATCATTGGCCGGCGTTCAGTCCGGCGCGTTGCGGAGCACCTTGCGGGCCGCCTTCCGGGCGGCCCGGCTGGCGGCACCCCGCCGCACTTTAGCCGGCGCGCATGTCATCAAGGCTTCACCATTCTAACGATAATCGCGAGAGGCGCTGGCGGCCCGCGCGCGCCGGCCCGTCACCGGGTCTGTCTACGGTTCTTTTCAGGCCCTACCTATGGTGTAATGCCGGCATGCAAGTGACCAGCCAGTTCAAGACCGTCGCGCTCGTCGGGCGCAACAATACGCCGGGTATCGCCGAGCCGTTGACCGCGCTCGCCTTGTGCATCGCGAAGCGCGGCTTCGAGGTCGTGTTCGAAGCCGACACCGCCGCCGAGATCGGCGTCACCGACTACCCGGCGCTGCGTCCCGCCGAGATCGGCGCGCGCGCCGACGTGGCCGTGGTGCTGGGCGGCGACGGCACGATGCTCGGTATCGGCCGACAGCTCGCGCCGTATCGCACGCCCTTGATCGGCATCAACCATGGGCGGCTCGGCTTCATTACCGACATTCCGATCTCCGACATGCGCGAGATCGTGCCGCAAATGCTGTCCGGCAATTTCGAGCGCGAAGAACGGGTGCTGCTCGAAGCGCGCATCATGCGCGACGGCAACCCGATCTATCACGCACTGGCCTTCAACGACGTAGTGGTCAACCGCAGCGGCTTCTCGGGCATGGCGGAACTGCATGTCTCGGTGGACGGCCGCTTCATGTACAACCAGCGCTCGGACGGCCTGATCGTGGCCACGCCCACCGGCTCGACCGCTTACGCGCTGTCGTCGCAAGGGCCGATTCTGCATCCGCAGTTGCAGGGCATCGTGCTGGTGCCGATCGCGCCGCACGCGCTGTCGAACCGTCCGATCGTGCTGCCGGACGATTCCAAGGTGAGCATCCAGATCGTCTCGGGCCGCGAAGTGAACGTCAATTTCGACATGCAGTCGTTCACCTCGCTCGAACTGAGCGACACGATCGAAGTGCGCCGCTCGCGTCATACGGTGCCGATGCTGCATCCGGTCGGCTACAGCTACTTCGCCACGCTGCGCAAGAAGCTGCACTGGAACGAATACCCGTCGCACGAAGAAGACCCCAAGCCCTGAGCGGCAAGGACACCCGGAACGCGAACGCCGCCGCTGCCGAACCCTGACTACCCAGCTCACCAGACGACCTCCATGCTTCGCCACCTCTCGATACGCGACTTCGTCATCGTCGCCGCGCTCGATCTCGAATTCGACAGCGGCTTCACTGTTTTCTCCGGCGAAACCGGCGCCGGCAAGTCGATCCTGATCGACGCGCTGGCGCTCGCGCTCGGCGCCCGTGCCGATGCGAACGTCGTGCGCACGGGCGAAAGCCGCGCGGACATCACCGCGGAGTTCGAAACGCATGCGCAGGTCGAGCACTGGCTCGACGAGCAGGCGCTCGGCACAATCGGCGCCGACGGCCATCACGGCAGCACCGTCATGCTGCGGCGCGTGGTGGATGCCAACGGCCGCTCGCGCGCCTTCATCAACGGCACGGCGGCGACGCTCGCGCAGTTGCGCGAGGTCGGCGAAATGCTGGTGGATATTCATGGCCAGCACGCGCACCAGTTGCTGATGCGCCCCGACGCGCAACGCGAACTGTTCGACACCCACGCCGGCCTGTCCGACACGGCGGCCATCGTCACGCGGGCATGGCGCACATGGCGCGAGAAGGTTCAGGCGGTCGAGCATGCGCAAACACGTGACCGTGAACTGCAACTGGAACGCGAGCGCCTCGCCTGGCAACTCACCGAACTGGACAAGCTCGCGCCGCAGCCGGGCGAGTGGGAAGAGGTCAATGCCGAGCATCGGCGGCTGTCGCATTCGGCCAATCTGATCGACGGCGTGCAAGGCGCGCTCGGCGCGCTTTCCGAATCGGACGAGGCCATGATCACGCATCTGTCCTCAATCGTGTCGAAGGTGCGCGATCTGGCGGAGATCGATCCGGCTTTGAACGACGTGCTGGCCGCGCTGGAGCCGGCCGAAATCCAGTTGCAGGAAGCGGCGTATTCGCTGAGCCATTACGCGCAAAAGCTCGAACTCGACCCGGACCGGCTCGCGCAGGTCGAAAAGCGTCTGGATGCATTGCATTCGGCCGCGCGAAAATTCCGTCTGCAGCCGGAAACGCTGCCTGAAGAACACGAGGCGCGTCGCGCGCAATTGGCCGCGCTCGACGCCGCCGCGGACCTCGACAGCCTGCACGCCGCCGAGGCCAAAGCCAAAGAAGCCTTCCTGACCGAGGCAAAGAAACTGTCGAAGGCGCGTGCCAAGGCCGGCAAGGCGCTGGGCGCGGCGGTCACCACGGGCATGCAGGAACTGTCGATGAAAGGCGGCAGCTTCGAAGTCGCGCTGGTGCCGCTGCCCGAAGGTGGCGCGCATGGGCTCGAACAGGTCGAGTTCCGGGTCGCCGGTCATGCGGGCGTGCCGCTGCGGCCGCTCGCGAAGGTCGCCTCGGGCGGCGAGCTGGCGCGTATCAGCCTCGCGTTAGCGGTAATCGCCAGCGCCGCCAGCCCGACGCCCACGCTCATTTTCGACGAAGTGGATACCGGCATCGGCGGCGGCGTCGCCGAAGTAGTCGGGCGGCTTCTGCATCAGCTCGGCCAGCAGCGCCAGGTGCTGTGCGTCACGCATTTGCCGCAAGTCGCCGCGCGCGGCGACCACCATTTCCAGGTGGCCAAAGCGGGCAATGGCAAAGGCGGCACGGTCAGCAGCGTGACTTCGCTCGACAAGGCGAACCGCATCGAAGAAGTGGCACGGATGCTCGGCGGCCTGGAGATCACCCCGACCACCCGCAAGCACGCGAAGGAAATGCTGGCAGCCTAATTGCTGATCAGCCGGGGGGCATCCCCCCGTCGCCGCGAGCCGATCAATCCGCGCGCCCTCACCCGAACACGCGCTTCCACAACCCAAGCACGGCTTCCCGCGCGTTGGCCACCAGCGCGGGCTCGACGCGCGCCTTTTCCATGCCGTCCAGCCGCAGCTTATGTTGCAATTTGCGGTAAGTGCGATAGGCCGCGCCGACCGTCTCGGCTTCCGCCTCGCTCATCAGGCCGAAGCGCGACACTTCCCGCAGCAGCGCAATGTTGCCGGTATTGCGGATCAGCTCGGGGTCGCTCGCCGCGTGCAGCAACACCCAGTACTGCACGGTGAATTCGATATCCACCATCCCGCCGCGATCGTGCTTCAGATCGAACAGCGCCGTATGGTTCGGATGCCCCGCCCCGACGCGCTCGCGCATCTCGACGATCTCCTTCGCGAGCGGTGCCGCTTCGCGCGGCGTGGTCAGCACCTGTTCGCGGATGGCCTCGAATTTCGCGCCGATCTCGGCGTCGCCCGCGCAGTAACGGGCGCGGCTCAATGCCTGGTGTTCCCATACCCACGCCGTATTGGCCGCGTCGCCCTCGCGCAACTGGTAGCGGCGGAACGCATCCAGATCGGTGACGAGCAGGCCCGACTCGCCGTTCGGCCGCAACCGCAAGTCGACGTCGAACAGCGTACCCGCGCCGGTCGCGGTCGTGAGCCAGGTGATGAGGCGCCGGGTGTAGGTGGAGTAGACCTCGGCTGCGGCGTCGTCGGTGTCGTCGTAGAGAAAGATCACGTCCAGGTCGGATGCGTAGCCCAGCTCCTTGCCGCCCAGCTTGCCGTACGCGATCACCGCGAAACGCGGCACTTCGCGATGGCGCTTCGGCAACTGCTTCCAGACCGCTTCGAGCGTGACGTCGAGCACGGTGTCGGCGAGTTCGGACAGCCGGTCGCTTACATGCTCGACACTCAGCTTGCCGGCCAGATCGATCAGCAGAATGCGGAACACCTCGGCCTGGTGCGCGTGGCGCAGCAGATCCATCTGCTGTTCCACGCCGTCGGCGGCGGCCAGACGCAGGCGCAAGGTGCGCTTGAATTCGGGCCAGTCGAACGGACTATCCATCGCTTCGTCGTCGAGCAACTCGTCGAGCAATTGCGGATGGCGGATCAGATAACCGGCCGCCCAACGCGATCCGCCGAGCACCGACAGCACGCGGTGCAGTGCCTGCGGATATTCGGTCAGCAGCGCCAGATACGCGCCGCGCCGGCTGACCGCTTCCAGCAGGTCGAAGAAGCGCGCCACCGTATCGCCGCGCCGCGCGGCAGGCTCCAGCGTGCGCGCGGCTTCGAGCGCGCGTTGCGCGACGATGTCGAAGCGTTGCCGGCTGCGCTCGGCCAGCCCCGCGTAACGCGACGACTGCCATACCGCGCGCAGCCGCGCGAGCAGTTCGCCCGGCTCGGCCACGCCGAGTTCGATCAGGCGCGCCTGCAGGACTTCGTCGGCGCTGTCGTCGGCGAGTGCGCTGCTCCAGACCCATGCGGCAGCGCCGTCTTCGGGTGCACCGCAGCCGTCGCGACCGTTCACCTTGTCGGCGAAAATCTGATCGAACTGCTGTTCGACGAACTCGCGATGCTCATCGAGCTTCGCCATCAGCGCGGCGTAATCGTCGCAGCCCATGGCGCGGGCGAGCGCCGCGCGTTCCTCTGGCGCGACCGGCATGGCATGGGTTTGCGCGTCGTTGCGGTATTGCAGACGGTGTTCAAGTTCGCGGAGGAAACGATAAGCCTGCGAGAGCTTCACGCAGACCGACGTATCGATCAGCCCGTGCGTCGCCGCATGACGCAGCACGGCGAGGGTCGGCCGCACGCGAAATCCCGCGTCCTGACCGCCACGGATCAACTGGAATACCTGCGCGCTGAATTCGATTTCGCGGATGCCGCCGCGCCCGAGCTTGATGTCGTCGGCCTTGTCGGGCCGCATGGACGCGCGACGCTGCGCCTCCTGGCGAATCTGCAGATGCAACGCGCGAATCGCGCTGATCACGCCGAAATCGAGATAGCGGCGGTAGACAAACGGCGTGACGATCGCGTCGAGCTGTTTCTGTAGCCGCTGCGCCGCGTCGCTCGTGCCTTCGGACACGAGACGGCCCTTGATCCACGCGTAGCGCTCCCACTCGCGGCCCTGCACGTAGAAATACTCTTCGAGCATGCCGAGGCTGCATACAAGCGGCCCCGAATCGCCGTTCGGCCGCAGCCGCATATCGACCCGGAACACGTAGCCGTCGGCGGTGACTTCGGCGAGGGCGCCGATCAGGCGTTTGCCGAGGCGTGTGAAAAAGTCCTGGGTGGCGATCGGAGAACGCTGCCCGCCCGCGGTCTCGCCGTCCTCTTCATAAATGAAGATCAAGTCGATATCCGACGATACGTTCAGTTCGCGGCCACCGAGCTTGCCCATGCCTACCACGCCGAGCGAGAGCCGCTCGCCATGCGGTCCGCGTGGCTCGCCGTACAGCGCTTCGAGTTCGGCGGACAGGACGGCGAGAGCGCGCTGGATCGTCGTCTCGGCCAGATCGGTCATCGTGCCCGTGACTTCGGCGACATCCGCCGCGCCGGCGAGATCACGCTCCATCACGGCGCAAAACACCTCGGTGCGCAACTGGCGCAGCGCCCGTTTGAGTGCATCCTCACTCAATGGCGCACCGGTCGCGCCGGCCGCCTCGGCGCACAACGCGTCGAAACGGGCATCGATACGGTCTCGGGTCAGCGGCAAGGAAGCGAGCGCCGCCACCTGCGCGACGAGTTGCGGGCGGGCCGCCGCGGCGCGCGCCGCGTAGTGTGAATAGCTGGAACTCAGGAGAGTGGCGTCTGTCATCAAGGGTCTGGCTCGCTCGTTGCTTGATCAGCTTGGTTCAATTCGCAGCAGCACACGGCGCGACAGCCTCGCGCAGGTCGCGAGACGGCGCGCAGACAGGGTTTGCAGGAAGTCCGCCCACGCTATTCCGTGTGTTACATTTCGTCGTTAATTCGCAAAACTACCATACGCCCACCCGCCGCAGCATGTCCGAGCGAAACGAATCCGCCGACCCTCACGAAACCGGGCAGGTCCGGCCTGTGAGCGGAAGCGACCACATCGTGCTGCGTCGGACCTTTCACGTGGTCCTCGCGATCGCGCTCGTCCTGTACTTCGTTGCCACGGGTCTGTTTCTCGCATTGCGCTATGTGGTGCTGCCGCGCGCCGACTCGTTCCGCCCGCGCATCGAGGCGATCGTTTCAGAGAAGCTCCATGCACAGTTCACCATCGGCAAGCTCGCGCCATATTGGAGCGGCTTCCAGCCAGGCCTCGACGTCAGCAACCTCGTGATCCGCGATCACGAAGGCAAAACCGCGCTGACGATTCCGCACGCCACCGCCACGCTTTCGTGGAAATCGCTCTGGCAGTTTCATCCGGCGCTCTCCAGCCTGATCGTCGATCAGCCGGACGTGCTGGTGTCGCGCAGCAGCGACGGCGTGCTCTCGGTGGCGGGCGTGCCGGTGCCGACGCGCCACAGCGGCAACGATGTCCTGTCCACCTGGCTGTTGCGTCAACAGGCGATCGTGGTGCGCGGCGGCGTGCTGCGCTGGCGCGATGCGCAGCGTGACGCACCCGAGCTTGCCTTGCGCGATATCCGGATCGCGATTCTCAACGACGGCTACGATCACCGGCTGGCGCTACAGGCGCCCGCCGAAGGGCATGTCCTGCACGGTCCGCTTGATTTCCGCACCCATTTCAGACACGCGCCGCTCTCGGCAATCGGCAAGCCGATCAACTGGACGGGCCAGGTGTACGTCTCGACCGGCCCGGTCGATCTGCCGACGCTCGCGCGTTACGTCAATTCCCCGTTCGAGATGTATGCCGGCCGGATCGACAACGCGATCTGGATCGACTTCGCCGAGGGTCGCATGAAGTCGGCCGGCGGACAGCTCGCCGGCGCCGACGTCGCCATGCGGGTACGTCCGACCCAACCGAAGCTGCTAGTGCCGGTGGCCAACTTTTCGTGGCGCCTCGAGGCCGAACAGGGCGACTACAGGCTGCAACTGAGCCAGCTGCACGCCGAACTCGGCCAGCCGCCGCTCGACGACGGCACGCCGCTCACGCGCATGCTCGCGTTCGACACGCTGAACGGACGCTTCCGGACTGCCTCGCAGCAGCATGGACAACTCGTCAGCGTGAGCGGCGATCGCGTCGACCTAGGCGTCCTCGCCGAATTCAGCCGTGCGTTGCCGCTGCCGGGGCGCCTCCTGAACAATCTGGTGCGCTACAACCCACGCGGTCTGGTGGCCAACTATCTGATCGAAGTCGAGCGCGGCAAGCCAGAGTCCGGCGAAGCGGGCAGCGATCATCGCCCGAGCGGCGCCGAGCCGATCGAGCGTTATCGCTTCAAGGGCGATCTGCAAGGCATCAGCGTCGCCGCGCAGGAACCGCCGCCGGGGCTCACGCCGCTGAATCACCCGCGCGCGGGGATCCCCGGTATCGAGAATCTGTGGGGCAGCGTGGATGCCGACGAAAACCACGGCACCGCCCTGCTCGACACCTCCAACGTCGCCATTACGCTGCCGGGCGTGTTCGACGACCCGCGCCTGAAGCTCGACCGCCTGCACGGCCGCGCCGACTGGACGATTACGCCGAAAGCGCCGGGCGAGAACCGCCCTGCGTTCACCGTGAAGCTGGCCGATTTCGGCGTCTCGAACGCCGACGTCGCAGCCACCGCCAGCGCCGACTACAGCAACCCGGGCCACGGGCGAGGCTCGCTCGATCTGAAAGCCGACTTCCAGCGCGCGAAGGTGACGCGCATCACCCGCTATCTGCCGACCAGCATCAGCGAAAAGCTGCGCATCTATCTGGGCCACGGTTTGCAGGCCGGCATGTCGCACGGCGCGACGATCGAGGTGCACGGCGATCTGACCAAGTTCCCCTATTCGCGCGACCCGAGCGCCGGGCAGTTCCATATCGTGGCGCCGTTCAAGGGCGGCAAGTTCGATCCGACGCCCTACCCGCCGCGCAAGATGAAGAACGGCACGCCGAACGTGTGGCCGGCGCTCGACGGCATCGATGGCGTGTTCGAGCTCAAGCAGAACGTGATGCGCTTCGACATCGACCGGGCGCATTACAAGCAGGTCGCGCTCACCGGCGTCAACGGCCGGATCGACGACCTCGGCACCAAGGCGTCGAGCCTCGTCATCAAAGGCGATGGCCATGGTCCGCTCGCCGACATGCTCGACTATGTAAACGCCAGTTCGCTCGGCATCATGGCGAAGCACGAGACCGAGAAGGTGCGCGCCGAAGGGCCCGCGTCGCTCGCGCTCAAACTGACGGTGCCGCGCACGCCCAAGCCGCATATCGCCGTGGAAGGCGCCGTCGGTTTCCAGAACAACCGCCTGAGCGTCGAGAACGTGCCGCCGCTGTCGCAACTGAAGGGCAAGGTGCATTTCACCGAGCACACGGCGCAAGTGGACCGGCTCTCCGGGCAATTCCTCGGCGGCGATATGCATGCCAATGGCGGTCTGAAGCAGGACGGCACGTATGCGCTCGACCTCGGCGGCCATATCGCCGTCGACGCGGCACGCGGACTCAACCTGCATGGCCCGACCGCGCAGGTACTGACGCGCATGAGCGGCAGCGCGCCGTACGCGCTCAACGTGCGCGGCGCCAAGGGACGTTTGCCCGAAGTGACGGCGAACTCCGATCTGACCGGCCTCGCGCTCGACTTCCCCGCGCCGTTCAACAAGCCCGTCGGCACGCCGATGCCGCTGCGCTTCGCCGTCGGCCCGTCCACTACGTCGGGCGAAACGGGACTGGAGCGCGCCGATCTCACCTTCGGCCCGATCGCCGCCGCCTATCTGCTGCGCTATCAGCCGAAAACGCCGCCCACGGTCGTGCGCGGCGCGGTCGGCGTGAACAGACCCGCCGACCTGCCGTCCGAAGGCGTGATCGCCGCCGTCGACCTGGACGCATTCGACGCGGACGCGTGGCGCGCGCTGGTCACGCAATTACGCAGTAAAGATGCGCCCGCGCCCGCCACCGCGACACCGCCCGCGCCGAATCCGGTTGTCGCGCAATTCCTGCCGAGCCGCTTTGCGGTGCACATCGACACGCTGACGCTGCTCAAGCGTCACTGGGACAGCGTGATCGTGGGCGCGTCGCATGCGGATCGCACATGGCAGGCGAACATCGCCTCGAATCAGGTGTCCGGCCACGTGTCCTGGCTGCCTGGTCCGACCAAAGACTCGCCCGGCACGCTGCAGGCGCGCTTTGCCCGCGTGGTGATTCCGTCGGCCACCGACAAGGATCTGCTCGGCCAGGCAATCTCGGCGCCCGCGCAGAACATGCCGTCCATCGACCTGGTGGTCAACGAATTGATCGTGCGCGACCACAACATTGGCCGTCTCGAAGTCGACGCGCACAACTTCGACGAAGACGGCGTGCCGGTCTGGCAACTGGACAAGCTCGACATCACCAACCCCGCCGCCACGCTGACCGCCACCGCCAACTGGCGGACCTCGACCGAGCTCGGCAGCAGCGCCGACGAAGCCACGCCGCGCCGCACCGTGTTCGATTTCAAGCTGGACATCAAGGACGCCGGCGCGCTGCTGGAACGCTTCGGCCAGCCGCGCACGCTCAAGGCGGGCAGCGGCTCGCTCTCGGGCAAGATGATGTGGCAAGGCGGTCCGACCAGGATCGACTATCCGACCTTCAACGGCAATCTGGCCGTCGATCTGCGCCACGGCCAGATCCTCAAGGTCGATCCGGGCGTCGCCAAGCTGCTGGGCGTGCTCAGCCTGCAAAGTCTCGCGCGCTTCGCCACCCTGAACTTTCGCGACGTGATCGGCGAAGGCCTGCCGTTCGAGCACGTCACCGGCACGGCGCAGATTCACAACGGCATTGGCCGTACCGAGAACTTCGAGATGGTCACCGCCCCGGCGCGCGTCGAGATGAAGGGTTCGGTCGATCTCGCCCAGGAGACCCAGGATCTGCACGTTCAGGTCGTGCCGACGGTCAGCGCCGGCGCCGCCGTGATCGCCGCGACGGTCATCAATCCGCTGCTCGGGCTGGGCGCGCTGGTGGCCGATCTGGCGTTCACCCAGTCGGTCTCGCACGCCTTCGCCCGCGAGTATGCGATCACCGGTTCGTGGTCGAAACCGCACGTCGAGCGGGTGAAGAGCGATCGCGGTAAGATGGACGCTCCGGCTTCGACCGTGGAAGCGCACTGAGCCTGTCTCCGACCCTTTGCCCGGTCAGACAGGCGCCGTACGGCACGATCGGTCCCAGCCAGCCTTGAACGACGTATGCGGCGCAAGCGGTTCGCGCCGCCGCCTTGCCGGGAGTTTTCCGAAACGCTCATGAGCGAAACACACGTCTCTTCAACCGTCTCCAGCGGTTCCCTGGAAAGCGTCTTCCGGGTCGCCGCGCTGCAAATGGTGAGCACCCCGGATCGCGATCGTAATCTCGCCGAAGCCGGGCGCCTGATCGCCGAGGCCGCCGCCGGCGGCGCGCAACTCGTCCTGCTGCCTGAGTACTTCTGCTTCATGGGCTTCAAGGACACGGACAAGCTCGCCGTGCGCGAACCCTATCAGGACGGCCCGATCCAGCGCTTTCTCGCCGACGCCGCGCGCCGCCACCAGGTCTGGGTGATCGGCGGCACGCTGCCGTTGATGTCGCCAGAAGCGTCGCGCGTGCTGAACACCACGCTGGTGTTCGACCCACAAGGCAACGAGGCCGCGCGCTACGACAAGATCCACCTGTTCAACTTCGAAAAGGGCGAGGAATCGTTCGACGAAGCGCGCACCATCTGCCCCGGCGGCGAAGTCCGCAGCTTCGAAGCGCCGTTCGGCCGTGTCGGCCTGTCGGTCTGCTACGATTTGCGCTTTCCGGAGCTGTACCGGCGCATGGGCGACTGCGCGCTGATCGTGGTGCCGTCGGCGTTCACATACACGACCGGCCGCGCGCATTGGGAAATGCTGCTGCGCGCCCGGGCGGTCGAAAACCAGTGTTATGTGCTGGCCGCGGCGCAAGGCGGCAAGCATGAAAATGGCCGCCGTACCTGGGGCCACAGCATGCTGATCGACCCGTGGGGCGAAATCGTCGCGGTGCGCGACGAAGGCGCAGGCGTGGTCGCCGGCAATCTCGAGCGTGCGCGCATCGACGAAGTGCGACAGAGTCTGCCCGCCTGGCGTCATCGCGTACTCAGTTGACTCCCCTGACCACATTGATCAACCCACTCGTGTGACATTGAAAGTGCGGCGCCCTGGACTCATCTGGTGAGTGACAGACGCGCTAACCGAATCCTTCGTATCGAGCAGAACATACTTCGCATGAACATCATCGAACCCGGTATCCGTAATCTCGCCACCGCCAAGGACATTCTCCTGACGCCCTACGGTCTCGACGAAGCCCTGCTCACCCGCACGCTCGCCGAAATCTTCACGCACAAGATCGACTACGCCGACCTGTATTTCCAGTACACGCGCAGCGAAGCGTGGAGTCTCGAAGAAGGCATCGTGAAGTCCGGCAGCTTCAGCATCGACCAGGGCGTCGGCGTGCGCGCCGTGTCGGGCGACCGCACGGCTTTCGCCTATTCGGACGACCTGTCGCCCGAAGCGATCCGCCAGGCGGCGCTCGCCACCCGCTCGATCGCCAAGGCAGGCGGCGGCAAGCAGAAGATCAAGGTGGCCTCGTCGCTGACCGGCATTGCCGGGCGCGATCTGTATCTGCCGGCCGATCCGCTGCATTCGCTCGACGCCACCGCCAAGGTCAAGCTGCTCGAGCGCATCGAAAAGATGGCGCGCGGCCGCGATCCGCGCATCCAGCAGGTCATGGCCGGCCTCGCCGGTGAATACGACGTGGTGCTGGTCGCGCGCAGCGACGGCGGCTTCGCGGCCGACATCCGGCCGCTCGTGCGTGTGTCGGTCACCGTGATCGCCGAGCAGAACGGCCGCCGCGAAATCGGCAGCGGCGGCGGCGGTGGCCGCTTCGACTACGGCTATTTCACCGACGACGTGCTGTCGGGCTACGTCGACGACGCCGTGCATGCGGCGCTGGTCAACCTCGACGCGCGTCCGGCGCCGGCCGGCGCGATGACTGTCGTGCTCGGACCGGGCTGGCCCGGCGTGCTGCTGCACGAAGCGATCGGCCACGGTCTCGAAGGCGACTTCAACCGCAAGGGTTCGTCGGCATTCGCGGGGCGCATCGGCGAACAGGTCGCCGCCAAGGGCGTGACCGTGGTGGACGACGGCACGCTGCCGAACCGCCGCGGCTCGCTCAATATCGACGACGAAGGCAATCCGACCCAGTGCACCACGCTGATCGAAGACGGCATTCTGAAGGGCTACATCCAGGACACGCTGAACGCGCGTCTGATGAAAATGCCGGTTACGGGCAACGCGCGCCGTGAGTCGTACGCGGCGCTGCCCATGCCGCGCATGACCAACACGTACATGCTCAACGGCGACAAGGACCCGCAGGAAATCCTCGCTTCCGTGAAGAACGGGCTGTATGCGGTGAACTTCGGCGGCGGCCAGGTCGACATCACGAACGGCAAGTTCGTGTTCTCGGCGTCCGAGGCGTACATGATCGAAAACGGCAAGGTCACGTACCCGGTGAAGGGCGCGACGCTGATCGGCAGCGGCCCGGAATCGCTCAAATACGTGACCATGATCGGCAACGACATGAAACTCGATTCGGGCGTCGGCGTGTGCGGCAAGGAAGGCCAAAGCGTTCCGGTGGGCGTAGGCCAGCCCACGCTGCGCATCGAGAAGATGACGGTCGGCGGTACTGCCTGATTTCGCAGCAAACGCATACTTCGTGCATGCATTGCGCGAAGTATGCGGATTTCCCGCATTTTTACGCCCCGCGGCTTGCAAGCGCAGCCTGCCCGGGTTATAAAGTCACTCACCCTTTTTGACCTGCGACCTCATTCGTCATGTCCGCCAAGTTTTATTTTTACTTTTTTTGGCATCTCAGACCGCTGGCGGATCGAGAGGGGTGTTAGTGCACGCAGAACACCGAGAATTCCCGAAAAACCGCCAGCCAGCCTGGCGGTTTTTTTTCGCCTCATGTCTTTGAAACTTTATTTTTGACGATTGTCCGCTCTGGCATCGCTGCTTCATCGCAATCCTGACTGCCCGCGCGAACACGCTACGAACCGATTGGAGAACACCATGCCCCCGCACAATACCGACGATGTCCGCATCCGCGAGTTGAAAGAACTCACGCCGCCCGCTCACCTGATCCGCGAATTCGCCTGCGACGAAACGGTGTCCGACGTGATCTACAACTCGCGCACCGCGATGCATCGCATTCTGCACGGCATGGAAGATCGTCTGATCGTCATCATCGGACCGTGTTCGATCCACGATACGAAGGCCGCGATGGAGTACGCGGGGCGGCTGGTCGAGCAGCGCAAGCGCTTTGCCGGGGAACTTGAAATCGTGATGCGCGTGTACTTCGAGAAGCCGCGCACGACGGTGGGCTGGAAGGGTCTCATCAACGACCCGCACATGGACAACAGCTTCAAGATCAACGACGGCCTGCGCACCGCGCGCGAGTTGCTGTTGCGCATCAACGAACTCGGCCTGCCGGCCGGCACCGAATACCTCGACATGATCAGCCCGCAGTACATCGCCGACCTGATCTCGTGGGGTGCGATCGGCGCGCGCACGACGGAATCGCAAGTGCACCGCGAACTGGCATCGGGCTTGTCGTGCCCGGTCGGCTTCAAGAACGGCACGGACGGCAACGTCAAAATCGCCGTCGACGCGATCAAGGCCGCCTCCCAGCCGCACCATTTCCTGTCGGTCACCAAGGGCGGCCACTCGGCGATCGTCTCGACCGCGGGCAATGAGGACTGCCACATCATCCTGCGTGGCGGCAAGACGCCGAACTACGACGCGGACAGCGTGAACGCCGCGTGCGCGGACATCGGCAAGGCCGGTCTCGCCGCGCGTCTGATGATCGACGCGAGCCACGCGAACAGCTCGAAGAAACACGAGAACCAGATTCCGGTGTGCGCGGATATCGGCCGCCAGATTGCTTCGGGTGACGAACGGATTGTCGGCGTGATGGTGGAATCGCACCTGGTGGCGGGCCGCCAGGATCTGCAGGAAGGCTGCGCGCTGACGTACGGCCAGAGCATTACCGACGCGTGCATCGGTTGGGACGAAAGCGTCGCCGTGCTGGAAGGCCTCGCCGACGCAGTGAAGCAACGTCGTGTGGCGCGTGGCAGCGGCAACTGAACCCAAACTGATTGGAGCAGCGGATGCACGGAAAAACCCGGCTCGATGGTGAGCCGGGTTTTTTGTTAGCCGAACGGACGAATGGTGCTCCCTTAACCGCCTCTGTACCTTAACAACCTATGGCCGGGTCGAATGCGACTTGACCGGGATGAAGGTTGCGTATAAGATTTTGTACATGAAAGGCGGCTATGGAGCAGGAAAAAGAAATTCGCTGGCTAGGCTCCAGCTATAGCGATTTACTCGCTTTTCCCGAGGAAATGCGTCGTCGAGCGGGGTTTCAACTCGGCAAAATTCAGGCAGGCCTCGACCCTGACGACTGGAAGCCGTTTGACTCGATCGGCCCCGGAACGCGCGAGATTCGCATCAGGGAAGCAGACGGCATTTATCGCGTCATGTACGTGACCAAGTTCGTGGAAGCACTGTACGTGCTGCATTGCTTCCAGAAGAAAAGCCAGAAGCTGGGTCCGCGCGACAGGAAGATTGCCGAAACGCGGTATCGCGCAATCAGGTCACACCACCTCTGGTCACATCACCATTAACAATAGGAAAACTAACAATGACGATCGACACCAAAATTCGTCACGTAAGCAGGCCCGGCGCCAATCTGTTCCTCGAGCTCGGCTTTTCCGCTGAAGAGGCGAAGCGGCTGCACGCGGCGTCGCAGAAACAGATCAACGACACGCGGCTGCTCAAGGAGCAACTCATGACAGAACTGTCCACGTGGATCGAACAGCATCATCTGAAACAGGCCGAGGCGGCCGAGATACTGATGGTGTCGCGCCCGCGCGTGTCCGACGTGGTCAACAAGAAGACCACCAAGTTCACTATCGATACGCTGGTGGAAATGATGAGCCGGATCGGCAAGCCGGTCACGCTGGCGGTCGGCTAACGTGTATGGATCGCCAACGCGTATGGTGTTGCATGCAACATCGCGCTGTCATGCACGTATCGCTGCGGCTCGACTCTAGCTCGCGCCGCGCTCATGTTGCCACAGCACGTCAGTGCCGCCGTCCGCACGGTTGAGCACGCGCGCAAGCACGAACAATAGATCCGACAGCCGGTTCACATATTGGCGCGGCGCGGCGTTGATGGTCTCGTATTCCCCCAACGCAACAATCGCGCGCTCGGCACGCCGGCATACGGTGCGGCACACATGCGCGAGCGAAGCCGCGCGCGAGCCGCCGGGCAGAATGAACTCCTTCAGCGGCGGCAAGTCGGCGTTGTAGTCCGCAAGCCAGTCGTCGAGTTGGGCGAGGTGCCGGTCGGTAATCATCGTATAGCCGGGAATGCACAGCTCGCCGCCAAGGTCGAACAGGTCATGCTGAATCGCGACCAGCGCCGCACGAACCTTGTCCGGTAAGGTTTCACACAGCAGTACGCCGAGGTTGGAGTTGAGTTCGTCCACGTCGCCGATCGCGGCGATCCGCGCGCTGTCTTTGCGCACACGGGTGCCGTCGCCGAGACCCGTGGTGCCGTCGTCGCCCGTTCGGGTAGCGATCTTGCTCAAGCGGTTGCCCATCATATCTCCCATGCATTCAGTGACGACGCGCGGCCCCATGTATCCCAACGCGGCTCATCGGGCACCGCGTTTATCCATATTGCGCGCATCGTGAAGTCGCCGCCATTATAGAAGCGCCCGCCTGCTCCAACGCCGGCCCGTGGGCGATCGGCGTAAAATGAAACAGATGCTGCAAACCAGCATTGCCCCACCTATCAGGAGACATGCGTGAATCATCCCGTGCCGCCGGCCCCGCTGCGCCGGCCGTTTCCCGCCGAGCTGCTGAGCGCGCTCAAAGCCGCGTTCGCCGACCGCGTGTCCGTATCCGAAGCCGTGCGCGCGCATCACGGCCGCGACGAGTCGCCGTTCGATCCCCAACTGCCTGACGCCGTCGTGTTCGCCCGCACCACCGAAGACGTGCAAAACGTCGTCAAACTGTGCGGCCAGTACAACGTCCCGATCATCCCTTACGGTAACGGCTCTTCGCTGGAAGGGCATTTGCTCGCGGTACAGGGCGGCGTATCGATCGATCTGTCTGAAATGAACCGGGTGTTGTCAATCAACGCCGAAGACCTGACGGTCACCGTCGAGCCCGGCATCTCGCGCAAGCAGTTGAACGAGGCATTGCGCGATACGGGCCTGTTCTTCCCGATCGACCCGGGCGCGGACGCGAGCATTGGCGGTATGTCGGCCACGCGCGCTTCGGGCACTAACGCCGTACGGTACGGCACCATGCGCGAGAACGTGCTCGGGCTGACCGTGGTTCTGGCCGATGGCCGCGTGATCAAAACCGGCACCCGCGCCCGCAAGTCGTCCGCGGGTTACGACCTCACGCGCCTGTTCGTCGGCTCGGAAGGCACGCTCGGCGTGATTACGGAAATTACAGTCCGCCTGTATCCGCAACCGGAAGCGGTGTCCGCCGCGGTGTGCGCGTTCCCGTCAATGGGCGACGCGGTCCGCGCGGTCATCGAAACGATCCAGATCGGCGTGCCGATCGCGCGCGTCGAATTCGTCGACTCGCTCGCTATCCGCTCGATCAACCGCCACTCGAATCTCACGCTGCGTGAAGCGCCCACATTATTCTTCGAATTCCATGGCACCGAGGCCGGCGTAAAAGAGCAGGCCGAACTGGTCCAGGACATCGCCGCGCAAAATGCCGGCGAAGGTTTCGAATGGGCCACGCGGCCGGAAGACCGCAGCCGTCTGTGGAACGCGCGCCACAACGCCTATTTCGCCATGCTGCAACTGAAGCCCGGTTGCCGTGCGGTCACGACCGACGTCTGCGTGCCGATCTCGCGCCTCGCGGAATGCGTGGAGGAAACGGAACAGGACCTGAAGGACTCGCCGCTGCCCTGCCCGATCGTCGGCCATGTCGGCGACGGCAACTTCCACGTCGCGATCCTGATCGATCCGAACAAGCCGGAAGAACTGGTCGAAGCCGAGCGCCTGAACCATCGCATCGTGCAACGCGCGCTGCGCATGGACGGCACCTGCACGGGCGAGCATGGCGTCGGCTTGCACAAGATGGGCTTCCTGCTCGAAGAACACGGTGAAGTCGCGGTCGACACCATGCGCTCCATCAAGCATGCGCTCGATCCGCACAATCTGATGAACCCGGGAAAGATCTTCACCTGGGCAGCTTGAGGCGTCTGCAGGCGCGGCTGCATAAGACAAGCAGCCGCGTGGGACTTGAAAGGCACGAGGAGACAAGTCACATGAACGCACCCGCTGAACTGACGGCCGAAGTACTCGCCCAGCGCCAGCGCGAAGTCGTGCAGGCGCTGATGGCCGTATTGCCGACCCATTGTTTGCTGTATCGGGAAGAAGACACCGTCGCCTACGAGTGCGACGGTCTCGCGGCCTACAGGCGTCTACCACTCGCGGTCGCGTTGCCGGAAACGGAATCGCAGGTGCAGCGCATCGTGCAGATCTGCCACCGTCTCGACGTGCCGATCGTGCCGCGCGGTGCCGGCACCGGCCTGTCCGGCGGCGCCATGCCGATCCGTCACGGCGTGGTGGTCTCACTCGCGCGCTTCCGTAAGATCGTGGAAGTCGATTCGTACGCGCGAACCGCCACGGTCCAGCCCGGCGTGCGCAATCTGTCCATCTCCGAGGCCGCCGCGCCTTACGGCTTGTATTACGCGCCGGACCCGTCGTCGCAGATTGCCTGCACGATCGGTGGCAACGTCTCGGAGAATTCCGGCGGCGTTCACTGCCTCAAATACGGTCTGACGGTGCACAACGTGCTGCGCGTGCGCGCCGTCACCATGGAGGGCGAAATCGTCGAATTCGGCTCGCTCGCGCCAGATGCGCCCGGCCTGGATTTGCTGGCCGTGCTGATCGGCAGCGAAGGCATGTTTGCGATCGTCACAGAAGTCACCGTCAAGCTGATCCCGAAGCCGCAAACCGCACAGGTCATCATGGCGAGTTTCGACGACGTGGTGAAAGGCGGCGACGCGGTGGCCGGCATCATCGCGGCGGGCATCATCCCGGCGGGTCTGGAAATGATGGACAAGCCGGCCACCCGCGCCGTCGAGGAATTCGTCAACGCGGGCTACGATCTCGACGCGGCGGCGATCCTGCTGTGCGAATCGGACGGCACACCCGAAGAAGTCGCCGACGAAATCGTGCGCATGACCGCGGTCCTGCGCGAACACGGCGCTACGCGCATTCAGATTTCCCGCTCGGAGAACGAACGTCTGCGCTTCTGGTCGGGGCGCAAAAACGCGTTCCCGGCAGCCGGGCGAATTTCGCCCGACTACTACTGCATGGACGGCACCGTGCCGCGCCGCAGTATCGGTCCGTTGCTGACGCGCATCGAGGCCATGGAGAAGACTTACAACCTGCGCTGCATCAACGTCTTCCATGCGGGCGACGGCAACATGCATCCGCTGATCCTGTTCAACGGCAACGATCAGGACGAGTGGCACCGGGCCGAAGCATTCGGTTGCGACATCCTCGAAGCGTGCGTGGAACTGGGCGGCACGGTGACCGGCGAGCACGGCGTGGGCATCGAGAAGATCAATTCCATGTGCGTGCAGTTCTCGCCCGAGGAGCGCGACGCGTTCCACGCGGTAAAACGCGCTTTCGACGCACCCGGCCTCCTCAACCCCGACAAAGGCATTCCCACCCGAGCGCGCTGCGCTGAGTACGGCAAGATGCACGTGCGCGGTGGCTTGCTGCCGCATCCGGACTTGCCGCGTTTCTAGCATTACCCCCGCCCGCCGACGCATCGCGCATAGCCCGCGCGCGCGCCGCTTTGCCTGCTTTCACCCTGATTACCCGATGCGGGTCCGCTCCTGGTTGCCAGAGCGCCCCCGCCCGGTACAATCAACCGAAACACAACGAAGCAGGACACCATGGAAGAGGACGACATCGTCGCCGGGTGGTCGGAACGTGTGCGTTCGGCCAGCGCCGAAGGGCACGCGTTGCGCATCCGTGGCGGCGGCACCAAAGACTGGTACGGTCAGACGCTGGAAGGTGACATCCTCGACACGCGCGCTTATCGCGGCATCATCGCGTACGACCCGGCGGAGCTGGTCATTACCGCGCGCGCGGGCACGCCCCTGCTGGAGATCGAGGCCACGCTCGCCGAGCACCATCAGATGCTCGCTTTCGAACCGCCGCACTTCGGGTCACAGGCCACCTTCGGCGGCTGCATCGCGGCAGGAATCGCGGGTCCGCGTCGACCCGCGGCCGGCGCCGCGCGCGACTTCGTGCTCGGCGCCGTGATCATGAACGGCCAGGGTCAAAAGCTGCATTTTGGCGGCCAGGTGGTGAAGAATGTCGCCGGCTACGACGTCTCGCGCCTGATGGCAGGCTCGCTCGGCACCCTCGGGCTGATCCTCGAACTGTCGATCAAGGTGCTGCCGTTGCCGCAGGCCGAAGCCACGCTCAAATTCGACATGAACGGCACCGACGCGGTCCGCAAGCTCAACGAATGGGGCGGCCGGCCGCTGCCGATTACCGCGAGTGCCTGGCGTCATGGCACGCTGGCCGTGCGCCTCGCGGGCGCCGAGGCGGCGGTCAAGTCGGCGCGCACATCGCTCGGCGGCGAAGTCGTCGACGCGGTCGAAGCCGAACGCTTCTGGGCAGGACTGCGCGAACAGACCGACTCGTTCTTCGCCGCCATTCCGCCGAAAGCCGCGCTCTGGCGCCTCGCGTTGCCGTCCATTACGGAGCCGCTGCAACTGCCCGGCGCGCAGCTCATGGAATGGGGCGGCGCCCAGCGCTGGTGGATTACGGATACGGACGCGCAAACCGTGCGCATCAGCGCCAAGCAGGCCGGCGGCCACGCCACGATCTTCCGCACCGGCCACGGCTACGACCGCGGCGCGGGCGTATTCACTCCTCTTCCCGCGCCGATGATGAAAATCCATCGCGGCCTGAAAACCGCTTTCGACCCGGCCCGCATCTTCAATCGCGGCCGTCTCTACCCCGACTTCTGAGCGACGCGATGCAAACCAACCTCGCGGACTTCATTCGCAACACGCCGGACGGCGACGAAGCCGAAGGCATTCTGCGCAATTGCGTGCACTGCGGTTTCTGCACGGCCACCTGTCCGACGTATCAGATATTGGGCGACGAACTCGACGGTCCACGTGGACGGATCTACCTGATCAAGCAAATGGTGGAAGGCGCGCCGGTCACGCGCAGCACCCAGGTTCACCTGGACCGTTGCCTGACCTGCCGCAACTGCGAAACGACCTGCCCATCCGGCGTGAAATATGGCCGGCTGGTGGAAATCGGCCGCAAGCTCACCGAAGAAAAAGTCACGCGGCCGCTCGGTCAGCGCCTGACGCGCCGGCTGCTCGCGAGCTTCGTGCCGAACAGCGCGCTGTTCACGCCGACCATGCGCATCGGTCAGCATTTTCGGGCGCTGCTGCCCAAGAAGCTGCGCGACAAGGTGCCGGCGCGCCAGCGTCCGCTCGAATGGCCGACCGCGAAACATCCACGCAAGATGCTGCTGCTGGCGGGCTGCGTGCAACCGTCGATGATGCCGAACGTCAACATCGCCACCGCGCGCGTGCTCGACGCACTCGGCGTCGAAACGCTGATCGCGCCGGACGCCGGCTGCTGCGGCGCGATCCGTCTGCATCTGGGCTACAACGACGACGCGCTCGACGACCTGCGCGCGAACATCGACGCATGGTGGCCGTACGTCGAACAGGGCGTGGAGGCGATCGTGATGAATGCGTCCGGGTGCGGCGCGACGGTCAAGGAATACGCGCACCTGTTGCGCCACGATCCGGCGTATGCGGAAAAAGCGCGCCGCGTGGTGGAATTGACGCGCGACATCGCGGAGATCCTGCCTGAGTTCGAAGAACCGCTGGTCTCGGTCACGCGGCGCCGCTCGGTTCATACGGTCGCGTTTCATCCGCCCTGCACGTTGCAGCATGGTCAGCAGATACGCGGCAAGGTCGAGCATCTGCTAACCGCGCTGGGTGTCGAAGTGCGCCTGCCCGCTGACAGCCATCTGTGCTGCGGCTCGGCCGGCACCTATTCGCTGACCCAGCCCAAGCTCTCGTATGCGTTGCGGGATCAGAAGCTCGAGCGGCTGCAAGCACAGGAGCCGCAGGTGATCGTGTCGGCGAATGTGGGCTGCATTGCGCATCTGCAAAGCGGCACCTCCACGCCGGTCGCGCACTGGATCGAACTGGTCGAGCACATGCTGTCCGTATAATCGGGTAATCGACTTTCGCTGGACTTCCGGATCCGTCATGCCCGATCTGATTCACAACCTCGAAGCGGTGCGGCAGCGCATCGCCATGGCCGCGCACGTGGCCGGACGCGATACGCGCTCGATCCATCTGCTCGCGGTCTCGAAGACTTTCCCCGCCGAAGACGTGCGCGCCGCCTACGCAGCCGGCCAACGCGCGTTCGGCGAGAACTACGTGCAGGAAGCCATCACCAAGATCGAGGCGCTCGCCGATCTGCGCGCCACGATCGAATGGCATTTCATCGGACCCTTGCAATCGAACAAGACACGGCCCGTCGCCGAGCACTTCGACTGGGTACACTCGGTCGATCGGCTGAAGATCGCGCAGCGGCTCTCCGAGCAACGCCCGGACAACCTGCCGCCGCTGAACGTGTGTCTGCAGGTCAACATCAGCGGCGAGGCGTCGAAGAGCGGCGTGAGCATTCCCGAGGCGGTGGAAGTCGCGCACGCGATCGCCGCCCTGCCGAAGCTGAATTTGCGCGGCCTGATGGCGATTCCCGAACCGGCCGGCGGCATCGACGAGCAACGCGTGCCGCATCGGCAGTTGCGTGAGTTGTTCGAGCGTCTGCGCGACGACGGACTCGAACTCGACACACTGTCCATGGGCATGTCGAGCGATCTCGAGGCCGCCGTGCTGGAAGGCGCGACGATCGTGCGCGTGGGTACCGCGATCTTCGGCGCGCGAGATTACTCTAACTGAGCTCTAACTGCGCTCTAACTGAGCCTCACGAGCCTTTTCCGGCTGCTGGGCTCTTCACTGCACTTCCTTCGGAACATCATGAAAATTGCTTTTATCGGCGGGGGCAACATGGCTGCCGCGTTGATCGGCGGCCTCATCAAGCGTGGCGTCGCGCCCGCTGACCTCTACGCAATCGATCCCAACGAAGACGCACGCAAGCGCAATGAGCAGCAATTCGGCATCAAGACCGGCGCCGCGGCGGATGCCACGCTCGCCGCCTACGACGCCGTCGTGCTGGCCGTGAAGCCGCAAATCCTGAAGAGCGTCGCGGAGTCTTTGGCGCCGCATCTGAACGCGTCGCAACTGGCTGTGAGCATCGTCGCGGGCATTCGCATGGGCGACATGTCCCGCTGGCTGAACGGTCACAACCGTATCGTGCGCGTCATGCCGAATACGCCGGCGCTGATCGGCATGGGCGTGACGGGTCTCGTGGCGACCGCCGGCGTGGACGAAGCGGGCCGCGCGCTCGCGTCGCAAGTGCTCGGCGCGGTCGGCGAAACAGTCTGGTTCGACGACGAAGCGAAGATCGACGCCGTCACCGCAATCTCGGGCAGCGGGCCGGCCTACGTGTTCTATTTCATCGAGGCGTTGCAGGAAGCCGCGCGCCAACTCGGCATGGACGAAGCGCAAGGCCGCGCGCTGGCCGTGGCGACCTTCACCGGCGCGGCGCAACTGGCGGCGAATTCCGACGAGCCGCCGAGCCTGCTGCGCGAACGCGTGACATCCAAAGGCGGGACCACGGCGGCGGCGCTGGCGTCGTTCGAGGCGAGCGGCATCAAGGATGCGATCGTGCGCGGCGCACTCGCCGCCGACGCCCGCGCGAGAGAAATGGGCGACGAACTCGGCCGGGAATAAGCGCGTAAGCAGCGCATTGGAACTGAACGCCGCAGCGGTTCGATTCAAGCCGCCGCGGCGCTAGCGACGAAGAAACCCAAAGCGCTTGGGGAAAATCAAACCCACGCCGCCGCGTAATGCGCGGCGATACCGGCGAACAGCGCGCCGCCAAGCCAGTTGTTATGCCGGAACGCCGCGAAGCACGCCATCCGTTCGCGATGGCGAATCAGCGTGTAGTGATAGATCGCGCAGCCCGCGGCCGCCGCCCAACCCAGCCAGTACAGCACGCCGAAACCGAGCATCAGGCCGATACCCACGTAGATCCCCAGCGTCACCGCGTAGCAGAGCATGATCGCGGCCACGTCGAAGCGGCCGAACGTCAGCGCCGACGTGCGGATGCCGATCTTGATGTCGTCGTCGCGGTCGACCATCGCGTATTCGGTGTCGTACGCCACTGACCAGAATACATTGGCCAGCAGCATCACCCACGCGAGCATCGGCACGTGGTTCTGAATCGCGGCGAACGCCATGGGAATGCCGAAGCCGAACGCGATGCCCAGATAAGCCTGCGGAATCGCGAAGAAGCGCTTGGTGAACGGATACGAACCGGCGACGAAAAGCGCCGCCACCGAGAGTTCCTTGGTCAGCGTATTCAGCGGCAGGATCAGCAGAAATGCCAGCAACGACAAAGCGGCGGCCAGCGCCACCGCTTCCCACGCCTTGATCTTGCCCGACGTGATCGGACGATTCTCGGTGCGCTTCACGTAACGGTCGAAATCGCGGTCGGCGTAGTCGTTGATTGCGCAACCCGCCGAGCGCATCAGCACCGTGCCCACCGTGAAGATCACCAGCAGCGGCAACGACGGACGACCGTCCGACGCGATCCACAGCGCGTTGAGCGTCGGCCACAGCAGCAGCAGGCTGCCGATCGGCTTGTCCATGCGCACGAGGCGCAGATACAGGGGAAGTCGGGCGAACATGGGCGGAATCGGTGAAGTGCGAGACAGTGCGGCTATTTTACGGGATGCGGACGGCGGGTCGCCGCCGCGCGAGCAAGTCCGACAAGCCGGCGGCGCAAAAAACAAAGCCTCCCGCGCGGGGAGGCTTTGTTTGCCTTGCTTTGCATCACGTTTCAACGCCGGCGCCGAACCGAAGCACCGCGCTGAAACCCGGGCGAAACGCCCGCTACGCGCACCGCTTACGCCAGCATCGAGCGCAGCATCCACGCGGTCTTTTCGTGAGTTTGCATGCGTTGCGTCAGCAGGTCGGCGGTCGGCTCGTCGTTGGCGGCTTCCGTCGACGGGAAAATCGCGCGTGCGGTGCGCACCACGGCTTCCTGACCTTCCACCAGTTGGCGGATCATTTCTTCCGCAGCCGGTACGCCATCCGCTTCCGGAATGGACGACAGCTTGGCGAATTCCTTGTAGCTGCCCGGCGCATGCACGCCCAGCGCGCGAATCCGTTCAGCGATCGAATCGACCGCCAGCGCCAGCTCGTTGTATTGCGTTTCGAACATCAGGTGCAGCGTATTGAACATCGGACCCGTCACATTCCAGTGGAAGTTGTGGGTCTTCAGATACAGCGTATAGGTGTCGGCGAGCAGGCGCGACAGCCCTTCTGCAATCTTCTTGCGATCCTTGTCGCTGATCCCGATATTGACGTGCTGTACGGCTGCTGCGGCTTCTTTTTTGGCCATGATGACTCCTTCAAAGAGTGATACGAACCGGTCGGCAAGTGACGGTTTGCGGATAGCAAACTCGACATAACGAACGCCCGACAGTTTAGCTTAGAAAGCTGCTGCGCCCGTATGACGCGTGGCCACTTGCCGCAACCACGGCACGCCTTCTATCAGCCGCCCAGCGCGTGTTGCAGCGCCTGCGCGGCGATCACCGCGAACCCGCTCGTGACGATCGCAAAACCCACGGCCTTACGCGCCATCAACGCGTACTGCTGTTGCGCGCCGCGCGCGGCTCGCGTGCCGCCCAATGTGGCCATCATCATCTGCATCATGATTGTGCTCCTTCGGTTCGTATCGATACCGGCGGGACGCAGATGCGTCCCGCTTTGCTGCATCACTCGAACTGCTGCGTGGCTGCTTACTTGTTGTTGCCTTCCGCGAGGTCGGCCAGCGCCGCGATCACGCCTTGTGCGTAAGCGGGGTCGATGCGGCGGAAATGCTCGATCTGCCGCGCGACGATCTCCTGCGGCACACCGTTGATATGGCGTGCGATGTTGCCGAACAGACGCTCGCGCTGAGCCGTATCGAAGAGCGCGAACAGCATGGCGGGTTGCGTGTAGTAGTCGTCGTCGAGGCGATGATCGTAACGATCCACGGCGCCCGCCGCGAGCGGCGGTTCGGACGCGTTGGCGTCCTGCGCGAAGTCGCCGAACCGGTTCGGCTCGTAATTCACATTGCCGCCGAGATTGCCGTCCGCGCGCATCGCGCCGTCGCGATGGAACGAATGCGGGCTCGGCACGCGCGATGCGTTCACCGGAATCTGATGGTGGTTCACACCGAGCCGATAGCGCTGCGTGTCGCCATACGAGAACAGACGACCCTGCAACAGACGATCCGGCGAGAAGCCGATCCCAGGCACC
The DNA here is from genome assembly GCF_046028085.1 of Paraburkholderia sp. RL17-380-BIE-A. NCBI lineage: Bacteria > Pseudomonadati > Pseudomonadota > Betaproteobacteria > Burkholderiales > Burkholderiaceae > Paraburkholderia > Paraburkholderia sp. RL17-380-BIE-A. Next base: position 171,683 of record NZ_JARESQ010000017.1, read on the forward strand.
ACGTTGGCCGGCGTGAACGCCGCCTGCTCTACGTCCGCGAAATAGTTGGCCGCGTTGCGATTCAACTCGATCGTGCCGACGTCGATCAACGGATAGTCCTTCTGCGACCACACTTTCGTGATGTCGAACGGATTGAAGCGGTACTTTGCGGCTTCGGCTTCCGGCATCACCTGAATGGCGAAGCGCCATTTCGGGAAATTGCCCTGCTCGATGTTCGTCAGCAGATCGCGTTGCGCGCTTTCGCGGTCTTGCGCGACCACTTGTGCGGCCTCGGCGTCGGTAAAGTTCTCGATGCCTTGCATCGACTTGAAATGGAACTTCACCCAGAAACGCTCGTTGGCCGCGTTGATGAACGAGTACGTGTGCGAGCCGAAGCCGTGCATCTGACGGTAGTTTTGTGGAATGCCGCGATCGCTCATGAGGATCGTCACCTGATGCAGCGACTCCGGATGACGCGACCAGAAATCCCACGCGGCCACATTGCTGCGCATGTTCGTGTAAGGGTCGCGCTTTTGCGTGTGGATGAAGTCAGGAAACTTCAACGGATCGCGGATAAAGAACACCGGGGTGTTGTTACCGACCACGTCCCAATTGCCTTCTTCCGTGTAGAACTTGATCGAGAAACCGCGCACGTCGCGTTCGGCGTCGGCCGCGCCACGCTCGCCCGCAACCGTCGAAAAGCGCATGAAAAGCGGCGTTTCCTTGCCGACCTGCGCGAACACCTTCGCCTTCGTGAAACGCGAGATATCGTGCGTGACCTTCAGTGTGCCGAAAGCGCCCGAACCTTTGGCGTGGACACGGCGCTCCGGAATCACTTCGCGATCGAAGTGGGCGAGTTTTTCCAGCAGCCAGACGTCTTGCAGGACAACCGGGCCGCGCGCGCCGGCGGTCATCGAATTCTGGTTGTCGGCGACGGGTGCCCCGGCGGCATTGGTGAGCTTACGTTCGGACATGCGTGACTCCTGAATGGCTTTTATCGAAACAGAATGGGGGGAGAGGCGCGCGGCGCACTGATGTCAGAGGCTCATGCGTTGTGCGTGATGCGTCATGCGGACAAGGCCCGATCGACCAGCAGGGACAACGCGACGGTGCGCATGCTGAGCATCGACGCGACAAAGCCGCCGGACGCGGCGACCGGTTGTGCGGCGAGGGCTTGAGCGGGCTGCGGGTTCAGTTGCGTCATGATTTCCTCCAGGTCTTGTGGGATCGGGCGACCCATGGAGGAAACTATATCAATACTATCGAATCATCGTGTTTGATTAATTTTATCTATTCGATAGGCGCTGCAGCTATCGACACCCATGACGGGCGCCGGGCCGGCTGCCGCAGATGCGCGGCGAACCGGCCTGGAAGCGGGTGTGACCGTTAGTTGACGGCGACCGGCAAGTCGAGCTTTTTGACGCCTGGCAGATCGCAGGCGCTGATGGCATCGCAAATCGCGTCGATGGCGGGCATGCGCGTGAAGCTTTTGCGCCAGGCCAGCACGACGCGGCGATCCGGCACGGGTTCGTCGAAGGCGACGTAGCTGAGCAGGCCGGCGTCGATGCCGCCGGCATGCGGCTTGACTTCGTGCACCGACATGCGCGGCAGCACGGTAATGCCGACGCCGCTCGCCACCATATGGCGAATGGTTTCCAGCGACGACCCTTCGAAGGTCTTCTGAATACCGTCCGCGTTTTGCGAAAAGCGCATCAGTTCCGGGCAGACGCCCAGTACGTGGTCACGGAAGCAGTGGCCGCTGCCGAGCAGCAGCATGGTTTCCTGCTTCAGATCGTCGGCGTCGATTTTCGGGCGGTTTTCCCAGGCGTGACCGGACGGCAGCGCGACCACGAACGGTTCGTCGTACAGCGGGCGCAGCATCAGGCCGGTTTCCGGAAAAGGCAGGGCCATGATGGCGACGTCGATTTCGCCCTGTTTGAGCAGTTCGATCAGCTTGAGCGTGTAATTTTCCTGCAGCATCAAGGGCATTTGCGGGACGCGCTTGATCATCTGCTTGACGAGCGTGGGCAAGAGGTACGGCCCGATCGTGTAGATGACGCCGAGGCGCAGCGGCCCGATCAGCGGATCTTTGCCCTGTTTGGCGATTTCCTTGATGGCGAGCGTCTGCTCGAGGACACGTTGAGCTTGCGTGACGATCTGTTCGCCGATCGGCGTGACGCTCACTTCGCTGGTGCCGCGCTCGAAGATCTGGACGTTGAGCTCGTCTTCGAGCTTCTTGATGGCGACCGACAGGGTCGGCTGGCTGACGAAACACGCTTCGGCGGCCCGGCCGAAGTGCCGCTCGCGGGCAACCGCGACGATGTATTTCAATTCGGTGAGCGTCATTGGGGGACCAATCAGTGCGATGAGTTTGATAGGTTCTAGTTATACACCTATAGGGTCGGTTCGCCAACCTCCTGGGGTTGTGTGGGGGGCTTTTGGGGGTTTGGGTTATGGGTCTTTGGTCTTTGGTCTTTGGCCTTTCCTTGCTTTCTTAGTGGTCCATTAGCGTTGCCCCTGTGCGGGGCGGCACCTACTTTCTTTGCCGCGG